>NZ_JAIQWX010000021.1 GCF_020164475.1 Pseudomonas sp. REP124 | reverse complement strand
AGCCCGCTCCCACAGGGTTCCTCTGTGTCTGGACGAATTTCATTGAGCAGGTTCCCATGATCCCCATGCCCGCCCCTCTGCGCTGGCTCCACTCCCTCGAATGGCGCCGGGGTTTCTTTGACTGGGCACGCAGCGATGGCGTGACCTGGGTGTATATCTTCAAGGTGCTGATCGCCGCGTTCCTCACGCTCTGGCTGGCCATGCGCCTTGAGCTGCCGCAGCCGCGCACGGCGATGATCACCGTGTTCATCGTCATGCAGCCGCAATCCGGCCAGGTTTTCGCCAAGAGCTTCTATCGCTTCCTCGGCACCCTGGCCGGGTCGGCGCTGATGGTGGCGCTGATGGCTCTGTTCGCGCAGAACACCGAACTGTTCCTCGGCGCGTTGGCGATCTGGGTCGGGGTCTGCTCGGCGGGGGCTGCGCGCAGTCGCAACTTCCGCGCCTACGGTTTTGTGCTGGCCGGTTACACCGCGGCGATGGTCGGATTGCCGGCCCTGGCCCATCCCGACGGCGCCTTCATGATGGCGGTGTGGCGGGTGCTGGAAATCTCCCTGGGCATTCTCTGCTCGACCCTGGTCAGCGCCGCGATCCTGCCGCAAACCTCCAGCGCCGCCATGCGTAACGCCCTGTACCAGCGCTTCGGCGTGTTCGCTTTGTTCGTCACCGACGGCCTGCGCGGGCGCAGCAAACAGGAGGCGTTCGAGGCCGGCAACGTGCGCTTCATCGCCGAAGCGGTGGGCCTGGAAAGCCTGCGCAGCGTTACCGTGTTCGAAGACCCGCACATGCGTCGGCGCAACGGTCGACTCAGTCGGCTGAACAGCGAATTCATGGGCATCAGCACCCGTTTCAATGCCCTGCATCAATTGCTCGAACGCTTGCGCGGCAGTTGCAGCGAGCAAGCGGCCGCAGCGATCAAACCGGGGCTGCAGGACCTGGCCGAAGTGCTCGACGGCTTCAGCGGTCGCGCCCTGACCAGCGCCGATGCGGCGCGTCTGGTCACCGCTCTGAGCGCCTACAAGGAAGGCTTGCCGGCACGGGTGCGCAGCCTGCGAGCAACCTTCCAGGCGAGCCAGCCGAGCGACGCCGAACTGCTGGATTTCCACACCGCCTACGAACTGCTCTACCGCTTCGTCGACGACTTGCACAGTTATGCACAGACCCACGCTTCCCTGGCCGATCACAGCCACGAGCGCGAGCAATGGGACGAGCCTTTCACCCCGCAGACCAACTGGCTGGCGGCCGCCGCTTCGGGCATTCGCGCGTCGTTCATTCTGCTGGTGCTGGGCAGCTACTGGGTGGCCACCGCCTGGCCGAGCGGGGCGACCATGACCCTGGTGGCCGCCGCTACCGTCGGCCTGTCCGCCGCCACGCCGAACCCGAAACGCATGGCTTTCCAGATGGCCTGCGGCACCTTCCTCGGGGCGCTGATCGGTTTCGCCGAGATGTTTTTCATCTTCCCGCACATCGATGGTTTCCCCTTGCTGTGCGTGATGCTGGCACCGGTATTCGTGCTCGGCGCTTTCCTCTCCTCGCGGCCGCAATACGCCGGGGTCGGGGTGGGCTTGCTGATCTTCTTCAGCATCGGTTCGGTGCCGGACAACCTGACCATCTACAACCCTTACACCTTCATCAACGACTACATCGCCATGGTGATCGGCATGCTGGTGTGCGCGGCGGCGGGTGCGATCATTCTGCCGCCCAACAGCCGCTGGTTGTGGTGCCGGCTGGAACAGGATCTGCGCGGCCAGGTGGTGTACGCCATCAGCGGCAAGCTCAAGGGCCTGGCGTCGAGTTTCGAAAGCCGCACCCGCGACCTGGTGCACCAGGCCTATGGCTTCGCGGCGGGGCAGCCGCAGGTACAGCGCAATCTGCTGCGCTGGATGTTCGTGGTGCTGGAGGTCGGCCACGCGATTATCGAATTGCGCAAGGAACAGGCGACGTTGCCGGTGCACCCGGCCTATGCCGAAACCCAGCCGTGGCGCCAGTCGATCCGGGTGATGGGCCGCGCGCTGGTGCGACTGTTCCTGCAACTGGGGCAAAGCAATCTGGAGCGTGCACTGGTGGCGGTCGATCATGCGATCAGTCGCGTGCAGGCCACCGACGAACCCTTCGCCCCGCACTTCGACACCTCGGCGTTGCGTCGGGTGAAAAGCTACCTGCACTTCATCCGCACTTCGCTGCTGGACCCGCAATCGCCACTGTCGCAATACGCCCGGGCGACCCAGCCCCAAGGACTCGAACATGCCCCGTGAAATCGCCTTCCACGGCGTGTACATGCCGACCATGACCCTGATGTTTCTGCTTGCCGCGGCGCTGGCCTGGGGTCTGGACCGGTTTTTTTCAGGTCTCGATCTGTACCGCTTCTTCTGGCACCCGGCGCTGCTGCGCCTGAGTCTGTTTACCTGTCTGTTCGGCGCGATGGCGCTGACTGTCTACCCTTGAGAACGCCCTGATGAAAAAGCTTTTCAGCCTGCTTGCGACCCTGCTGGTACTGGCCCTGGCGATATGGATCGGCCGGACCCTGTGGGTGCATTACATGCAAACGCCCTGGACCCGTGACGGGCGCGTGCGCGCCGACATCATCAACGTGGCCGCCGATGTCACCGGCGAAGTGGTGAACGTGCCGGTGCGGGACAACCAGCTGGTGAAGAAGGGCGACCTGCTGATGCAGATCGATCCCGAGCACTATCGTCTGGCGGTCAAGCAGGCGCAGTCGCTGGTGGCGTCGCGCAAGGCGACCTGGGAGATGCGCAAGGTCAACGCCCATCGCCGTGCGGACCTGGATAACCTGGTGATCTCCAAGGAAAACCGCGACGATGCGAGCAACATCGCCGACTCGGCGCTGGCCGACTATCAACAGGCCCAGGCGCAACTGGAAGCGGCCCAGCTCAATCTAAAGCGCACCGAGGTCCGGGCGGCGGTGGACGGTTACGTCACCAACCTGAACGTCCATCGCGGCGACTATGCGCGCATCGGCGAAGCGAAAATGGCCGTGGTCGACATGAACTCGTTCTGGGTCTACGGCTTTTTCGAAGAGACCAAGTTGCCTCATGTGCGAGTTGGCGATAAGGCCGATATGCAGCTGATGAGTGGCGAAGTGCTGAAGGGCCATGTGGAGAGCATCTCCCGGGGCATCTACGACCGCGACAACCCGGAAAGCCGCGAGCTGATCGCCGACGTCAACCCGACCTTCAACTGGGTGCGCCTGGCACAACGGGTGCCGGTGCGAATCCACATCGATGAAGTGCCGGAAGGGGTGCTGTTGGCGGCGGGGATTACCTGCACCGTTGTCGTCAACCCAACATGAATTCTGTAGGAGCGAGCATGCTCGCGATGAACGCAAAGACACCGCGGGGCATCAGATTTCCCGTTTTATCGTTGACGACCATCGCGAGCATGCTCGCTCCTACAGGGGGACAGCGTTACAGCTGCCCACGCAACCCGAACCGCTTCATCAACGTCGATTCCAGCAACCCCTTGGGCAACAAGGTCACCAGCAGCGGCAACGCGCGGCTGCCGTTGCCCAGGCGAATCAACCTCGGCGGTTTGCTCTGCTGCACGGCCTTGAGCAATCCGGCGGCAAATTCGCTGGCCGGTGTCGGTTTATCCTGAGACGCCCGAGCCCGCGCACGAATGCCTTCACGCAGCGGAAACCACGGCGATTGTTCGCTGATCAGTTGCTCGGCTTCATGGCCGGCGTTCTTGGCAAAACTGGAGGCAATGGCGCCGGGCTGCACTTCCATGACCCGCACGCCGAACGGCGCCAGTTCCATGCGCAGGGCATCGCTCAGGGCATGCACGGCGGCCTTGGACGCGCAATAGGCGCCGGCGAACGGCGTGACCAGCACACCGGACACGCTGCCGACGTTGACCACGATCCCCTTGGCTCGACGCAGCACCGGGAACAGCGCGCGGGTCACGCCGACGATGGCGAACACATTGGTTTCGAACTGGCGCTGCATCGCATGCACGCCGCCATCGAGCAACGGCCCCATGGCGCCGTAACCGGCGTTGTTGATCAGCACATCGAGGCCGCCATGTTGCTGGTTGATCCGCTCGCTCAATTGCTCGAGGGCCTGGCCATCGTTGACGTCCAGTTGCACGGCGGTGAAACCGGCGGCGGCCAGCATCGCCACGTCTTCAGGCTTGCGGGCGGTGGCCCAGACTTTGTAGCCGGCGACCTGGAAGGCATCGGCCAGGGCGCGGCCGATGCCGCTGGAACAGCCTGTAATCAACGCAACGGGCATGGCGCGGTCCTTGTGCAATCAGAAGGGAAAAGGGATCAGTCGGAGAAGCTGCCTTGCAAACGCTCGGCGCGAAACTCCAGGGTTTCCGCACGGTAGCCGGCGCGCAGCGGTGGCAGCGGCAGGCAGTCGTCCCAGCTATCACCGGCCTGCAATTCGCCGGGGCCACGGTAGCGTGGGGCGGTGTATTGGTTATCGGCGAGGTTGACGGTGTCGCCCGGCGCGTAGGCCGCCACCCTCCAGCGCAACTCGGTTAGCGGTACGTCGTTGCCGTTTTTCATGGTGAGTTTCAGCGGACGGTCGGCGGGGCATTGTTGCGGCGCGTAGCTGATGCGCAGCTCCAGGCGTTGCAATTGCTTGAGTTCGCGGTGATCCATCCAGACCACCCAGGTGGCGACCAGGCCCAGGCCGATCGCGGCCGCCAGGGAAACCGGCAAGGCCTTTGCCGGATAGCGCAGCAACAGGATCACCCAGGTGATGACCAGCAGGATGCCGATGAGCATGTCGCACAGACCTCGGGGAAGAAGAAGGCCATCCTACCTAAGGGTGGGTGGGGTTGGCGATGGGCTGTTTTTTTGTGGTGGATGTGAGGGACTCATCGCGGGCAAGCCCGCTCCCACAAGGATCTGCGGTGTGAATGCAATCCATGTCCCCCAACAGAACCCTGTGGGAGCGGGCTTGCCCGCGATGAGGCCCTGACAGACAACACAAAAACTGAGGCCAAAAAAATCCCCTGACCAACCCACCGCGGATAGGGAACGCGGCAGGCCGGTCAGGGGCTCAAGGTCTTGCCGAAACTTACTGCGCGATCGTCTTCACCGACACACCACGCTCAATCGGCGTCGAGCGCCCGTAGATGTCTTCGAACCGCTCGATATCGTCCTCGCCTAGGTAGCTGCCCGATTGCACTTCGATGATTTCCAGCGGGATCTTGCCCGGGTTGCGCAGGCGGTGGACCGAGGCGATCGGGATGTAGGTCGACTGGTTTTCGGTCAGCAGGAACACGTTTTCATCGCAGGTCACTTCGGCGGTGCCGCTGACGACGATCCAGTGCTCGGCACGGTGATGATGCATCTGCAGCGACAGGCACGCGCCCGGCTTGACCGAGATGTGCTTGACCTGGAAGCGGCCGCCCATGTCCACCGAGTCGTAGGAACCCCACGGACGATAGACTTCGCAGTGGTTCTGGGTTTCGCTGCGACCCTGCTCGTTGAGGGTGTTGACCATCTGTTTCACGCCTTGGACCTTGTCCTTGTGCGCGATCATCATGGCGTCCTTGGTTTCGACCACCACGATGTTTTCCAGGCCGATCACCGACACCAGTTTGCCGTTGCCGTGGATCATGCAGTTCTTGCTGTCCTGCACCACCACATCGCCCTTGGTGACATTGCCGTTGGCGTCTTTCTCATTGACTTCCCACAGCGACGACCAGCAGCCGACATCGCTCCAGCCGGCGGTCAGCGGCACCACGCAGGCGCGCTGGGTCTTTTCCATCACCGAGTAGTCGATGGAGTTGTCCGGGCAGCAGGCGAAGGTGGCTTCGTCGAAGCTCACGGTGTCCATGTCCTGCTCGCTGCGTTCCAGGGTCAGCAGGCAGTTGTCGTAGATGTCCGGATCGTGTTTTTTCAGCTCTTCCAGGAAGCGACTGGCGCGGAACAGGAACATGCCGCTGTTCCAGAAATAACCGCCGGACTGGACGAACTCGGTGGCACGCTTCACGTCAGGTTTCTCGACGAAGTGCGAGACGCGGCTGACGCCTTCGGGCAGCAGCGAATCGTTGGTCGACTTGATGTAGCCGTAGCCGGTTTCCGGTTTGGTGGCCGGCACGCCGAACAGCACCATTTCGCCGTTCTCGGCGGCGACGGTGGCCAGGGCCAGGGCGCGTTGCAGGGCTTTCTGATCGTCCAGCACGTGGTCGGCCGGCAGCACCAGCATCAGCTCGTCGCGACCTTCATTGACCAGCATCATCGCGGTCAGCGCGACCGCTGGCGCGGTGTTGCGCCCGAACGGCTCCATCAGGATGCGCTGGGTTTCCAGTTTGCGGGCGGCCAGCTGCTCGTTGACGATGAAGCGGTGGTCCTTGTTGCAGACCACGATCGGCGCGTCCATGCCTTCGAACACCAGGCGTTCCAGGGTCTGCTGGAACAGGGTGTGCTCGCCGGTCAGGGCCAGGAACTGTTTCGGGAATTGCTTGCGCGACAGCGGCCAGAGACGGGAACCGCTACCACCTGACAAAATCACCGGAATCATGTTGTTACTCCTTGAAAATCGTTTGGTCAGAGCGACGAGCATTGGGTCGTTGCACTCTGGTTTTTGTACTGTGTCCGGCCTGACACCCCGTCCCTGTTGGAGCCAGGCTTGCCTGCGAAGGCGGTCTCAAGGGCCCCTTCGCCGGCAAGCCGTGCTCCTACAGGAGCGTTGTCAAGCCGTGAAAATTGATTAGCGCGTCGACACCGGGCGTTTTACCCAGACCGGCGACAGGCTGCTGCCGCTGCCGGTGACGTACAGCACGGCGGCTTCACCGCGTTCCAGGGCGACCGGTTTCACGTCGCCGACTTTCGTTGCGCCATCGTATAGCGCCAGGCTGACTTTCACCGGGTTGATTTCACGTTCGCCACGGCCTTTGGCCGCGACGTTCGGCACCACGTCGGTCTTGCCGTCGGCGGTCTTCAGGGTCAGCGCCTTGTCGCTGAGGTTCTGCACGCGTACCAACGATTTCTGTTTGTTCTTGAACGGCGGCTCTTCGATCAGTTGCGGCGCGCCGCTGGCGTTGTTGACCAGGGTGTAATAGTGATCGCTGGCCAGTTTCACCGGTACGGTCTGGCTGCCGACCTTGGCGCTGTAGTCGCCGCCGGGCATGAAGCTGAAGTCACTGCTCGACAGCGGCGCGACATCGCTCAGGTTGGTGCTGCCCACGGTGGCGCTGACCTCACTGTTGCTGGCGTTGTAGATACGCACGAAGGACGAGCCTTTCGGCGCGGTCGGGCCGTACAGCGCCGCATCGCCACCGGCGAAGGCCTGCATCGAGAGCACACTCATACCAGCAACCAGTGCAAAGGTCTTGGCGAGACGACGAGGAGTAGTTTTGAAAGTCATGGTAGTACCTCTCTCTTTCAGTTTTGCGCCCGGTCGGGCGTCTCGGATTTAGTGTTTACAGCTACGTTCTGTTGGCGCGCGCCGGCTTGCTTGAGCTCTGCGACCCACTGCGGGTCGGCGTCGCCGATTTCGTTGTTCACAGGCAGATAACGTTCAGGGAACTCCCAGATCAGCACCTGAGGCGGGCTGTTCTTGAAGGCATCACTTTTCAGGTAACTGAGCATCGGCAGAATCGGACCGTGGCCGTCTTCGGCGTAACTGACCACGTCGCTGTGCAGGGCCTGCTTGAGCGCGCCGACGAAGTTCCAGTTCGGGTTGGCGCTGTAGCTGGTGCCGACCAGCGCGACAGGCACTTCGGTGTTGGCGAACAGCGCGTCGTCGCCGGCCGGTTGGCCTTCAGCCGCCACGGTGTTGCGCTTCTGCAGGGATTCCTGCGCCGGCATCATGTTTTCGAACAGCGGGTCCAGCGGCAGGAACAGGCGCAGGTCGCCCTTGTGCGTGACCTTCTCCGCAGGTTCGGTAACGAAGTTCTGCGGTTCGCCGCTCAGCGGGTACTTGTCGGCGATGGTCCTGGCCAGGCGGTTGGCGGCGATCTCGGCGCCTTCCGGAGTCCAGTGGGTGTCGGTGCGCAGGAACACCTGCTTGCCGTTCTGCTTGGCCGATTGCAGCGGGCCGAGCAGGTCAGGTGCCGGGATACGATCGGCGGCCAGACGCTTGTGGAAATCCTGGTAGAGGTTGGCGTGAATGCTCGCCGGTTTCACCTCGCCCAGATGTTCCGGGTACAGGCGCACCTTGGCCGGCACCACTGCCATCACCAACTGGATACCTTTTGCTTTGAGGGTCTGGCGCACGCCTTCGACCAGCGCGTAGTTGCCTTGCAGGTTCAGCTCTTCGTTGACGCTCGGGTGGAATTCCTCATCGCTGTACAGCCACTGGTCGCGGCCGAGCACCACACCCGGACGACCTTCGTTGAACAGCTTGAAGTCCAGCGCCGCCCAGAGGTTGGTACCCAGGCGCTTGATCGGAAACTCGTCGTCGTAGTGGGTCTCCACCGCCTTGGTCCAGCGGCCGTTGAGCACCGTCGCGTCAGCATTGGTGCTGAAGCCCAGGAAGCTGCGAACCGACCACAGGCCCAGGGCGAGCAGGGTCACCAGGAACAGGGCGATGTAGAAGATGCGTAATGAGCGGGTCATGGTCAGATCCCTCAGAACTGGAAGTAAAGGAACGGCGAGAAGCTTTGCGCCGAGAGTTTGAGAATCGAGGCGATGAACAGCAGCAACACCAGGGCGCGCATCACGTAGCGCGACCAGTCCGCAGTCCAATAGGCCGGTTGCACCTGGGCTTCGACGCCAACGGTGTAGCCAGGCTGATGGATGCTGGTCGGGTTATCCCCAGGCACGGCCTTGATGGTGCCGGCGGTTGCGGCAGCCGGGCCGTCGGCATCGACATTCACTTCAGGCTTGGTCTTGACCGGTGGCTGGTTGCTGTAGAAATCGCGCAGACCGAAGAACGCCAGGGTCACGTAGGCCACGATCAGGGTCGCGACTTGCAGACCGGTGAGGCTGGCCTGATTGAGTTCCGACAGATTCCAGTCGCCGAAGCTGAACATCGCGCCGTACATGCGGCCGGCGACGTGCAGGTTCTCGGCACGGAAGATCACCCAGCCCATCACCACCAGCAGGAAAGTCAGCGCCCAGCGGATCGGGTTGAAGCTGCGCGGCGAGGTGTTCAGGCCGATGGCTTTCTCGATCGCCAGCCACATGCCGTGCCACGCACCCCAGACGATGTAGGTGATGTTCGCGCCGTGCCACAGACCACCGAGCAGCATGGTCAGGAACAGGTTGCGATAGGTGGTCAGCGTGCCTTTGCGATTACCGCCCAGAGTGATGTAGAGGTAGTCGCGCAGCCAGGTCGACAGGCTGATGTGCCAGCGGCGCCAGAACTCGGTGATCGACTGGCTGATGTAGGGCTGCTTGAAGTTTTCCATGAAGCGGAAACCCATCATCAGACCCAGACCGATCGCCATGTCGCTGTAGCCGGAGAAGTCGAAATACAGCTGCGCGGTGTACGCCAGGGCGCCGAGCCAGGCATCGCCCGTGGTCGGGTTTTGCAGGGCGAAGCAATGGTCGGCCACCACCGCGAGGGTGTCGGCGATGAAGACCTTCTTGATGAAACCCTGCATGAACCGCGTGCAGCCCTCGGAGAACTTGTCGAGGGTATGGGTGCGGTTGTTGAACTGATCGGCCAGGTCGCGGAAACGCAGCACGGGGCCGGCGATCAGGTGCGGGAAGATCGCCACGAACGCCGCGAAGTCGATCAGGTTGCGGGTCGCCGGAGTGTCGCCACGGTAGACGTCGATGATGTAGCTGATGGACTCGAAGATGTAGAACGAGATACCGATCGGCAGCAGCACGTGGGTCAGGATGAACGGCTCCAGGCCCACCGACGTCATCATCGCGTTGATGCTGTCGACGCCGAAGTTGGCGTACTTGAAGTAGCCCAGGATGCACAGGTCGACGGCCACGCCGAGCAGCAGCCAGCGCTGCGCCGGTTTGGTGCGCACTCCTGCGGCACCGACTTTCAGGCCGATCCAGTAGTTCCACAATGTGACGGCTGCGAACAGCGCCAAAAAGTCCACACGCCACCAGGCATAGAACACGTAGCTGGCAATCAGCAGCAGCAGATTGCGATAGCGTTGCCCGCTCAGGTAGTACAAGCCGAGAAAGATCGGCAAGAACAGAAACAGGAACACGTTGGATGAGAAAACCATCCCGATCTCTCCTTGTTTAACCAACAGTCAAGGGCCCACGGCCCCCCCAAACCCCCCACAGAAAATCGGGGGGTAACTCACATACTCAAACTCGATACAGCCTTTGTAGGAGCAAGGCTTGCCTGCGAAAGCCATCACGCGGTGAAACTGATGAACCGTGTCATCGTTCTTCGCGGGCAAGCCTCGCTCCTACGAACCTTTGTTTCCCTTCTCGCGTGAAGGGTCATAAACCTTGGTCAGGTCCCCACCCAGGCGGAAGGTCTTGAACGGTTGCATTTCATGCTTCTTCTCCAGCACATCCGCCGAGCAGCTGTAGAGGCTGCAGAACGGTTCGAGCCAGGCGAATTTCATGTCCTCTTTCAGGTCGGTCATGTCCTGTTTCTTGCCGTTCTTCTGCTCGAATTCATCCGGGTCTTTAACCCCGGCAAGTACGCGATCACCCAAGCGTTTCAGCGCGCCGTTGTTTTCCTGGCGCAGGTCCACACCGTTGACCTGAGCGAAGCTGGCGATCATCGCCAGCGGCGGCAAGGCGTAGTTGTGGTAGGCGAGGGCGCGTTGCTGGCGCTTGAGTTCGTTGGGCAAGTAACCCTGGGCGTCGATCTGGTTGGCGCCGACCTTGAACTCCTTCACCGCCCAATCGAACAGGTCGCGACGATCGGTGGCGATGGACGTTGCCATCACCGACCAGGCGGCCCAGTACGAATGGTTGTTGGTTTTCTCCAGCGGCAGGTTGTCCCAGTCGCTGACCACCTGATCGGCCATCTTGCTGAACCAGGCTTCGATCAACTGCGCCTGCTGCTGATGGTTGGCCAGCGGATGGGAGTCGGAGAACTTCAGGCGAAGGTACGACGACGCCATGCTGCCCAGCGCCCATTTGCGCATCGACTTGCCGGTGTGATTGAAGTCCTTGGACATCAACGCATCGGCCTGGGCCCAGGCGGTGAGCCAGGTGAGCGTGCACTCCAGTTGCTCCGGACGACCGTCGCGCATGAACTGCATCACTCGCTTGGCGGTGCCGCGCTCGACCTTGGTGATGTCGGCGGTGCTGTCGCGGAAGGCTTTTTCCGATTGCACGTTCAGGGTCGCTCGGGCCTTGTCCGAGCCTTCGTACTTGCTGCGAAATTGCAGCGAGCCGGTATACGGCGTCGGCATGGCTTCGCAGCCTTCGCCGCCGTCGCCGGTTTTGACCTTCTCGATAGGCGCAAAGTAACCCTGTGGCGGACGCAAGGGCGCGGCCGCCTGGGTCGCCCCGGCGAACATCGCCAGGCTCAGCAGGGTCGGTGCCAACAGATTGGCAAGTTTCGGATTTCGCATGGCAGACCTCATTGCCCGACTGAAGCAGTGCGCTGCTCGGCGCCGGGGAATACGTTGCGTTTGCAGATTTTCGCTTCGACCTTCTGTGGCGCGGCGCCCGCTTCCGGGCCCTGGACTTCAACGGCCAGCAGGTTCTGCGAGGCCCAGTCTTCGTCGGTACGCAACTCGAAGGCGAAACGCCCGTCGGTTTCGGAGGTTTCCGGTTTCTCGATCTTGATGTCCTCGTGGCGCCCGTTCATGTACCAGAGGGTGGCTTGCAGGGTTTTCACCGAGGTGTCGGCGAAGCGGATGTCGACCTGGTGACTGCTGTTCTGCAGGTTCAGGTTTTTGCTGTTGACCATCAGTTCGTTCTTGCCCGGCTTAAGCGTGGTGCTGCCGGACATCTGTGCATCCTTGCCTTCGCAACCGTTGTCCAGCAGCGCCATCATCTGGCGGTAGATGGTTTCCTGGTCCAGGCGGTAGAGCGGCGAGAATTCCCAGATGAGAATCTTCGGCGGGTTCTTCTGGAACTCGTCGCTGCCCAGGTACTGCAGCATCGAACCTTCCAGGCCGCCGCCGGGGAACGCCACGTTGAGAATGTCGGCGCCGATGGCCTCTTCGAGGAAGCCGGCGAAGTTGTAGTTCTTGCCACTGTGGGAGGTGCCCACGAGGGTGATCTGCGGGTTGCCGGAATCGCCGAACAGATCGCCGTCGCCTGCCTCGCCCTTGGGCTCGGTGGTGAACTGATCCATGTACTGGATCGCGTAGCTGGTGCCACAGAGTTGACCGGCCATGTTGTGCAATGTTCCGGTCTTGCCCATGCGACCCGACTTGTGGGTCTCGAATTCACGCTTTGGAATGTCGGCGAACTCAGGCAGCTGCTTGACCTTTTCGGCGACGATCTTCGCAGTGCGTTGGGCGCCGTACGGAGTCCAGTGCTGGTCGCCGCGGAAGTAGAAGTCGTGGGCGGGCAGGGTGTCCGGCAGTTGCTCATTGGTCAGCGGCGAGAGGTCCGGCACCACGTAGCCCATGGCGGCGAAACGGCCGAGCATGGTCTTGTAGTTGCGCAGCGCCTTGTCGAAATCGAAGCTGGCTTTCTCGGCCGGGTTCAGCTTGTTGCGGTTCACCAGGCCACGGGTCGGCTGGTAGACGACCACCAGTTCCACACCCTTGCTCTTGAACGCATCGTGCAGCTGCTTCATGCGCTTGTAGCCGGCAGGTGTGGTGTCGAATTCGGTGCGCAAGTCTTCCTGAGTCCGGAACAGCCAGTCGCCCTGGGCCTGCACCAGCGTGGTGAAGTTCTGCTGGTAGCGGGTGGTGTAGTTCTTCGCATCGTGGGCGGCGGGGCACAGGCTGCAGCACGGTTCTGCAGAGAACTTCGGCGGGCTTATGTTACCGGCAGCTTCATCCGCACGAGCACCAGTGCTGGCGGCGAGAATGCCGGCGGTCAGGGCCGACAGGCTGAGTAATTTGATCAGGTGTGGGTGCATAAAATTATCCTCAGTCCCGCATTTCGGTCTGGCGTTCGACAGGGTCGATCAGCACGGCTTTCTGCTGGCGCACCAGCAGGTCGAGAATTTCATCCTGGCGCTCGCCGAGAATCCCGTTGAAGCTGATGCCGCTGGATTTGGTCGGCGCGAGCATGGACACGCGATACAGCTCCACGCTCAACGGCGAGTCGATGGACAGAGGGCCGCTGCCGTTGGCCGCCAATTCGCCGCCGACCACGATCAGCGAGACCTGGGCGTCGAACGGGTCGAGCTTGATGTCACGGTCGGTGTCGGTCAGGTCCTTGATGTGCCCGTAGACACCGGTCAGGCCGTTGGCCATGGCGACGTTTTCGTAGAGGCGAATGTTCACGCTGTTACGAATGCGGATGCCGTGACGGCGGTTGCTCAGCACCTTGTTGCCCCACAGCAGGTTGTCGGCACTCTCGTAGAGGGTGATGCCGTCGGTGTGGTTCTGATAGACCTCGTTGTGGGCAATCACGTTGTTGACGCTGTTACGGTCGATCACGATGCCCGACAGCTTGTTGTCGTAGGTGCGGTTGTTGAAGATGAAGCTGTCGTTGACCTCGCGGGAGATGATGATCCCGTGCTTCTTCTTCGTTCCGTACACCGTGTTCTCGGCAATGATCAGACCGTGGGAACGGTCGTGGGGGTCGATGCCGTAGACGATGTTGTCCTTGTAGGTGTTGCCCTTGACCACAAAGCCCGTGGTCTCGTAGCAGTAGAAGCCGTACCACATGTCCGAGAACTCGGAGCCGACGATCCAGCCGGTCGGTTCAGGGCGCTTGAGCACCTTGGCCATGTTCGGCGTGTACTGGGAAATACTCACGCCGTAGGACTTACTGTTGGCGTAGCCGAAGCTGGCCATCTTGCTGTTGGCGATGTAGGTCTCGGTACCACCCCAGGCCAGCAGGAACGGGCGAAATTCCTTGGGCGAACGGAATGTCGCCGGACCGTTTTCCTTCTCGCGCCAGCCGGTGATTTTGGTGTCACGCACAAACAGCTGACCGTCGTTGACCAGGAACGAGCCGGCCTCCTGGGACAGGCGCAATTCCTGAGTCTGCTTGTCGATTTCGAGGATGCCGTGCTGACCGACCACGATCGGCAATTTGGCCAGGAACACCCCCGGCGAGGTTTCGCTGAAATACTGCTTGGGCAGTTTCTTCGCCAGGTCCTTGAGGTTCATGTAGCCGTCGTCGACGAAGATCGCCTGAGGGATGCCGTGCTGACGCACCACCCATTCGGCCATCTTGTTGTCGCCGCCAATGAAGTCTTTCAGGGCGTCTTCCTGCATCATCCGGCGCACGCTGATCTTGCCGGCCTTGCTGCGCACCACTTTGGCGGCGATGGCCTCGGCGGTGTAGCCCGAAAGGTCCGGCAGTTTCGGCGCACTCATTTCCAGCGGCGCAGTGGGTGCGCTGGTGACGGTGTAGGTCTTGGCCTGTTGCAGCTCTTTGGCCATGGTTGCCGGTTTGCCTGGTTGAGAGGCCGGCTCCACATTGGCGAAGGCACTCATGCTGGCCAGCAGCATCGCGCCGGCCAACAGGCTGATCGAGCCTTTGAAGGCTTGATGATTCATCTGGGAGACTCCCTTCGCAATGTGCATCAGAAGCGCCAGATCACGTCGATGAACGCGCGGTGCATGTACGAATCGACTTCTTTGCCGTAGGCATCACCCGGCTTGAACACGCCACCACGGAAACGCACCAGCGCCGAAGGCTCGTCCACCGCCTGGCTCAGCGAGGCCGGCAGCAGCCCTTGCTTGAAGTACTTGGTGACCACCAGGTCCATTTCCTGACCCATGTCTTTTTCACCGTCGTTGAGCGGCAGCGAAGTGCTGGAGAGCACGGCGCCGGTCACGTCGTCGGTGTTGTTCTGCACCGCGTCGATACCGTTGCTGCCCACCGGCTTGTTGCCGTCGACACGCCAGAACTTGTGGTAGATCAGGCTGGCGTCGTATTCGTCGTTGAGCATCCACGAACCGAACAGCGTGGCGGTTTGCAGGTTGTTCATTTCGCCACGGAAGGCCTCGCCGAAACGATGGACTCGCGAGCGGGTACCGGTGAAGTTCGAGCGGTTGCTTTCCAGGCCGTTCTGTTCGTAATCGGCGCTGGCACGGGCGTAGGCCGCACCGACTTGCCATTGCGGATCCAGACGCAGGCGCACGCCCAGGTCGGTGGCCCAGCCGTCGACATCGCCGCTGCGCTTGGCTTGGGCGGGCGCGGTGCCATCGGCGTTCAGCGGGTTGACCGTGTCGCGGTCGCCGCTCATGCCGGTGATGCTGCCCCAGTAATTGAGCTGGTTAGTGTTGCGCCAGTTGTAGGCGTCGCTGTCGGCGGTAAGGCCCAGCCAGCTGATGTCGCCGTTCTGTTTCTTGTCCAGGGTGTCGGCCGGTTCACCCGGTGTCGGGTAGTCGAGCTTGCCGTCATCGTGGGTGTGATGACCGCGAATGCCGACCCAGTTGCCCGGGGTCCACTGGTACGCGGCATCGGCGTAGGCGTGCAGGCGGTCCTTGTCCTGTGGCGACAGTTCCTTGAGGTCGGTGCGGTACTCGCTGAAACGTTCGGCGATACCGGCGTTGGCGCGCAGCAAGGTGGTGTCGAAGGTCCAGTTCAGGGCTTCGATGTTGGTGTCGCGCCATTGGCCGTCGTCGTTGCGCAGGCGCTGGCGACCGAACTTGAGGATCTCGCCGGGGTATGGCGTGAAGCCGCTGTAGCCGACCCAGAACTCGCGCATCGCCAGGTAGTTTTTCTTGGCCTTGCGATCGCCGTTGTCGGTGGTCTCGGTGCCGTCGGCCTGTTGCAGGGTGTCGGTCTCGATGATGTCGGTGGAGGTCACCGCCTGACCCATGGCGTAGGCGCTCCACGCGCCGCTTTCGCCATAGATCCATGGACGCAGATCCAGGCCCACGCCATTGACGTCGCCGCCGCTCTGGGTGCCCAGGTCGCGGTCGTCTTCGGACTGACCGGTGATTTTCACGTCCAGGCCGAAGTTCTTCGGCTCTTCAGTCATGGCCGCCAGTGTCGGGCAGGACCACAACACGGCGAATGTCAGGCCGATACCGGCTTGTACGAATGGATTCAACTTCATAGGGTTTCCTCGCCGTCCTCTTCTTGCAGGGCGTGCAGTTGCAGCGTGTTCTGACTCAAGGCACCGCGACTGGCCTGTTCCTGTTTCAACAGGCGCTGGGCCTCGGCAAGTTGCGCAGGCGGCAACTGGGCTTCGATGGTTTGCGCAAGCTCGGTGGCCTGCGGAGTGTTCTGGGCCTTGGCCAACTGGCTGAAGACGTAAGCGTTGAGCGGGTCGGGTTTGGTGCCCTTGCCTTGGGAAAACAGCTGGGCGATGGCGAAGTCGGCGCTGTTCTGGCCGTTGCGCGCAGCGGTCAGCAGATGGTCGAGAGCCTTCTGCGGATAGACCTTGCCCAGGTAACCGCGGCGATAGATCTGGCCGAGGTAGTAATCGGCGGCGACCTCACGGCCGACGGCTTTTTGGAAGTGTTCCTCGGCGACCTTGGCGTCGGCCGGGACCATTTTCCCTTCGTAGTACAGCTTGCCCAGCAACAGCTCGGCGCGGGGTTGGTCGGCGGCGCGGCCGTTGTCCAGGTACTTCATCATCTGGTCGACGTCGCCCAGTTCCGGGAAGTCGTAGATCAGTTGCGCGAGTGTCACCCACGAGGCCGGGTAGCCCGGCGCGATCGGTTCGAGCAGCGACTGCGCGGTTTTCTCGTCGGTCTTGCCCAGGGTCGGATCGGCCAGCACGCGAGCGACGCTGTCCACGCGCTGAGCAGAGACGGTGCCGCGGCTGTGGGCCGCCTGCATTTGCTTGATCAACTCGGCCTGCTGTTCCGGCTGGGCCTTTTTCTGATAGACCGTGGCCAGTTCGACGTAGCAGATGTCGGTGGTGTTGATCGCGGCTTTGCAGATCTTTTCCACGTCATCCAGATGCTGGTCGTAGGTGCCCTGGGTGCGATACAGCAGCACTTGCGCCAGGCCCGCTTCCGGCTTGCCTTCGGCGCGCCATTGGCTGATCTGCTGCTGCGCATTCACATTGGGAAAGCTGTGCGGGTATTGCAGGTACAGCATGGCCAGCGGAATCAGGGTGTTGCCTTCACCGGCGGCCGAGGCCTTTTTCAACAGGCCTTCGGCTTCGTGCTGTTCGGCTTCGGTGGAGCCGGGCTTGGCCACCAGCAGACGACCCAGGCGTGCCTGGGCACGGGGCGAGACGCTGGCGGCGGCGCGGTAAGTGGCCTCGGCCTGCTTCATCTGCGCCGGGTCACGGCTGTCCACCTGGATATCGGCCAGACCGACCTGGGCTTCGCTGTAGCCCAGGTCTGCGAGCTGCTGGTAGTTCGCCGCGGCGGTGGCGGTGTCGCCACGCTTGAGGGCTTCGTTGGCCAGGCGCTGGTCGGGCAGGCCGGCGCAGCCGGTGAGGCTGACGGCAAGCGCCAGTGCACACAACGCATGGCCCTTGTGGGAGCTGGCTTGCCAGCGATTCAGGCACCGCGGTGCATCAGACAAACCGAGTTGATCCAATCGCTGGCAAGCCAGCTCCCACAGGGACTGTGGTGTTCTTTGGATAGAAGTCACAGGCATGTCCTCCGGTTACAGACCAGCAGCCATGGCTTTGTCGATCAGCCAGTTCAGGTTCGGGCCGCGGTCGCTGTTCACTTCCACCGGGCGGCCGGCGAGGGTGCTGTCCAGGGCTTCGTCAGGCTGGATCAGCACGCGGATGTCGGAGGACAGGTCGGCGCTTTTCAGGCTGGTGCTGCTGACGATCTTGCCGGTGCGGGTCTTGTCTTCACCGGCGATCTGGAAGCGCACGGCGGTGCCTGGCAGCACGTCGCCGAACTGGCGATAGGAGAAGCGCGCCTCGACATTGGCTTCGGTGTTGCGCGGCACCAGCTGGAAGATCACATCGCCCTTGCTGGCGTACTGACCGTTGGCAACCAGTTGCTGGCCCACGGTGCAATCGCACGGCGAAGTCAGGGTGCCGGTCATTTGCTTGCCGAACAGTTCCTCGACCTTGGCCGGCGCCAGTTGATCGCCTTCCAGGTGGCCCTTGAGCACGTCGAGCATGCTGGTGCTGAAGGTCGCCAGCGGTGCGCCCTTGGCCGCCACGCCGTCGGCTTTGACCAGGCTCTGCACGGTGCCGTCGCGCGGCATGGTGATGTTGATGCCCGGCACGCTGACCAGACCGGCCTGGGCGTGGCTGACGAAGTACATGCCGTACACCGATTTGAAAATGAAACCGAACGCCGCCACGCCGACGACGAAAACCCCCAGGCTGAACGTCACGGCTTTCAGGCGCCCGAACGCGCTCATGCCATGGCCGCCGTCCTTGTTCTTGCGCGCCTTGGTGAAGTTGTCGCGCTGCAGGGTCGCGAGCATTTCGCCGATGCTGACGAGATCGCCCGCCAGGTGCGAAGTGATCAGGTGGCGCAGGGTCGAGATGTCCTGCGGCTCCAGGTTCTGGAACTGGCAACCGGCGCGACCGGTCTGGCGATCGTAGGAACGCACCTGCAATTCGACGTCCATGGCCAGGCCGAGGTTGTCGATGACAAATTGCAGGCGGGCCTTGTACACGTCGCCAGCCTTGAGCGGCAGCTGACCGGCGTTGAAGGCCAGGCCACCGGCGGACAGGTCGATCACTCGTGCTTCGACCGGCGTACGGTCTGGGCCGAAGAACCGCAGCTTGGCCGGGATTTTGACCCGGGCGTGCTGGCGCTGGGCTTCGGATTCGTGCACTACGTTGGCGTTGACGGCGGTATTCATAAGGGGCGTTTTCCTAGTTAATTCAGGCGAGTTCGGTCAGACCATCATCAGCAGCACGGCGACGAAAATGCTGCCGGCGGAGAAGGTCATGGTCCGAGACGACCAGGTGTTGAACCAACGTTGAAAGCTGGCGAGATCACGGGACAGAGAAGTGGGCTGGCGAGTCCAGGACTGTTGGTCGAGGCGGAAGAACACGTAGATCTTCACCAGCGCGCCAACGATCTGGTTGTAATAGAGAATCGCCGGGTAAGCGGGCCCGATCCGGTGGCCGGAGCAGGACAGCAACAGGGTCAGGATCAGACGGGTGATGCCGATCCACAGCAGGTACACCAGGATGAACGCGGTGCCGTACTTGAAGCTGGCGAGCAGTGCCACGGTCAGGCCCAGAAGCGACGTCCACATCGACACGCGCTGATCGAACAGCACCACGGACGTGAACGCACCCAGGCGCCGGATCCCCAGGCCCAGGGCACGGGAGTTCTGACGCAGGTTGTTGCCGTACCAGCGGAACATCAGCTTGCGACTGGCCTTGATGAAGCTCTTTTCCGGCGGGTGCTCGACGGTGTTGATCGCGGCATCCGGCACGTAGAAGGTGTCGTAGCCCAGGCGCATCAGGCTGAACCAGCTGGACTTGTCGTCGCCGGTCAGGAACTTGAAGCGGCCCAGGCGCCAGTGTTGCAGCGAGTCGCTTTCCACGTCGGCGATGAATTCCGGGTTGGTCACCACGGTCGCGCGGAACACCGACATCCGCCCGGTCATGGTCAGCACGCGCTTGGACAGGGCCATCGAGCACATGTTGATGTGACGCTGGGCGAAGCGCAGCTTGTGCCATTCGCTCATGATGTAGCCGCCGCGCACTTCGCAGAATTCGTTGGTGGTCAGGCCGCCGACGTTGCCGAACATCTGGAACCACGGCACGGTCTTGCGCACTACGCCTTCGCCGAGCACGGTGTCGCCGTCGATCACCGCCACCACGGCGCGGTCGTCCGGCAGGTGACGGGAGATGGCGCGGAAACCGTAGGCCAGGCCGTCGCGCTTGCCGGTGCCGGGAATGCGTACGAAGTCGAGCTTGACCCGGGCAGGCGGGTTCATCCGCTTCCACAGGCTCTTGACCAGAAGCTCATCGGACATTTCCACGATGGAACAGACCACGGTGGTCGGCAGCTCGCAGTCGATGGCTTCGCGGATCACCGAGCTGTAGACCTGCGCGGTGGTCAGCGCATCGATCCGGAAACTGGTGACCATCAGAAATACGTGGGACGGGTCCGCCGCCTTGCCCAGCTTGCGCACTTTGCGCCGCAGGTGCGGGTAGACCACGTACAGAAACAGCATGCCGCGCACAAAGTGCGTGGCCCCCATCGAGTAGCGCCAGATACCGACGATACCGATCAGGAAAATGAAGTCCTTCGACTCGGGGTCGAATGTGGACACAGGCAGCGCAACGGCGATGCCCATCAACAGACTTAGATAAAACAGCCAACCGGCGGCCTGGAGCAGGCCGTGCTTTAGCCTGAGCATAATTTGCATCCGTCTCGATCCGTAGAACCTGTAGGAGCGAGCATGCTCGCGATGGTCGCCAACGATGACGCTGGGTACCTGATACCCCGCGGTGTTCTTGCGTTCATCGCGAGCGTGCTCGCTCCTACAGGAAGGCTGCCTTACCAGCAGATGCCTTCAGCTCGGCTTTGCGCGCTGGTGGCCTGAGACATGAAGCCCACCAGGTCGATCACTTGCTTGCCGTGCGGAACGTCCTGCACCAGGGCGCGGAATTTCTCGTCACGGTTGCCCAGGATGATCACGTCGGAGTTGTTGATCACTTCGTCGAAGTCGGAGTTGAGCAACGAGGACACGTGAGGGATTTTCGACTCGATGTAGTCCTTGTTCGCGCCGTGGACACGGGCGTACTCGACGTTGCTGTCGTAGATGCTCAGGTCGTAACCCTTGCCGATCAGCATTTCGGCCAGATCAACCAGCGGGCTTTCACGCAGGTCGTCGGTGCCGGCCTTGAAGCTCAGGCCCAGCAGGGCGACTTTGCGCTTGTCGTGGTTGGAAACGATATCGAAGGCGTTCTGCACCTGGGATTCGTTGCTGCGCATCAGCGAGTTGAGCAGCGGCGCTTCTACGTCCAGGGAGCTGGCGCGGTAGGTCAGGGCGCGCACGTCTTTCGGCAGGCAGGAGCCACCGAAGGCGAAGCCCGGACGCATGTAGTACTGGGACAGGTTCAGGGTCTTGTCCTGGCAGACTACGTCCATCACTTCACGACCGTCGACGCCGACGGCCTTGGCGATGTTGCCGATCTCGTTGGCGAAGGTCACCTTGGCGGCGTGCCACACGTTGCAGGTGTACTTGATCATCTCGGCGACGGCGATGTCCTTGCGGATGATCGGCGCGTCGAGTTCTTCGTACAGCGATTGCAGGACGTCGCCCGAAGCCTTGTCGAACTCGCCGATGACGGTCATTGGCGGCTGGTCGTAGTCGGCGATGGCGGTGCTTTCGCGCAGGAACTCAGGGTTCACGGCGACGCCGAAATCGACGCCCGCCTTCTTGCCGGAGCAGTCTTCCAGGATCGGGATGACCACGTTGGCCACGGTGCCCGGCAACACGGTGCTGCGCACCACGATGGTGTGACGGGTGGATTTTTCACGCAGGACAAAACCGATTTCGCGGCACACGGCCTCGATGTAGTTCAGTTCCAGGTCGCCGTTCTTCTTGCTCGGCGTACCGACGCAGATCATCGACAGGTCAGTGTCACGGATCGCTTCGGAGAAGTTGGTGGTGCCACGCAGGCGACCGGTCTGGATACCCTGTGCCAGAAGCTCGCCCAGGCCCGGTTCAACGATCGGCGATTTGCCGGCATTGATCATATCGATCTTGTCTTTGGCAACATCGACGCCAACGACGTCATGACCCCGTGCAGACAGGCAACCGGCACACACTGCGCCAACGTAACCCAAACCAAATATGCTGATGCGCATCGCAATTACCTCTCTATTATCAAGCCTGTAATAACTTCAACCATTAGATGGTCATAGTTCATCGTTTTCAGCGTTTTAAGTGCACTCGAAAGTGCGGCGCACAGGCGCAACAATGCCTCGTGGTGGCATGTAAGTTACGAGTGTCTAAATAAGTGCACTCAAGGTGTGCGTCGTCAGGGCTTATTGTTTGGCGTGCCCTGTAATGCAGCCAATCCTCTGCTCAGAAGATATTCGTGCAACCTTTCCGTGCCCTTGATGTCAGGCGAAAGCCATGAAAATCAAGTATTTGGGTGCTCTGCTGAGCACGCTATAGATGCGCTGCCCAGGCTCTGTTGGAAATAGCCATAGAGGGGTCTTCGCTGTCCGTTCAATATTGCCCAAATCAGAGATAAGTCTGTGGAAGTTACAGGGATAACTTCGCTACATGGATCTCTGTTCTGCGTAAGTTATTTCTCACAATCTCGAAGAAATTCGTTACCGGTGGTTCGAGCAGTGCATTCGGACATAGTTCCGATCCGGCCATCGTGATTTCTGAAATTTCTTGAAATATTGAGAAAGATGGCACTGCTTTCATATTGATAGCACTTGCCGTTTCGCCCTTTATATATAGGCGGATAATCGCAGGGGATAGTTTTTTGCCAGTACCGATAAAAATTTTCAGTGCCACTACTGAAAAAAATGATCGAAGTCGAATGAAAGTAAAGTTAGAAAATTGACTGTTGTGTTTTTGGCGCCATAAAAATGGCGAATCGAGCGGGGATTATAGGGGGTATCAGTAGAGCGGCGCAGAGCGGGTTTCCACTGCTGCGCCGCTTTTAATGGATCACTCGGGTGCGTGATCGCGCAGGAAAACCAGATTGTCCGGTTTGGATTGCTCGGCGCAGAAGCGATAGCCCTGGACGTCGAACTGTTTGAGGGCATCGGGATTATTGATCCGTTCTGCGATGACGAATCGGCTCATCAGGCCCCGGGCCTTCTTGGCGTAGAAGCTGATGATCTTGTACTGGCCGTTCTTCAGGTCCTTGAACTCGGTATTGATGATCCGCGCGTTCAGGGCGCTGCGTTTGACCGCCGAGAAGTACTCGTTGGAGGCCAGGTTCAGCAGGACATCGTCACCCTGGTCGGCCAGGGCTTCGTTCAGCCATTCGCTGATGCGCGAACCCCAGAAGGCATACAGGTCCTTGCCGCGAGCGTTAGCCAGCTTGGTGCCCATTTCCAGGCGATAAGGTTGCATCAGGTCCAGCGGGCGCAGCAGGCCATAGAGGCCGGAGAGCATGCGCAGATGCTTTTGGGCGTAATCGAAATCGGCTTCGCTGAAGGTTTGCGCGTTCAACCCGGTGTACACATCGCCCTTGAATGCCAGCAACGCCTGCTTGGCGTTTTCCGGGGTGAATGCCGGGGTCCAGCTGCCGAAACGCGCGGCGTTGAGCCCGCCGATCTTGTCGGAGACGTGCATCAACTCACTGATCTGCGCCGGCGTCAGGTCGCGCAGTTGCAGGATCAGCTCCTGGGAATGGTCCAGGTATTGCGGCTGGGTAAAGCGCTGGGTCGCCGGCGGTGTTTCGTAATCGAGGGTCTTGGCGGGTGAAATCACCATCAGCATGAAGTCGTCTCCTTTAATCGTGGGGGCGATTCTAGGGGGTTGTCCGTGATGACTCCAGCTATCGGTGTGATAGGTGATCGGTGGTGTCATGCGATCTTTTGATCTTCCCGCGATATAGTGCGGCGCGGGTTTTGTTATGGAGACATCCCATTGCGTATCGCTTTTCTATTCACGGCCTGGCTCCTGAGCTTCGGCGCCATGGCGGCGCCGGGCGAGGTGGCGACGCTCGATCGCGGCACCTGGCCGGAAAAACTCACCAATCCGACGCTGTTCGACGTGGCCTCGCGCGCCGAAATCCTCATGTTCGCCCACGGACTGCAGGACAGCGAAGCACTGGATGAGCCCGCACTGGCCCAGCGGCTGGGCCTGCGCACGGTCAACATGGAGTCGGTCAACCGCGTACGCGAACGGATGTGGCAACGCTTGCTGACCAGCTTCAATTTCGCCCAGCGGAGCTGCGATCAGGATGCGTCGTTCTGCTTCCTGGTGGAGGACATGCCGACCCTGCGTGAGCAAGCCGGCAAATTCCAGATCGGCGAAGACAGCTACTACATCAAGTGGGCCGAACCCAGCCGCCTGTTCCATGCCCAGTACCTGGACGAACAGCTGCGCAAGGCTGCGCTGTTTCCGCAGACCACCAGCGAAGTCGATCAATTCGGCGACTACGAACGCAATGGCGACGGCATGCATGACCGTCTGTTCCTGCTGACCTTCGACAGCGCCGCCAATGCCGCGCCCGACAACACCGACTGGGTGGCCGATTACCTGCGCAAGGCGAACATGAGCGGCACCTTCTTCGTCCTCGGCAAGGACATTCAGACGCGTCTGGCTCAAGGCTCGGTGGCCAATCTGCAATCAACCTTTTCGACCCAGTGTGTCGGCGTGCAGGGCTGGGAATTCCGCTCCCACAGCCATTGGCAGGACTGGCAGGACTCGGTCCGGCGCAGCGTCGATCTGGTCAAAGGCAAACTGCCGGAGAACTACGTGCCGCTGTTCCGTCCACCCGATGGCCAGCGCCGCTCGGACGCCGAGCCGTTCTTCAAGTCCCAGGGCCTGCAGGTGGCCCTGTGGGACATCGATGCCCAGGACGGCGCCGGCAAACTCAAGGGCCCGCAGAGCGCACAACGGGTGCTGACCCTGATGCTGCTGTGGCGTCATGGCGTGATCAATTTCAATGTGAAGCAGGACGGGCTGAAAACCGCGTTGCCCTGGCTGCTGACGCAAACGTCGCAGAGCGGGATCGGTTGGGAGGATTGCCAGGACGGTTTTCGCTGAAAACAGGAAAAGCCCGTAAACATTGGGTTCGGGGCGATTTTCGGAGGGATTTTGCAGCAGGTTGATTTCCGACTGTAAACGGATGATGGCAGTCCGCCAAGGGCTTTTCGTCACTCTGCAAAATAAACTTCAAAAAAGCGTCAAAGTGCTTTTTCCTGTCATGGGTTTTGGAGTATTACGAAGACAGACAGCCGAAACCTGCAGCACAGGTGGCGTCCTCCAAGACCCTACTCGTGCGCAGTTCACTTGAGTCCCCGCAGGTGAATTCGGCAGTCACTTCGAGGCGCATAACCGTCAAGGTATTGCGTCCAATGGCTCCCACAAAGGTGACCGAGTATGGATGATCACGGACGTAGCTCTTCTTCCAACCAGCCAATCCTTTATGTACTCGATACCAACGTATTGATTCACGATCCAAACGCGCTGCTCAATTTCGAAGAACACCACGTCGCCCTCCCAATGACCGTGCTTGAGGAGCTCGACAAGCTCAAGAGCGGGCATCACAGCGTCGCCGCCGAATGCCGCCAGGCCATCCGGCTGATCGACAAGACCCTGGGCGACGCCACGCCCGAAGATGTGGAACAGGGTGTGCCGATCCAGCGGGGCAAGGGTGGCCCGAAAGGCTTGCTGTCAATTCTGATGAGCAAGCGCGCCGAGCCGAGCATCATTCTGCCCGAGCACCTTAACGACAACATCATCATCAACCAGCTGATCGACCTGCAGGCGCGCCACCTGAAGAAGTCGGTGGTGCTGGTGACCAAAGACATCAACATGCGCCTCAAGGCCCGCGCGTGCGGGATCGCGGCCGAGGACTACAGCACTGACCAACTGGTAGACGACGTTTCGTTGCTGCCTAATGGTTATCACGAGATGAAGGGGTCGTTCTGGGATCTGGTGAGCAAGGTCGAAACCCGTCAGGGTCATGGTCGCACCTGGCATCAGGTGAAAATGATCGACAACCTGCCGGCGGTGCACATCAACGAGTTCATCATTGATGAGCAGGGCTTCGTCGGCTGGATCAAGGAGATCGAGAACGATCAGCTGCTGATCCTCGATCTGCATCAGGAGCCGCTGCTGCACCAGGAAGCCTGGGGGCTCAAGCCTCGCGACATCTACCAGAGCCTGGCGCTGTTCGCCTTGCTCGATCCGGACATCCATCTGGTCAACCTGTCCGGCGCCGCCGGTTCCGGTAAAACCATTCTGGCCCTGGCCGCTGCGATCGAGCAGACCATGGTCAGCAAGCGTTATCGCCGCATCATTGCCACCCGCAGCGTGCAGGGCCTGGACCAGGAAATCGGCTTTTTGCCCGGCACCGAAGCGGAAAAAATGGAGCCTTGGCTGGGCGCCATCACCGACAACCTCGAAGCCTTGCACATGGATGACGAAAGCACCCATGGCAGCGTTGACTACATCCTCAGCAAAGTGCCGTTGCAGTTCAAATCCCTCAACTACATTCGAGGCCGCAGCTTCCAGCAAAGCCTGATCCTGATCGACGAATGCCAGAACCTCACGCCGCACCAGATGAAAACCATCATCACCCGTGCCGGCGCCGGTTCCAAAGTGGTGTGCCTGGGCAACCTGGCACAGATCGACACCCCTTACCTGTCCGCGACCAGCTCCGGGCTGACCTACCTGACCGAACGCTTCAAGGACTTCCCGAACGGCGTGCACATCACCCTGCAAGGGGTGCCTCGCTCGATTCTGGCCGAATACGCCGAATCGCATCTGTAACCGTTTGACCAGAACCGGGCGGCCCAAAAGCCGCCCGGTTTTTTATTGCGCCTTTGTAGGAGCGAGGCTTGCCCGCGAAGGCGTCTTCAAGTGCGCCGAAGAGCTTCGCGGGCAAGCCTCGCTCCTACAGGTGGATGGGCTGTGCCTGAATATTCGTGCGTGCGCAATTTTGACCCGCAGGTTTACAATCGACGCTCCTGATCAGGAGTAACCCCGTGCTGACTCATCTCGATTCCCAAGGTCGCGCCAACATGGTCGACGTCACCGACAAAGACGTGACGTTCCGTGAGGCGACTGCCCAAGCGCTGGTGCGCATGCTGCCCGAAACCCTGCAGATGATCGTCAGCGGCGGTCACCCCAAGGGTGATGTGTTTGCCGTGGCGCGCATCGCTGGCATCCAGGCGGCGAAGAAAACCAGTGATCTGATTCCGCTATGCCATCCGCTGATGCTGACCGGGGTCAAGGTCGAACTCAGTGCCGAAGGCGACGACAGCGTCCGTATCGTCGCGCGCTGCAAGCTGTCCGGGCAGACCGGGGTGGAGATGGAAGCCCTGACCGCCGCCAGCGTCGCGGCCCTGACCATCTATGACATGTGCAAGGCCGTGGATCGCGGCATGACCATCGAAAACGTCAAGCTGCTGGAAAAGCTCGGCGGCAAGAGCGGTCACTTCCAGGCGGAGCAGCCATGAACGTTACCGTGAAGTTTTTCGCCCGCTATCGTGAAGCCCTGGGTATGGATTCGCTTGAGGTCCAGGGCCCGTTCGCCACGGTTGACGACGTGCGCGCGTTGCTGGCCCAGCGTGAAGGCGCCGAAGTGCTGAGCGAGCAAAACCTGATGTGTGCGCGCAACGAAGACCTGTGCCAGCTCGACGAGCCGGTGGCCGATGGCGATGAAGTGGCGTTTTTTCCGACCGTGACCGGGGGCTGAAACCATGGCGATCCGTGTCCAGCCCGAGCCGTTCGATCCAGGGGTTGAGGTGAACGCCATGCACGCCGCCAACGTTGGCGTGGGTGCGGTGGTGAGTTTTGTCGGTTACGTGCGCGACTTCAATGACGGACTCGATGTGGCCGGGATGTTCCTCGAACATTATCCGGGCATGACCGAAAAAGCCCTCGGCAAGATCGCCACCGAGGCCGAGCAGCGCTGGCCGTTGCTCAAGCTCGAAGTGCTGCATCGCATCGGCGCGCTGGAACCCGGCGAGCCGATCGTCTTCGTCGGCGCCGCCAGCGCCCATCGCCAGGCCGCCTTCGATGCCTGCGCCTTTGTCATGGACTACCTGAAAACCCGCGCGCCGTTCTGGAAAAAAGAGAACACCCCCGAAGGCTCGCGCTGGGTCGAGGGGCGCGACAGCGATCATGCGGCGGCGGATCGCTGGAAGCAGTAATCTCGGTTTCGCTCTTGAGTACGTCATCGCGGGCAAGCCCGCTCCCACAGGATTTGTGCCGGTCGCGTAGGTTGTGTACGACGCGAACCTTGTGGGAGCGGGCTTGCCCGCGATGAGGCCATCCGCTTCACACATTCCTTTCTGAATGCCCGACCACCGGCCGGCACATCTTCGTTTTCTCCAATTGACGGTTTGTACATAAAAGTCCAGTATGGATTTATAAGTACAAAAAAAGATCTATCCCCGTTTCCGCTTTTTCTTCTGTCTTGCAAAACCAACAACAACCCGCGAGAGAACGAATATGAAGAAGTTCCCCCTCATCACCGGTCTGGCCCTGAGCCTGTTGGCGTGCTCCAGCCTGTATGCCGCCGAGAAAACCCTGCGTATCGGTATCGAGGCCGCTTATCCACCGTTTGCTTCCAAGACCGACAAGGGCGAGATCGTCGGTTTCGACTACGACATCGGCAACGCCCTGTGCGCCGAGATGAAGGTCAAGTGCGTGTGGGTCGAAGGTGAGTTCGACGGCCTGATTCCTTCGCTGAAAGTGAAGAAGATCGACATGGCCCTGTCGTCGATGACCATCAACGACGACCGCAAGAAGTCGGTGGATTTCACCCACAAGTACTACTTCACGTCCTCGCGCCTGGTGATGAAGGAAGGCGCGGTGGTGGATGACCAGTACGCCAGCCTCAAGGGCAAGACCGTCGGCGTGCAGCGCGCGACCACCACTGATCGCTACGCTACCGAGGTGTTCGAGCCCAAGGGCGTCATCGTCAAGCGTTACGGCAACAACGAAGAGATCTACATGGACCTGGCGGCCGGTCGCCTGGACGCGGTTTTCGCCGACACCATTCCGCTCAACGACTTCCTGTCGATGCCGCGTGGCAAGGGTTACGCGTTTGTCGGGCCTGAGCTCAAGGATCCGAAATACGTGGGCGAGGGCGCCGGGATTGCGGTGCGCAAGGGGAATGCCGAACTGGTCAGCCAGTTGAACACGGCCATCGATGGCATTCGCGCGAATGGCGAGTACCAGAAGATTTCCGAGAAGTACTTCAAGTCCGATATCTACGGCGATTGATCGTCAGTCTTCGCGGGCAAGCGTGACCTGTAGGAGCGAGGCTTGCCCGCGAAAACGGTGTGTCAGGCGACATTGATGTTGGATGTGCCGGCCTCTTCGCGAGCAAGCCCGCTCCCACAGGTGATCTGTGTGTACACAAATTTTGTGTCCGACACGGGACAAATGTAGGAGCTGCCGCAGGCTGCGATCTTTTGATCTTCAGCCCTTCAATTCCTTCAAATGCTTGTACACCGTCGCCCGCCCCATGTTCAGCACATTGGCCACATAGTTCGACGAGCTTTTACCCTTGAACGCCCCTTCGGCATGCAGGGCCAGCACCAGTTCGCGTTTGTGATCGCGGGTCAGCAGGTTCAGGCTCAGTTGGCGTTCGCGCAGCCAGGCGTGGAGGAAGGTGTTGATCCGCTCCTGCCAGTCATCGCGAAACAGCGCGTCCGGTTGCGGGATCAGCTTGGTCGGTGACAGGAACAGGTCCAGCGCGGCCTTGGCATTCTCGAACAGCGAAATATTCAGATTGATGCACAGCACGCCCAGCGGATGACCTTCGCTGTCGCGCAGCACGGTGCTGACGCTGCGAATGTTCTGACCATCCCAGTTGAGCTTTTCGTACGGCCCGATGTTTCGTTCGTCGACATCGTCGCTGAGCATGTCTTCCAGCGCCGAATCGTCGCCGATCACCCGCTTGGACAGGTTGTTGGCGATGTAGTCGACCTTCTGCGTGCGCAGGTCGTGCAGCACCACCTCGGCGTGGGGAAAGAACAGAGTGGCGATGGCATCGGCGATAGCCCGGAAGTTATCCAGGGCGGCGTCGCTCAAGGCCGGGTCTTTTTCGGGTGCGTTCATGCAGGGGGCTCCGGGCAGCATCAGCGCCCCGTGGAACGGGGCTCTGAAAGTGTGCCGCAATCGTGTCGGCGCGTCACGCGAGGCTGGCTCAGGTGGGTAGCGATCAGCCCAGGCGAGCAGGGGAGAGCATCTCGGCGTTCAGGCCGAAACGGGTCAGTTGCTCAGGCAGCGCATCACCGCGAACCAAAGCTGCGCTGGCCTGGCCCATGGCTGGCGAGGTCTGGATGCCGTAGCCGCCTTGCGCCGCGACCCAGAACAGGCCCGGCACCTGTGGATCGAAACCGGACAGCAGGTCGCCGTCACTGACGAAGCTGCGCAACCCGGCCCAGGTGCGGGTCGGACGGCGGATGGTCAGGGTGGTGGCTTCTTCGATCTGGTAGATGCCCATGGCGATGTCCAGCTCTTCAGGCTGCACGTCGTGAGGCTCGACCGGGTCGGCGTTGGCCGGTGAGCCGAGAAACATGCCGGCGTCTGGCTTCATATAGAAGGACTCGTCGAGGCTGACCAGCATCGGCCAATGGTGAATGTCCACTCCCTCGGGGCCGGCGAAGATGAAGGCCGCGCGACGCTTGGGTTGCAGGCCCAGCGGGCGGGCGCCGGCGAGTTCGCCGATCTTGTCGGCCCAGGCGCCGGCGGCGTTGATGATGATCTTCGCGCTGAAGGTGCCAGTGGAGGTCTGCACCTGCCACAGGCCTTCGGTATTGCGGGACAAACCCTGCACTTCGCAGTCGGTATGCACTTCGCTTTTGTTGCGGCGGATGCCACGCAGGTAGCCCTGATGCAGGGCATCGGTATCGATGTCGCTGGCGGTCGGATCGTAGAGCGCGCCGTGGACTTTCTCCCGACGCAGGATCGGTACCAGCTCGCAGGCCTCGTCGACGCTGAGTAGTTGCATCTCGGGCACTGTGGACTTGGCGCTTTGGTATTGGCTGTTCAGCTCGTCCGGATCGCCGGTGAAGTCCACGGTCATCTCACCGCGTGGGGTCAGCAGCGGGTGCTCGCAGAAACCGCTGGGCGGGGTGTCGAAGAAATCACGGCTGGCCAGGGTCAGGGCGCGTACCTGGGGTGTGCCGTAGGCTGCGGTGAACAGCGCCGCCGAGCGCCCGGTGGAGTGATAGGCCGGGTGCGACTCGCGCTCGAGCACAACCACGCGCCCGTGCTGCGACAGCCAGAAACCGGTGGAAGCGCCGGCAATCCCGCCGCCGATGATGATGAAGTCTGCCTGGCTCATGAACGTCTCCTGATGGGGCGTGATGCCAAAATTATGAACATTTCCCGGGTGAGGGCGCGGCCTTTGTGGCGAGGGGGCTTGCCCCCGTTCGGCGGCGGAGCCGTCGCAAAACCGAAAAACGCGGTGTACCTGAAAAAACGAGTTGGCAGGTTTTGGGGCGGCTTCGCCACCCAGCGGGGGCAAGCCCCCTCGCCACAAGGATGTATGCCTGCAGTAGGTATCTGTTTAGCGCTGCAAACGGTAAATGGCATTCGCCAACGCAATATCTTCCAGCCCCAAACCAATGGAGCGAAAGAACACATGCCGGTCATAAGCCGGGCGCTGCACTTTTTCGCTGAGCAAATCCGGCAGATCGCCGAGGATCGCGCTCTTGTTCCAGCCATGCTGTTCGCCGGCAATCAGCATTTCCCCGGCCGAGCCCGGGGTAGTCACGCGGTAGTCGCAGAACACCTGCATGTCGTTGAGGCTCTGCGGCGGTACTTCGTGGGCGCGCGGGGCGTTGGTGCTGATGGAAGTAATCAGCGCTGGCTTGCTCAAAATGGACGGGTCGATCACCGGTCCTGCGGACGAGGTGCACAGCATGATCACATCCGCATCGGCCATCGCCACTTCACGACTGTCGACGATATTCAAACGCGGATCGAGGTTTCTGATCTGCGTCTGCTCCTCGGCGCTGCTCTCGCTCAGCCCCGGCGAGTAAATGCTGATGCTCTGCCAGTCACGCAGACCCTTCACATAATGCACATGGGCCTGGGCCACTTTGCCGCTGCCGATGATTGCCAGGCGCGAGGCCTTCAGTGGTGCCAGGGCATCGATGGCCACGGCAGTGGTCGCGGCGGTGCGCGCTATGGTCAGCTCACCGGCATCGCACAACAACAGCGGCTGGCCCGTCTGCATCGACATCAACAAAGTCCAGGCCGTCACCAATGGCCCCTGTTCGCGGACGATGTAAGGCGAAGTCTTGACCCCGTACACGCCATCTTCCGCCAGCACGCCCAAGTAATTGATGAAGTCGCCAGCCCCTTGTGGAAACTCCACCAGTTGCTGCGCCGGCTGCACCGCTTGCCCGGCGGCCAGGTCGCGGAACAGTTTGCGCAGGATCTGAGGCACGTCGACCTGGGCCAGCAACTCGCGGGCCTGAGGTTGGGTGATCACGTAGGGGGTGCTGGACATGGTCGACTCCGGAAGCGGTTTATAAACTAATTTGTCCATTATGGACTTTTAGATCTGTCTCGCAATATCCGGGCGAAAAAAAAGCGCAGTCCGTTTCCGGTCTGCGCCTCTTTTTACACCGTGTCCGTTATGGACGTTTGCGCTCAACCGCCCGCAACAGATGGGTCGGCGGCATTTCGCAGCTGATCTTCTTGCCCAGCATCTCTTCGATGGCCGGTAGCTGGTAGGAGTCGTCTTCACCGGCAAAGCTGATGGAAACACCGTCGGCACCCGCACGACCGGTCCGGCCGATACGGTGCACGTAATCGTCCGGCACTTCCGGCAGGGTGAAGTTGATCACGTGGCTGATGCCGTCGATGTGGATCCCGCGACCCGCCACGTCGGTAGCCACCAGCACGCGGATCTTGCCTTCGCGGAAACCTTCCAGAGTCTTGATGCGCTTGTGCTGCGGCACGTCGCCCGACAGTTGCGCGGCGTTGATGCCGTCGCGCACCAGGCGTTCCTCGATGCGCCGCACTTCATCCTTGCGGTTGGCGAACACGATGACCCGCTCCCAGCCATTGTCGTTGACCAGGTTGTAGAGCAGTTTGTACTTGTCGGCACCGGCCACCGCATAGATGTGCTGCTCGACGTTGTCGCTGGCAACATTGGTGGCTTCGATCTCGACGATGGCAGGATCGGTGGTCCACTGCTTGGCCAGGTTCATCACGTCTTCGGTGAAGGTCGCGGAGAACAGCAGCGTCTGGCGTTCGGACTTCGGCGGCGTCTGGCGAATGATCTGGCGCACTTGCGGGATGAAACCCATGTCGAGCATGCGGTCGGCTTCGTCCAACACCATCACTTCGACCATGTCCAGGTGCACGTCGCCGCGCTGGTTGAAGTCCAGCAGGCGGCCAGGCGTGGCCACGAGGATGTCGCAGTGACGCGCTTCGAGGTGCTTGAGCTGCTTGTCGAAATCCATGCCGCCGACGAACGTCATGACGTTCAGGCCCGTGTACTTGGTCAGGTCCGCGGCGTCCTTGGCGATCTGCACTACCAGCTCGCGGGTCGGCGCGATGATCAGCGCCCGTGGCTCGCCCATGTAGCGCTCTTTCGGCGGCGGAGTCTGCAGCAGCTGGGTGATGATCGAAATCAGGAACGCGGCGGTCTTGCCGGTGCCCGTCTGGGCGCGGCCGATGGCGTCTTTGCCGGCGAGGGTGAAGCCCAGCACCTGCGCCTGGATCGGCGTGCAATAAGGAAAGCCCAGGTCCTGGATGGCATGCATCAGTTCCGGGGAGAGCTTGAAGTCGTGGAAGCGGGTCTTGCCTTCCTGGGGCTCGACGACGAAATCTTCGAGTTTCCAAGGGATCACCGGGGCCTTGGGCTTCGGTTCGCGGCGTGGTTTGGCGGGTTTCGGCGTTTCGCTGCGTGGCTGCTCGGGGGCAGTGCTTGCCGCAGGTTGGGCGGCTGGAGGACGCTTTGGCTCACGTTGCGGTTCGTCTTTCGGTGCCGCTGCAGGAGCGGTCCGGCCAGGCTGATTACCGTCGGTGCGGTGGCTGGGCTGGTGAGACGGAGCGCTGGGGGCTGGCGCGAGTTGCTCAGTCTCGCTTTTACCGAACATTTTCTTGAGTGCTTTGAGCACGGTCATCTCATCAATTGGTTAAGGAATGTACGCCGGCCAGTGTAATGCAAGAAACGGGCGCGGCGTAGTGGGGTGGATCAAAGGGCGCTTTTAAACACAAAAACGCCGGTAAAACGTTTAGCGCAAACGTTCAGCAAGCCACACACCGATGTCGCGAATTTCCTCGGGTAACACTTCGTGGGCCATTGGGTACTCCTGCCATGTCACGGTGACACCATGGGACTTCAAATACTCATAAGCGGTGCGCCCCATCGAGTTTTGCACCACGTCGTCGTATTGACCGTGCAGCGACAGCACCGGAATACGCTGCTGGCTGGCGGACAGTTCCAGCTCATCGCTGAAGGTCGGGGCGTAGGTGGAGAGGGCAAGTACGCCACCGAGCGGGCCCTGCCATTTCAGAAACGCGGTGTGTAACACCACCGCGCCGCCCTGGGAAAAACCTGCCAGAAAAATCCGCGAGGCGTCTATTCCGCTGGCTCGCTGTTGTTCGATCAATTCGATGATGCGATCGGCGGAGGCTTCCAGCTGATCACGGTCGATCGCCCGCGCCGGGCTCATGGCCAAAATGTCGTACCAGCTCGGCATCTCGTAACCGCCGTTGATGGTCACGGCGCGGGTCGGTGCCTGGGGCAATACGAAGCGGGTGGTGGTCAGGGTTTCCTGCAGGGCTTCGGCCACCGGCAGGAAGTCGTAGCGATCGGCGCCCAGGCCGTGCAGCCAGATGACGCAGGCGTCTTCTGTCTTGGCGGGGTGAAGAATCAAGGGCTCGGACATGTCTGCTCCAATTGTGTGCGTGCGCTCTCATTAAGTGCGGGGCTCGAGGGCGCGTCTGGTTGATCAGTTACGAAGATGTCGCAAGGTTACAAGTTTTGCTATTGACCTGTCGCTTTCCCGCTTAAATGGTCGGTGTGGTACGGGCCTTGCTATAGGGGAGCTGGTACGAAGATCCCACATCTGGCGGTAACACTATCAGGCCATTTTTGGCGGTGGGATAGCAAAGAATCCGGTGATGGATGTTCGCCACAGGCCGCTACGGGCTTCGCGAACGTGAAAGGGCTACAGCCCGTTCGGCCGATTGGTGAGAAGTGAGTTGTCCATTATGTGGATTTTCTCCTACTAGACTCATAGCTACGGTCTCTACGTCGGTTGACCCAACAACAAGCCAACACGGGTCGACAACGCCTCAAAAGGGTGCGGCAGGACTCACGCTCCGACACAACAAGAGCAAAACTGGAGGTTTTGAATGAAGATGTTGAAATCCACCCTGGCCATCGTGACTGCAGCAACAGTACTCGGTGTCAGCGGGTTCGCTCAGGCGGGTGCAACCCTGGATGCAGTGCAGAAGAAAGGTTTCGTGCAGTGTGGCGTCAGCGATGGTCTGCCAGGCTTCTCGGTTCCGGACTCCACCGGCAAGATCGTCGGTATCGATGCTGACTACTGCCGCGCTGTGGCCGCTGCCGTGTTCGGCGATGCGACCAAGGTCAAGTTCAGCCAGTTGAACGCCAAAGAGCGTTTCACCGCCCTGCAGTCGGGCGAGATCGACATCCTGTCGCGTAACACCACCATGACCAGCTCCCGCGACGCCGGCATGGGTCTGAAATTCCCGGGCATGATTACCTACTACGACGGTATCGGCTTCCTGGTGAACAACAAGCTGGGCGTGAAGAGCGCCAAGGAACTGGACGGCGCGACCATCTGCATCCAGGCCGGTACCACCACCGAGCTGAACGTTTCCGACTACTTCCGTGGCAACGGTCTGAAATACACCCCGATCACTTTCGACACCTCCGATGAAAGCGCCAAGTCGCTGGAATCCGGTCGTTGCGACGTGCTGACCTCCGACAAGTCCCAACTGTTCGCCCAGCGCAGCAAGCTGGCCGCGCCGAAGGACTACGTGGTTCTGCCGGAAACCATTTCCAAGGAGCCTCTGGGCCCGGTCGTGCGTAACGGCGACGACGAGTGGCTGGCCATCGTGCGCTGGGTTGGCTACGCCATGCTCAACGCTGAAGAGGCAGGCATCACTTCCAAGAACGTGGAAGCCGAAGCCAAGTCCACCAAGAACCCGGACGTCGCTCGTCTGCTGGGTGCCGACGGTGAATACGGCAAAGACCTGAAAGTGAAGAAAGACTGGGTTGTGCAGATCGTCAAGCAGGTCGGCAACTACGGTGAAGTGTTCGAGAAAAACCTCGGCAAGAGCACTCCGCTGGAAATCGACCGCGGCCTGAACGCGCTGTGGAACGCTGGCGGCATTCAATACGCACCACCAGTGCGCTGATGGTTCTATCACCCGGCAGGCCAACTGCCGGGTGATGTTCTGTTCCATTATTACCGGGGCACTTCATGCAAAATTCAATCGGCGCACCAAAGCAGAGGCTCAGCCTCAGCGATCCTAAAGTGCGTGCGTGGCTCTTCCAGATCATCACCATTGTCGCGGTGGTCTCGATGGGCTGGTACCTTTTCGACAACACCCAGACCAACCTTCAGCACCGGGGCATCACCTCCGGTTTCGACTTTCTGGAGCGCAGTGCCGGTTTCGGCATCGCTCAACACCTGATCGACTACACCGAAGCGGACAGCTATGCCCGCGTGTTCGTCATCGGCCTGCTCAACACCTTGCTGGTGAGCTTCATTGGCGTGATTCTGGCGACCATCCTGGGCTTCATCATCGGCGTGGCCCGTCTTTCGAAAAACTGGATCATCGCCAAGCTGGCGACCGTCTATGTGGAGGTTTTCCGAAACATCCCGCCGCTGCTGCAGATCCTGTTCTGGTACTTCGCGGTGTTCCTGACCATGCCGGGACCGCGCAACAGCCACAACTTCGGTGACACCTTCTTCGTCAGCGCCCGTGGCCTGAACATGCCGGCCGCAGTGGCAGCCGACGGTTTCTGGCCGTTCGTGATCAGCGTCGTGGTGGCTATCGTCGCCATCGTGCTGATGAGCCGCTGGGCCAACAAGCGCTTCGAAGCGACCGGCGAGCCGTTCCACAAGTTCTGGGTCGGCCTGGCGTTGTTCCTGGTGATCCCGGCACTGTGCGCCCTGGTCTTCGGTTCGCCCGTTCACTGGGAAATGCCTGAGCTCAAGGGCTTCAACTTCGTCGGTGGCTGGGTCCTGATCCCGGAACTGCTGGCACTGACCCTGGCGCTGACCGTGTACACCGCGGCGTTCATCGCCGAGATCGTGCGTTCGGGCATCAAGTCCGTCAGCCACGGCCAGACCGAAGCGGCGCACTCGCTCGGCCTGCGCAACGGTCCGACCCTGCGCAAGGTGATCATCCCGCAAGCCCTGCGCGTGATCATTCCGCCGTTGACCAGCCAGTACCTGAACCTGGTGAAAAACTCCTCCCTGGCCGCCGGTATCGGTTATCCGGAAATGGTCTCGCTGTTCGCCGGTACCGTGCTGAACCAGACCGGGCAGGCGATCGAGGTGATTGCGATCACCATGAGCGTGTACCTGGCAATCAGTATCAGCATTTCCCTGCTGATGAACTGGTACAACAAGCGCATTGCGCTGATCGAGCGGTAAGGAAAAGCGCATGAGCACTCATACTTTCAAACCTGACATGCCGCCACCGAGCAGTAGCATCGGTATCGTGGCGTGGATGCGCGCGAACATGTTCTCCAGCTGGCTCAACACCCTGCTGACTCTGTTCGCGTTCTATCTGATCTACCTGGTGGTTCCGCCAATCATCCAGTGGGCGATCCTCGATGCCAACTGGGTCGGCACCACTCGCGCCGACTGCACCAAGGAAGGCGCCTGCTGGGTGTTCATCCAGCAGCGTTTCGGCCAGTTCATGTACGGCTACTACCCGCCGGAACTGCGCTGGCGCGTGGACCTGACCGTGTGGCTGGCGGTCCTCGGTGCGGCACCGCTGTTCATCTCGCGCTTCCCGCGCAAAGCGGTGTACGGCCTGTGCTTCCTGGTGCTGTACCCGATCATCGCCTGGTGTCTGTTGCACGGTGGCGTGTTCGGCATGCCTCAAGTCGCGACCAGCCAATGGGGCGGCCTGATGCTGACCCTGGTGATCGCCACCGTCGGTATCGCCGGTGCGTTGCCGCTGGGGATCGTTCTGGCGCTGGGTCGTCGTTCGAACATGCCGGCGATTCGAGTGGTCTGCGTGACCTTCATCGAATTCTGGCGCGGCGTGCCGTTGATCACGGTGCTGTTCATGTCCTCGGTGATGCTGCCGCTGTTCCTGCCTGAAGGCATGAACTTCGACAAGCTGCTGCGGGCGCTGATCGGCGTGATCATGTTCCAGTCGGCCTACGTGGCCGAGGTGGTGCGCGGCGGTCTGCAGGCGATTCCGAAAGGGCAGTACGAAGCGGCCGCGGCGATGGGCCTGGGTTACTGGCGCAGCATGGGTCTGGTGATCCTGCCGCAAGCCCTGAAGCTGGTGATCCCGGGCATCGTCAACACCTTCATCGCGCTGTTCAAGGACACGAGCCTGGTGATCATCATCGGCCTGTTCGACCTGCTCAACAGCGTCAAGCAAGCCGCCGCCGACCCGAAATGGCTGGGCATGGCCACCGAAGGCTACGTGTTCGCCGCCTTGGTGTTCTGGATTTTCTGTTTTGGTATGTCGCGCTATTCCATGCATCTGGAACGCAAGCTCGACACAGGCCACAAGCGCTAAGTCGCTACCTAATTTAGGAAGTTTTCCGATGAGCGAAGCAATCAAGAAGCCTGTGGGCCCTGAAGGCATTATTCAGATGCAGGGCGTGAACAAGTGGTACGGCCAGTTCCACGTGTTGAAAGACATCAACCTCAACGTCAAGCAGGGCGAGCGTATCGTGCTGTGCGGTCCGTCGGGTTCGGGCAAGTCCACCACCATCCGCTGCCTCAACCGCCTGGAAGAGCACCAGCAGGGCCGCATCGTGGTCGATGGCGTGGAGCTGACCAACGACCTCAAGCAGATCGAAGCGATCCGCCGTGAAGTCGGCATGGTGTTCCAGCACTTCAACCTGTTCCCGCACCTGACCATTCTGCAGAACTGCACTCTGGCGCCGATGTGGGTACGCAAGATGCCCAAGCGCAAGGCCGAGGAAATCGCCATGCATTACCTGGAACGCGTACGCATTCCGGAGCAGGCGCACAAGTACCCGGGGCAACTGTCCGGCGGTCAGCAGCAGCGTGTGGCGATCGCGCGCGCGCTGTGCATGAAACCGAAAATCATGCTGTTCGACGAACCGACGTCGGCGCTCGACCCGGAGATGGTGAAAGAGGTTCTGGACACCATGATCGGCCTGGCCGAAGACGGCATGACCATGCTCTGCGTGACCCACGAAATGGGCTTCGCCCGCACCGTGGCCAACCGCGTGATCTTCATGGACAAGGGCGAAATCGTCGAACAGGCCGCGCCGAACGACTTCTTCGACAACCCGCAGAACGATCGCACCAAGTTGTTCCTGAGCCAGATTCTGCATTGATCGGCATTTGGTAACGAAGCTGGTAACGAAATAAACCCGGACCTGGTCCGGGTTTATTTTTGCCTGACGAATACGCAGAACCCTGTAGGAGCGAGCATGCTCGCGATGCAATTCGGAACACTGCGGGGTGTCAGGTGCCCAGCGTCTTCGTTGACGACCATCGCGAGCATGCTCGCTCCTACAGGTGACGGTGTCAGGTGGTGAGGGTTTCGTGTTCTTTATGCACGATGCTTTTCGAACCCCGCAAATCCGCACCTTCAGCCAGGGATTTCGCATCGACCAGTAAGTGCGGATACCGATCGAGCAGGCGCATCAGCAATACCAACGTCTTCGGCGCTAGCACCTCGCCGCGTTCATAACGGGAAAACGCGTTATGCCCGCCGCCGGAAAGCAGCAGGACTGCTTCCTTTTGCGACAAATTCAGCTTGCGGCGGATCTGCTTCATTTCGTTGCCAATCATCCGTCTGGCGGCAATGACCAATTCATCACATGCGTCTGAATATCGCTCTGCGGAATCCGGATCGTGTATGACTTCCCCGCAGGCTTGGCATTCCCAGCCAGACAAGTCATCCAGCCGACGCTCCATGCCTTTGACGATCATGGTTTCACCACGACCTTCGAAGTGCGTCATCCCGTCACTTCTACCACAACTGAAGCATTGTTTTGTTTTCATGATTTTCTCTCCTTGAAAGAGATCACCGGAGGTTCGCCGTCTGTGCAGCAGGTCACCTTGATGTAGATCTCCAGACCACACGTATGAGCGTGATAGACGTCCTGCCAGACTCTGTGATCGTCATAGGTGGTCATCGATTTGTACAACATGTCGCGTTCCAGTCCGAAGACAGCTTCCTGCATTTCCGTGATGCTGAAACCGAGATCCCTGGCGTTTCCCCTCGCCGTCTTTGTGAACGCCTTTATCCCCAAACGCCGCACATCCGCCTTTATCAACGCGAGGTTGTAATGAGGTGTTTTCTTTTCCATAAGAAACTGAACCCTGTCCCTGAAATTACCCTTAAAGGGTAATTTTGACTAATCGAAAATCCCGCTCTTTTCCCTCCCACTGACCGTAGGCAGTTGCCGTCCTACTCGGAGCTGATTACCCTGTAGGAAAATTCATCCTATGATTGGATGAAAGGGCGAATCCAATGTCAGAACTTTCTCCACTAGTAAAACGATCCCTGGTAGACCAGGCCCTGGATCAGCTGCGACAGCGCATCAACCGGGGCGTATGGGTGGTCGGCCAGCGGCTGCCCACCGAACCCGAGCTGTCTGCCGAGCTGGGCATCAGCCGCAACACCGTGCGTGAAGCCATGCGGGTGTTGGCGTTTTCCGGGTTGATCGAGATCCGTCAGGGCGACGGCAGTTACTTGCGAGCGGTGGTCGATCCGCTGGATACCGTGAAAGTGCTCTCACAGTGCTCGTTGGAGCATGCGCGGGAGACCCGGCACATCCTCGAGGTCGAGGCGATTGGCCTGGCAGCCTTGCGCCGGACCGAGGAGGACCTGGTGGCCTTGCGCCAAGCGCTAGGCGTCAGCGGCAGCCACTACCACGGTGATCTCGACACCTACATCGCCTGCGATCTGGTGTTCCACCGGCGTCTTGTCGACGCCGCGCACAACCCCACCCTCAGCGAGTTGTATCGCTATTTCTCCAGCGTCGTCGGCGAGCAATTGCGCCACTGCCTGAATGTCACCCCGCGGCGTCAGGAAGTGTTCGACCTGCATATCGAACTGCTCGATGCCGTCGAGCAACGGGACCCCGAGCGGGCCAAAGCCTTGTCGAGGCAGTTGATCAATGAACCTTGAAACCGAGAACACCATGTCCAGCAACCAGACTCCCCATTCCAAACGCACGGCGGAACTCGATGAGTTGCTGATCGACGCCGAGGCCGATGACGCGCAGGTGCAGCAAAACCATCCGGTCCTGCGCCGGCCATGGCTGCTGTTGCTGGGGCTGATTCTGGTGGCGCTGAACCTGCGCCCGGCGCTGTCGAGCATGGCGCCGATGCTCAGCGAGGTGTCGAAAAGCCTCGGATTGTCGGCGTCCCAGGCCGGTTTGCTGACGACTCTGCCGGTGCTCTGCCTTGGCCTGTTCGCGCCACTGGCGCCGGTGCTGGCGCGACGTTTCGGCGCCGAACGCGTGGTGCTGGGCATTCTCCTGACGTTGGCCTGCGGCATCATCCTGCGCAGTTCCTTCGGGCCGATCGGCCTGTTCGCCGGCAGCGTGCTGGCAGGTGCGAGCATCGGCATCATCGGCGTGCTGCTGCCGGGCATCGTCAAGCGCGACTTCCCGAAACAGGCCGGCACCATGACCGGCGTCTACACCATGGCCCTGTGCCTGGGCGCGGCGATGGCGGCGGGTGCGACCGTGCCGTTGAGCGAACACTTCGATAAAAGCTGGGCCTTGGGCCTGGGCTTCTGGGTGGTTCCGGCACTCGCCGCGGCGATTTTCTGGCTGCCGCAAACCGGTCAGAAACACGGCTCGCATCAGGTCGCCTATCGCGTGCGCGGCCTGCTGCGCGATCCGCTGGCCTGGCAGGTGACGCTGTACATGGGCCTGCAATCGTCCCTGGCCTACATCGTGTTCGGCTGGTTGCCGTCGATCCTCATCGGTCGCGGCCTGACCCCGACCCAGGCCGGTCTGGTGCTGTCCGGTTCGGTGATCGTTCAGTTGATCAGCTCGCTGGCCGCGCCCTGGCTGGCCACACGCGGTAAGGATCAACGCCCGGCCATCGTGGTGGTCATGGTAATGACCCTCGGCGGTCTGTTCGGTTGCCTCTACGCACCGATCGAAGGCCTGTGGGGCTGGGCGATTCTGCTTGGCCTGGGGCAGGGCGCCACATTCAGCCTGGCCTTGACCCTGATCGTGCTGCGATCGCGCGATTCCCACGTGGCGGCCAACCTGTCGAGCATGGCCCAGGGCTTCGGTTACACCCTGGCGTCCATGGGCCCGTTCGCGGTGGGCATCGTCCACGACTGGACCGGCGGCTGGAACGCCGTGGGCTGGATCTTCGCTGTGCTCGGCCTCGGCGCCATCAGTGCGGGGCTTGGCGCCGGGCGTTCGTTGTATGTCCAGGTGGTCAGCGAGAAGGTCTGAGTCAAAGGTAAACCACGTCCAGCGTCGCCGAGCCGTCGAGTTGAATGTCGGTGCTGACATCCAGCTCGGCGGTGGGCGCGATGACGGTTTCGATGGTCACCCGGCTGCTCAGGCTCTGGATGGCGATCGGTCCGGCGCTGCTGCCGGCCACATCAGTGAAGCCCAGGTAGCTGCGGGCACCAATCGGAATCGAGCGGCTGTTGGACGAACTCCACGCCACGCCGCCGGTGGTGGAGTCGGTGCGAAACACCTGGGACCAGCCATCGACCACGGTCTGGGTCGGGTCGAAGTTCAGCGAATACAGGCCGATCTTGTTGCCGCTGTTGTCGTGATTGAGCCCGTAGTAAATCTCGCTGTTGACGATGGCCGAGCCGTCGCGATTGTCGCGCATCACAAGGGCGAAACGCGCCGGGCCGTTGCACTGCAAGGTGAAGTCCAGGGTCTTGTCGTGCAACTGCGTGCGCTTGTCGGCGCTCAGGCTCTTGTAGGAGATTTTTCCGTAGTCGACCAGGCCGTTGTTGGACAGGCCCGGGGTGCAGGCGATGGGAGTGATTTTGCCTTTGACGGTCAGGTCGACGGTCGATGCGGCGAGAGCGAGGGGCGCGGTGCTGATCAATAAAGCGAATACAGCGAACTGAGGTTTCATTCGCGAAGTTCCTTTTCGTTAGACGGATTCAATGAACCGCTCGCACCGATCCCGGTGCGAGCGGTTTTCTTTTTAGAGCTACTTATTAGAGCTACTTGTTAGAGGTACTTCATTTCAAAGGTCACCGAGCCGTCGACATTGACCTCGTCGGTCAAGGTGAGGCTGTCGGCGCGGGCGATGTAGGTGGTCAGCGCCAGCTCGAGCGCGAGGTCCTGGACGGGGATCGGGGTGGAGTGGTCAGAGGGCGCCGCGGCCGATATCAGCAGGTTCGGCCTCAGGTGATGGTGGCCGGTCCAGACCGCGCCGTTGTCCCACGAAATGATCGACTGCGCCGTTTGCCCGTCAGCCAGGGTGCTCTTCATGATCGGGATAAGGAATCCGATCTTCTCGCCGGCTTCGGTCAGGCCCAGGCCATACCAGTCTCGGTTGGACGGTGTTCCGGCTTTGTTGTCGATCGAACGCAGGGCGAATTTGGCCGGAGAGACACAGCTGACGTTCAAGTACATCGTCTGTGTGCCTACGACTGTGTTGCCGGTCAGGTTGAGATCGCTCTTCGAAATTTTCCCGAGGTCGACCACGCCGCCTTCCGACAGGTTGGGTGTGCAGGCCGCCGGCGTGATGGTGCCGGTGAGGGTCAGGTCGGTGGTGGAAGCCACTGCATGCGGCGCAAGGCTTATCAATGTGGTGGCGGCAAGTGCTGCGAAATACTGCTTCATTGGATGCTCATCTGTTGAAAGTGTGAGGTTCAAGTTCGACACCGAACCGCTCACGCGCCGCGACGCTGTGAGCAGTTCAGCGGCGTGGCCTTACAGGTACTTCACTTCGATGGTGGCGGAGCCGTCGATGGTGACTTCGTCGGTGAGGGTCAGGCTGTCGGCACGGGCGATGAAGGTATGGACCTCCATGTCCATAAGAACGTCTTTGACCTGAATCGGAGTACCCGGGTCGGCGGCGGTGCCAACTGAAAGCAATAGAGTTTTGTTTACGACGCGTGCTCTATCCCAGGTCGCCCCTCCATCGGTCGACCCAATGGCCTGAGCCACTTGCGCATCCGCGGTGGTCTGGTTGATCGCCAGCATGGAGAAGCCGAGCTTTTCTCCGGCGTTGGTCAAACCCAATCCAAAGTAGACGTCTTCCGTGGCTGTCCCTTCTTTGTTGTCGATTGATTTCAGGGCAACAAGGGTCGCTGAATCACAGGTCATGGTCAGTTGCAGAGGGTTGACGCCGACTTGTGTGCTAGATGTGGGCTTAAGATCCTTCGCCGAAACCTTCCCTATATCGATACTCCCGCCACCGGACAAACTCACCGCACAAGCACTCGGTGTAATCGTCCCGGTAACACTCAGATCCGTACTGGACGCCGCCAGCGCATACGGCGCAAAGCTGATCAATGCGGTGGTGGACAGTACTGCCAGATAATTTTTCATGTTTGGTTAGCTCCGTGATTAAAGGTCGTTCTTCTTATGGAGACCGAACCGCTCACGCGCCATGACGCTGTGAGCAGTTCAGCGTCAGGCCTTACAGGTATTTCATTTCCAGCGTCGCCGAACCGTCGATGTTCACCTCGTTGGTCAGGTCCAGGCCTCTGGCCGGGTAGATCAACGTGCCGATGAGCAGCTCCATGTCCATGTCCTTGACCAGAATCGGCTGGGTGAGGTCAGCCGTGCTGGCTACCGATGCGTAATCGCCGGGCATCCAGAAGATGTGGCCGTGCCAGTCGGTTTGCCCGTCCTTGGATTTGATCGGCTGTACCGCCACGCCGTCTGCGACAGCGCTGGCCATGCCCAACATGTAACGCCCCAGATTCTGGGTACCGTTGATTTTCCCAAGACCGAAGGCCGAGACCGTATTGCTGGAGCCCAGACGGTTGTCGATGCCCTGCAGCGCGAAACGGGTGGCGGCATCGCAATTGACGGTGAGGAACACAGTGCGCTGTTCCAGCTCAGTGTTGTTGTCCAGGCTCAAGTCCTTCGACGAAATCTTGCCGTAGTCGACATTGCCGTTACCGGACAGGCTCGGCGTGCAAGCGGTCGGCGTGATAGAGCCGGTGACGGCGAGATCAGCGCTCGACGCGGCCATCGCATGCGGCGCGATGCTGACGAGTGCAGTGGCGGACAAAGCTGCAAGGTACTTCTTCATTTTTACGACTCACTTCCTTGGTTGTATTCCCACCTGGCTCGTGGCATTCGCCCCGGGTTCGGCAGGGTTTTGGTTGGTGTTACAGATAAATAATCTCGATCGTCCCCGCGCCATCGAGGTCGATGGCGTTGCTCAAATCGAGGCTGTTGCTGGGCGCGATCACGGCGTCGACGGTGACCGTGGTGCTGAGGTTCTGGATCATCTCGGGGCCGGCATTGCTGCCGGCGCTGGCGGTGAAACTCAGGTAGCTGTTTCTGGCGATGGAAATCGGGTTGGCGCTGGACGTGCTCCAGGCCACGCCGGCGGTGGTGGAGTCGGTCCGATAGAGGCGCGCGAAGCTGTCGGCGCTGGCGTCGGCCGGGTCGACATTCACCGAGTACAGGCCGATCTTGTTGTTGCGCCCGTCGGTGCCGAGGCCGTAGTAGATCTCGCTGTCGACGGTCGCCGAGCCTGCGCGGTTGTCGTGCATGATCAGGGCGAACGCGGTGGGCGCATCGCAGCCGACACGCAACATCAATGAGCGCGGCGGCAGTCGGGTGGGTTTGTCGGGGTTGAGGTCGTTGATGGTCAGGTTGCCGAAGTCGACCACGCCGCCATTGGACAGCGTCGGTTCGCATGCGGCCGGAGCGAAGCGCGCACGCAAGGTTGTCTCGCGGCTGCGGTCGGCACCGATGGCATCGAACACGCCGTTGGCTTCCCAAGTCACGGAGTCCCGAATCTGCATGCCTTGTTCCTGGACCCAGGCCGTCACCTCAAGCTGCGCCGAGAACGTGCGGCCCTGAGTCGGCGCGCCGGACCGTACCGGGACTACGCCGTGCTCCGGGCGCCAGATCAAATTTGAAGAAGTTTCCGAAGGCGGCTGGCCCGCTCCGGCAATTAGCCCGAGCTCCACGGACTGACCGTCGAGCACCGCATCGCGAACGCGAATCTGATAACTGCCACGGTCAGCGAAGTGAAAGCGCTGGGCCGTCGCCGCCATGGCCCGGTAGAACAGGCTCATGTCGGTGGGCGCGGCGCAGCTCAGGTTCAGGCTCAAGCGGCGTTCGCCCAGATTGCGCTCGGCAGCCGAATCGGCGCGGATCGCCCGGTTCATCAGGCCGTAATCCAGCAGCGGCTGGCTGAGATTGAACTGGCAGTCTTCAGCCGAGGCCCAGGCCTGAGGCGTGAAACCGCTCAACGCCAGAGGCGCGAGGGTGGCCAGTAAAAAGCGGGACAGGTTCATGGTCATCCTCATAGCGCGCGGCATTTGGCGGGGGCGGTTTCGTAATAGGCGTCGACGTCGGCGTCTTCCGGCAGCTCGAAACGCAGTTCGCAACGCTCGACGCCGGGTGCCTGGATAAACAGCGCGCGGCTGTCGAGCACGTTGGGCAGGAAAACCTGGCCGCCTTCCTGAACCAGGGTGACGAACTCGCCGTCTTCGCTGCTGACGGTGGCACCGCGAGGCAGCGGTGCACCGTTGGCGGTGGTGACCTGCAGCAAGGCGCGGCGGGTCAGGGTGACGCCGAACTCGACCTTGTCGACCGCGCCGCGTCCGGCGGACAGCACCGCCAGGCCGTTGTTGATGTCGGCGTTGCGCGGCAGGCTCTTGGTGTCGACTTCCACCGGGCTCTTGCCGTAGGCCGCCAGCTGCGGAATCACCGCCTGACCCTGCCAGTCGGTCCACACCGGACCGCTCGGCGTCGAGACCTTGATCGCGCCCATCTCGCCCACCGAGAGCAGGGCGAAGGTGTCGCTGATCGGGTACGGCGACAGCGGCAGGCCGCCGCCGTGCAGCACCGCGCCGCCACGGGCGCTGGCCTGATAGCTGGAACGTTCGGAGTCGCTGCGGGTGTAGTTCAGATCCAGCTGGGTGTAGCGCGGCAGCAGCGATACGCCGGCTGAGGACTGCACCTGCCTGTCGCGGGTGTCGTGTTCGACGCCGACCCGATAGGCCAGTTGATCGTTGATCTGTTCGCTCAAGCCCACGCCGCTGCGGTGATCGCCGGCGGAACTGCGCACCCAGGTCCGCGCCCGGCGGTTTTCGCCCAGGGGAATGCTGAGGTTGAGGTAGACGCTGTCGTCGTTGCGGTCGGCGCCGCTGACTTGCCATTCGGCAGTGGCCGAGACCGACACGCCGCCAATGGTGGTGCCCCAGGAGGCGAGGGCGCGGCTGGTGCTCTGGCCGTCGAAGGAGCTCGACTGGCTGAAGCCGCCGCTGAAGGCGCCGGCCCAGGGATGCGACCAGGACAATGCGGCGCTTTGCTGGTCGCGGTAGCGGGATTGGCGGTCGTCGCTGCTGGTGTCGAACACCGCGTCTTCCAGTTCCCGGTAGCCCAGGGTCCGGTAGGAACTGCCGGCATTGAACGCCCAGCGTTCGCTGAAACGGTGCGAGACATTAAGGTCCGCCTGAAGTCCCTGGCTCGACTGGCGGCCGCTGGCGTCGGCTCCGGTCAGCGTGGCTTGAATCTGGGTTTCCGGCGAAGGCAACAAGCCAAGGCCGGCGCCTGCCGCGCGGTAGTCTTCGGCACCGGTGAGACCTGCGCTGAGCAGCACCTGCGGATGCAACGCGCCGCTCCAGCCGCCGCTGATCACCCACGGATCGCCACTCTCGTCATTGCCGACACTGCGCACCGTACCTGCCGCCAGCGAGAAGCCCGCGGCCGGCAGACCAATGCCGAGCATGGCGGCGGGCACGGTGAAAGTGCGCTGGCTGCCGTCTTCTTCCTTGACCGTGACGTCGACGTCGGAACGGTTGTTCAGACGACGCACGTTGGTCAGGGCAAAGGGCCCGGCGGGCACCACCGTGGAATAGATCAGCGAACCGTTCTGCCGCACCTCGACCTGGGCCTGGCTGTTGGCGATGCCTTCGATGACCGCGCTTTGCCCTTCGACTTGCAGCGCCTGTTCGTTGAGCACCTGCACGCCGGTGATCTGCGCGCCGGCCAGCACCGGGTTGTATAGGTTGATCTGCCCGGCCTGCAGCACCGCTTCATGGCTGGCGAAAGTGCGTTGGGCATAAGCAGCGATATGCGTGGTGCGAGACACGTCGTCCTGCCAGGTTTGCACCTGGCGGCTGCGCACAATCCAGTCGCCGGCGTTGAACCCAAGCTCGGTATTGGCCGAGGAATAGCGGCTCGAATCACCGGCGAAACGGCTGTGCTGACCGGTCACGTCGTAATTGAGCAGCGCGGCGAATCCACCGGTCTGATAGCCGGACACATCACGTACCACAGGGCGGATGGCGTCGGTGGGCACGATCAACGCCAGGGCCAGGTTGGCCGGGTCCTGCTCGATGGCGGTTTGCGGCGAGCTGCCGAGAAAGTCGTAGCAGCGGCCATCGTCCAGAGTCCGTTCCGGGACGATCAGGTTGGCCTTGTCGAGCAGGGTGCGATCGAAGCACAGCGCTCCGGAACGGTCGAAGGCCACGTCGACGCGACCGTGACGCTGGCCATTGACGGTCAGCGTCACCGAATGCCGGCCGGCGTTGAAGCGCGGCGCTTTCATCATCATGGTCGCCAGGGCCGGGTCGATGCCGCGCTGGCGCAGGGTGCTGACGTCGAATTGCGCCAGCAATAACTCATCACCGTGGGCGTCGAGCACCACCAGCGCGTTGGTCAGCAGCAGGGCCAGCACCAGAGCGCGTCGCAACAGCGGATGGGCGGTTGGCCGAACAGCGGGCATGGCTTCGCCATCACGGTAAATCGATACTGTGTTCATGGGATTCACTTGGGGTTATGCCGGCGTGCTGACCTTGGGTTGCGGGTCAGCCACGCCGTGGCTACGGCTGAAAAACCGTGGCCTGGAAGCTCGGCGCTTGGCGTTCCTTCGTCGCGCGGTGGTAGTGGATGTCAGGACTCGATCGGCGCCTCGTAATGCGGCACCGCAAAGCCGTACACCGTGGCCGGCTGCATGCGCACGCGGGTGCCGGTGGCGCCGTTGACCGCGACGCTCAGGGTTTCCCCCGGCAACACGTAAGTACGTGGCAGCAAGGCCGGACCGTTACCCGGCAGCAGCGTCAGTTCCTGGGCCAGGCGCACCACGTAAGGCGATGGGTTGTGCACGCTGAGCTGATCGTTTTTCAGGCTCCAGGCCAGTCCCGTCCACGGTGTGCGATTGGGCGCCAGGCCCTTGGGATGGAGGATCACCGGCAGGTTCTGGCGCACCGTCACACCGACCCGCGCGTGTCCGGCCTGCGCCGGCGGACGGTCCTGGGGCATGCCTTCGAAAATCACCCGCTTCAGGCGTTGGGTGGTCAGCGGCGTGGAGGACTGCATGATGAAACGCACCAGTTGGCTCTTGGACGGTTCGACCCGGGCCAGTGGTGGCGTGACGAACAGCAGCGGTTCCTTGTCCTCGGGGATGTCTTCGAGGGTGACGTGGAGCAGGGCCAGGGTCGCGTCGGTGTTGGTCACCGACACCGAGGCTTCGCCGTCGGCTTCGTTGACGATCACCACTGAAGTGTCCGGCACCATGCCGTCGGCCAGAGCGTGGCCGCACAGCAGAAAGGCCAGGGTGCCCAGGTACAGGCTCAGGCAGCGAGCGCCGTTGGAAAATTTCATGTTCAGGCCCTGTATGAAAGGGGAATTGGAGAGAGTCGACATGGCTAGAGGTATCTCAGGTCGAGGACGATGGCGCCGTCCAGCGGCACCTCCTGATTGAGGGTCAGGAAACTCGCTGCGTTGATCGAGGTGTTGATGCTCAGCGTGGCCGTCAACAGGCGATGGGGTTCGGGCACCAGCGTGCCGGGCTTGGCGAAGCCCATGTAGTTGTTCGGGTAGATGTTGTTTTCCGGGAACCAGGTCAGGCCCAGGTTGCTCGAGGCCAGCACCAGCGCTGGCTGACCGTCTGCCACCGCACCGCGAAAGGCCAGGCTCACCGCGCCCAGGCGTTCATCCGGTGCGTTCACGTTCCAGCCCAGACCGTAATAAAACCCCGGCCCGAGCGACGAGTCGGCGCGGTTGTCGCGACCGACCAGCACGAACAGCAGGGCTTCGTTGCAACTCACGCTCAGGTCCAGTTGCCGGCCGGGCAAGGGGCTGAGTTCGTATTGATTGAGGGTGCGGGCCGGCACCTTGCCGTGGTCGACGATGCCGTTGTCCGACAGCAGCACGTCGCAGGCGTTGGGCGTGATCTGGCCCACCACATTCAGTTCGACCTCGGTGGCGGCCATGGCCTGTTGTTTCAAACTCAGCAGGCACAGCAGGACGAAGAGGTGTGAAGTTGCGTGTTTCATAAAGGTCTGAAGTCCTTGTCAGCACGTTTGGGTGAGAGCACGGACAGGGTGACGGAGCCGTCGATGGCGGCTTCGTTGGTGAGGGTCAGGGAGTTGGTTGGGGCGATGCGCGGCATTATTTCCAGACTGGAACTCCACGTTTGGAACGGGATGGGGGCAAGAGTGCTGGCGTCGGCTACTGAAGTAATGCTGTTCGTCGCCATGAAGGTGTTCGCGTTCCAGGTTGAACCACCATCTACCGAGTCGATGGTTCTGACGGTTACGCCATCGGCGACCGGTGACAGCAGTCTCAAGTGCATGGCGCCCAGTTTTTCGTTGCCGTTGATCAACCCAAGGCCAAACAAATCCGCGTCGCCGCCGACGTGGGCCGAACCTTCGCGGTTGTCTTTGGCTTCAATGGCTGCCAGGGTCGCTGCGTCGCAGGTGAGCGTCAGTTGCAACGCTTGCGTAGGCAGCTGAGTAGGCCGATCAGCATACAAATCCTTCGCCGAAATCTTGCCGTAATCCACCAACCCGCCTTGAGACAGAGTCGGCTCACAGGCACTCGGGGTGATCATCCCGGTCACGGTCAGATCGACGCTGGAAGCGGCAAAAGCGCTGGCGCTGCCGGCCAGCAGCATGGCGCCGAAGAGGGTGTTGAAAGTCGTTTTCACGGTGTAGCTCCTTTATTGAAATCAGTTGAAGGCCCGGCGCCTGTCAGTAGGTGATCTGCAGCGTCACGTGCCCGTCGATGGCCAACTCGTCCAGCAGGGTCAGGTCCTTGGCCGGCGCGATGATGGTGTTGGCGCGCAGGCGGGCACTCAGGTTCTGCAGGGGGATGGGCGTGCGCGGATCGGCGGCGGTGGCGAACGCCGTCAGGCCCGAGTGCCCCAGATAGGACGAAGGCGCCCAGTTGGCGCCGTTGTCCCTGGACATGATGGTGATCACCGGGTTGTTGTCCGCCCGTGGCTCGAACACGCCGAGGCCCACGCTGCCCAGGTTCTGATCTTCGTTGACGGTGCCCAGGCCGTGGTAGTTGGGGTTGACCGCCGAGGTGCCGGAGCGGTTGTCCAGGGTGGTCAGGGTGAACAGCGTCGGGCCTTCGCAGACCACCTGCAGTTGCATTTCGCCTGGCGGCAGCCGGGTCGGCAGGGTCTGCGCCAGATTTTTCGAGGTCAGCTTGCCGTGATCGATGATGCCGCCGCCCGACAGGGTCGGTGCGCAGGCGCTTGGCGTGATTGAGCCGGTGACGCTCAGGTCGGCGCTGCTGGCGGCCAATACCGCAGGGGTAAAGGCCAGCAGCAGGGCGCCTGATAGAGCAAGAGAACGTCTGTCCATTGTTCACTTCTCCTTGAGAAGGATGGTCGGGAGTGCCCGTTTTTGGGCAGGGCGCAATCTATCGATCGAGGTCATGGGGCGAAATGCAACAAATACGAAAAGCGCCCACTTGTTGTCTGAAAGTTTCCCGGGCTGCGCATCGTCCGGCGCTGGTACTTGCCCTGAGTGGGTGGGGCGAAATCTATCGATCAGATTCGCCATGAGGAATGCAACTAATACGAAAACGGGTGGTGTGATGTAGGAAACTGTGTAAGCAACTACAGTTTGTATTGCTTGAAAGTAATATCTGTAGTCCCTTTATGTGGTCCATTTAACACTTGGGGTGTAGGGCGCTTCTTATTGTTTTATAGGACAAAGAACTTCACCCCCGAATACATTGGGCGCAGTGTTTTTTTGCAGGATTTTTGCCGTTGTGATGGCACGAAGATGGCGCTATTTTTCGACCATTCAGTCACCCAACAGGATTAATCCGACAATGCGCGTAATCATTGCTGACGACCATCCTGTCGTTCGAATCGGTCTGCGAATGCTCACCGACCTGAGCGGCACCTGTGTAATCGTAGGGGAAGCCGACGGGCCGGACAGCCTGCTGAACCTGCTGTCGACCACCCCCTGTGATCTTCTGATCACCGACTTCTGCATGCCGGGCAACGTCCAGGCCGATGGCTTGAAAATGCTCAGCATGGTGCGAAGGCATCACCCGGCGATGTCGATCATCCTGGTCACGGTGCTGGCCAACGTCACCACGCTCAAGGCCGCGTTTGCCGAGGGCGTGATGGCGATCATCGCCAAGGACGGCTCGGCCAAGGAGCTGCCAATGGCGATCAAGTGCGTCCGCGAGGGCCGGCGCTTCATCAGCGATTCGTTGCAGACGGTGCTGGCCCAGGCCGACGCCGAAGCCCAGTCGGGCACCCCCTCGCTGTCGGCCAAGGAGCACGAAGTGGTGAGGATGCTCGCCAGCGGCATGACCGTCAGCCAGATTGCCGAACACTTCAAACGCAGCGTCTCGACCATCAGCAAACAGAAAATCATGGCCATGCAGCGCCTGGGTATTTCCACGGATGTGGACCTGTTCGCCTACGCCCGTGAGAGCGGGATGCTGCACTAGGTTTCGCTGTTTGTTCGATAAATCTGAAACAGGGCGAGTTTCGTATTAGTTGTATTTCTTCATGCTTTTCCGCGAGCTTAAATTGCGGCGCCCATAGGGGGCGGTCGGAAACAGGGTTCGAATTTAATATTTGAATACCCCTGTAGCGACCGCAATTAGCCAAGTAACTCATGGAATATAAATCAATGAACAAGCGTTCAAGTTGTATCGCTACTGCCCTGCTTATTCTCGGTTCCACGAACGTTAATGCTGCGTCCAGTACAGACTTGTCGGTGACTGGAAAAATCACGCCATCGGCCTGTGTGCCGCAGTTGTCCAATGGTGGTGTGGTTGATTACGGGAAAATTTCAATCAAGGATGTCACCAGCAAACCGCTGCAACCGGTGGCCGTTCAATTGAGCGTCAATTGCGATGCATCGACTTTTTTCGCAGTCAAAGTCACCGACAACCGCGAGGGAACCCAATCGGATAACAGCCGTTCTTCCTTTGGCTTGGGCCTGGGTGAAAATAATCACAAGCTCGGGATCTATCAATTGTCGATGGCCAATGCGCTGGCTGACGGTGTGGTGCATCCCATCGTGGAGTCGTTCGATGGTCGCAGCTGGTTCGTGATATCCCCCGGTCATATCTGGCAGCCCGGCTGGATGAGGACAATCAACGCACCGGGTCATGACTACGCGCCAATTGCCATGCAGAAATTCACGACTGATGTCGTGGTGACAACAACCATCAACAAGCCGAGGGTCCTCACCGCCGAGACCGCACTGGACGGCAGCGCCACCCTGGACATCGTCTACCTGTAATCCCGCCGGGCATGGCTTGGCGAGTGGCACGGAAAGCGACGGTGCCACTATTTAAATAGTGAATGGCCATAGTCATTCTCCCACCCGCAGACTATCGTGCTGGCCTAATGAAGATTTCACGGAGCCTGCCCATGAGTGATGCCCACAACGCCCTGATCACCCGCTTCTACCAGGCTTTCCAGCGGCTGGATGCCGAGGCCATGGCGGCTTGCTACACCGATGACGTGGTGTTCAGCGATCCGGCGTTCGGCGAATTGCGCGGGCGCGATGCCGGCGACATGTGGCGGATGCTCACCACCCGCGCCAAGGACTTCTCCCTCACCTTCGATAACGTGCGTAGCGACGAGCGCGGCGGTGGCGCGCATTGGGTCGCGACCTATCTGTTCAGCCAGACCGGCAACACCGTGGTCAACGACATTCAGGCGCGCTTCGTGTTTCGCGACGGCAAGATCTGCGAGCACCACGACAGCTTCGATTTGTGGACCTGGTCGCGCCAGGCGCTGGGCTTCAAGGGTTTGCTGCTGGGCTGGACACCGGTGGTGAGAAACGCCGTTCGCGGCCAGGCGTTGAAGGGGCTGAAGGCATTTCAGGCCGGTCGCTGATAAGATCGCGGCTTGTTTCCTCCAAGCCTTGATCGTTACGTGAGCACCTCAAGCCCATCCCCCGTCATTACCGTTGAACCGTTGCCGGTCAGCAAGCCCTGGTATGTGTACCTGGTGCGCGCGGAAAACGGCTCGCTGTACTGCGGCATCAGTGACGACCCGGCGCGCCGCTTTGCCAAGCACCAGAGTGGCAAGGGCGCGCGGTTCTTTCTTTCCAGCCCGGCCATGGCGCTGGTCTACACCGAAGTCTGCCGCGACAAAAGCGAAGCGCTGCGTCAGGAACGGCTGATCAAGAAGCTCAGAAAAAGCGCCAAGGAATGTCTGGTGGCGAGCTTCGCCGCGCAAGCATCACTCTGACTGATAAGTTCCTATCAGGCAGATCCGTAGGCCGCCGGTTCATTGCGCGCTAAGCTGCAAGTTCATATTTGTGCGGCGGAGCCGAGCATGTCCGAGTTGATCCTGCATCATTACCCGACCTCCCCATTCGCCGAAAAGGCGCGCTTGCTGCTGGGCTTCAAGGGCCTGTCCTGGCGCTCGGTAAACATCTCGCCGGTGATGCCGAAACCTGACCTCACTGCATTGACTGGTGGTTATCGCAAGACGCCGGTGCTGCAGATCGGCGCGGATATTTATTGCGACACCGCGTTGATCGCCCGCCGTCTGGAGCAGGAAAAGGCCCTGCCGGCGTTTTTCCCTGAAGGCCAGGAAATGGTCGTCGCCGCTTTCGCCGCGTGGGCCGATTCGGTGATGTTTCAGCATGCGGTGAGTCTGGTGTTTCAACCGGAGTCGATCGCCGTGCGTTTCGGCAAGCTGCCGCAGGAGGCGATCAAAGCGTTCCTCGCAGATCGCGCCGGTTTGTTCAGCGGCGGCAGCTCCACGCGGTTGAGTGCCGAGCAGGCGAAGCATCAATGGCCGACGATCATGGCGCGGCTCGAGCAACAGCTGCAGCGCGAGGAGGGCGATTACCTGTTCGGTGAGCCGTCGATCGCCGACTTCGCCTTGGCCCATCCAATGTGGTTCCTCAAGGCCACGCCTGTGACGGCGCCGCTTGTGGATAACTACCCGGCGGTTGCCGCGTGGCTGGCGCGGGTGTTGGGGTTTGGGCATGGGGCGTCGAGTGAGATGACGTCGGAGGAGGCATTGGAGGTTGCGCGTAACGCTACGCCGGCGGCGTTGCCGGATGAGCAGTTCGAGGAGCCGAACGGGTTTGAGGTGGGGCAGCAGGTGATCGTTGCGGCGACGGACTACGGCTGCGATCCGGTGGCGGGGGAGTTGGTGTTTGCAGGAAGTGAGGAGTTGATCGTGCGGCGTGAGGATGAGCGGGGCGGGGTGGTGCATGTGCATGTGCCGCGATTCGGCTTCCGCCTCGAAGGGCACTGACGCTACCTGCTCCCTGTAGGAGCGAGCATGCTCGCGATGGTAGACGGAACACCGCGGGGTATCAGGTACCCAGCGTTATCGTTGACGACCATCGCGAGCATGCTCGCTCCTACAGGGGGGTGGGTTTATTTCAGGGCGGCGAGGATCGCCTCCGGGTCATACTTGCGAATCAGCGTGCCGTTCACGTCTACGAACGGAATCCCGCCACCGCCCAGCGCTTCGTAGGCCTTGCGCGCCTCGGCGTCTTTCTCGATATCGAATTCCCTGTACGGAATGCCTTTCTGATCGAGAAAGCGCCGGGTCTGTTTGCAGTAGCCACACCATTCGGTGGCGTACAGCACGACCCGGGCATTGGCGCGAGTCTGCTCCGACACCATCTGCGAAGGGTTGAACACCCGCTCGATCTTGCCCCAGTTCTGATAGACCACAACCACCAGCAGGACCAGTGCAACCTTCTTCAGCACACTGCCCAGCATCAGTTACGACGCTTGAGCTGGTCGGTCAGCGAGGTCGGCAGGCCTTTGATGATCAGGGTGCCGGCTTCTTCGTCGTACTCGATCTTCGAGCCCAGCAGGTGCGCTTCGAAGCTGATGGACAGGCCTTCGGCGCGGCCGGTGAAGCGGCGGAACTGGTTCAGGGTGCGCTTGTCGGCCGGGATCTCCGGCGACAGGCCGTAGTCCTTGTTGCGGATGTGATCGTAGAAGGCTTTCGGGCGCTCTTCGTCGATCAGCTCCGACAGCTCTTCCAGGCCCATCGGCTCGCCGAGCTTGGCCTGGCTGCTGGCGTAGTCCACCAATGTCTTGGTTTTCTCGCGAGCGGAATCTTCCGGCAGGTCTTCGCTTTCGACGAAGTCACTGAACGCCTTGAGCAGGGTGCGGGTTTCGCCCGGGCCGTCGACGCCTTCCTGGCAGCCGATGAAGTCGCGGAAGTACTCCGAGACCTTCTTGCCGTTCTTGCCCTTGATGAACGAAATGTACTGCTTGGATTGCTTGTTGTTCTGCCACTCGGAAACGTTGATCCGCGCCGCCAGGTGCAACTGGCCCAGGTCCAGGTGGCGGGACGGGGTCACGTCCAGCTCGTCGGTCACCGCCACGCCTTCGCTGTGGTGCAAGAGGGCGATGGCCAGGTAGTCGGTCATGCCTTGCTGATAGTGGGCGAACAGCACGTGGCCGCCGACCGAAAGGTTGGATTCTTCCATCAGTTTTTGCAGATGCTCAACCGCCACGCGACTGAACGCGGTGAAGTCCTGGCCGCCGTCGAGGTATTCCTTCAGCCAGCCGCTGAACGGAAAGGCGCCAGACTCCGGATGAAACAGACCCCAGGCTTTGCCCTGTTTGGCGTTATAGCTTTCATTGAGGTCGGCCAGCATGTTCTCGATGGCGGCGGACTCGGCCAGTTCCGAGTCGCGGGCATGGAGAACCGCAGGCGTGCCATCGGGTTTTTTGTCGATCAGGTGGACGATGCAATGACGGATCGGCATGGGCTTCTCGGCTGGTTGGAGCGGCTTGTTGAGCGGCGGTTGCAGAGAGCAGCGCCGCTCCCCGAAAAAGCGCCCAGTGTACCGCAACCGCTGCTTTTGGCGCGGCTCGAAGGGCAATTGCACGGCGACCGACGGTGCATATGCTGTTTTTTCCCGATTTAGAGCAATAAAGCTGACCAAAAGGGCAGCCGGAGGCGGATATTTCCCCGTCTCTGTGCTAGTTTTGCCCGGTCTTACGCGTAGTCACTGCGTTAAGCGTGCAGTCAGCAAATGTCAGGTCGAACCAAACCCTGATTTCGGTATCTATAACCCGACTCGTCGCGGTTATCGCCGAGGGTGCCAGATCCAGAAGATCGGGCTCGATGGCTGACACTGCACTCTGCAATCCATATGAAATTTGATAGGGAAGGAACACTAAATGGCTCTTACTAAAGACCAACTGATCGCCGACATCGCTGAAGCCATCGACGCGCCAAAAACCACCGCGCGTAACGCTCTGGACCAACTGGGCCAAATCGTTGCCGATCAGCTGGAAAACGGCGGCGAAATCACCCTGCCAGGCATCGGCAAACTGAAAGTGACTGAGCGTCCTGCCCGTACCGGCCGTAACCCTTCGACTGGCGCAGCCATCGAAATCCCTGCCAAGAAAGTGATCAAGCTGGTTGTGGCCAAAGGCCTGACCGACGCTGTGAACAAGTAAGACGCAGCGATAAAAAAACCGTGCGACGGAGCTATCCGGGCACGGTTTTTTTGTGTCTGCGATTTATTGAATTTCAGCGCACCAACTGTAGGAGCGAGCATGCTCGCGATGGTCGTCAACGATGACGCGGGGCATCAGGTTGCCAGCGTTGTCTGGACGTTCATCGCGAGCATGCTCGCTCCTACAGTGGACAGTGTTCAGGATTTCCAGCGCTGGCGCCACGCCTGCTGCTGCTCCGGCGTCTGAAACGTCCACGCCACGAACCGGCTCTGCTTCTGCCCCTGCGACATCTCAACCACACGGCTCTCCAGCGCACCGGCCTTCTTCAACGCAGTCTGCATCGCCGGCAGGTTCGAGGCCTTGGACACCAGGGTGCTGAACCACAACACCTGCTGACCCACCTGCGCGCTCTCGCCGATCAGTTGCGTGACGAAGCGCACCTCGCCCCCCTCGCACCACAGCTCCGCCGCCTGACCGCCGAAATTCAGCACCGGCAGCTTGCGCTTCGGATCGGCCTTGCCCAGCGCCCGCCATTTACGGCTGCTGCCACGGGTGGCTTCCTCAAGAGAGGAATGGAAGGGCGGGTTGCACATCGTCAGGTCGAAGCGCTCATCACTCTCCAACAGGCCCAGCAGGATCTGCTTGCGGTTGGCCTGCTGGCGAATCTGGATCGCCTTGTTCAGGCGGTTGGCGGCAATGATGGTCTTGGCCGCGGCAATGGCGGTGGCATCGATGTCCGAGCCGAGGAAGTGCCAGCGGTAATCGCTATGGCCGATCAGCGGGTACACGCAGTTGGCTCCGGTGCCGACGTCCAGCACCTTCACCGCGGCGCCACGGGGGATCACGCCTTCATTGCCTTCGGCCAGCAGGTCGGCAAGAAAGTGCACATAATCGGCACGCCCCGGCACCGGCGGACACAGGTAGTCGGCGGGAATGTCCCAGTGGGCGATGCCGTAGAACGCCTTGAGCAGCGCCCGATTGAACACCCGCACCGCTTCGGGGCTGGCGAAGTCGATGCTTTCCTTGCCGTACGGATTGATGATCACGAACTTGCCCAGCTCCGGCGTGCTCTTGATCAGCGCCGGGAAGTCGTAGCGACCCTGGTGACGGTTGCGCGGATGCAGGCTGGCCTTCTCCCGAGGCTCCACGGCCTTGGCCGGGGCCTTGGTGTCAGGCTTCTTGCGCGCGGGTTTGGGTGTACGAGGGGTGGTCATGGGCGGTTGATTCGGGCATGGCTGAAAGTGGCGGGCATTGTCCCACATCCTGTGGGTGTGAACCCAATTGCAAAGACAACACAAATCCCCTGTGGGAGCGGGCTTGCTCGCTAATGCGGTGTGTCAGTCACATCATTGATATCTGACACTCCGCCTTCGCGAGCAAGCCCGCTCCCACAGGGTTCTGTGTCGGTAATGAGAAAAATGGCAGCCACAAAAAAGGGAGGCCTTTGCGGGCCTCCCTTTTTCATTGCGATCTGCCGTTACAGGCTGGCAATCCGCGCATGCTGCTCGGCCAACTTGCCCAGAGCCTGTTCGGCTTCGGCCAGTTTGGCGCGTTCTTTCTCGATGACTTCAGCCGGGGCCTTGTCGACGAAACCGGCGTTGGACAGCTTGCCGCCCACACGCTGCACTTCGCCTTGCAGACGCTGGATTTCCTTGTCCAGACGCGCAAGCTCGGCGCCCTTGTCGATCAGGCCGGCCATCGGCACCAGCACTTCCATCTCGCCAACCAGCGCGGTCGCGGACAGTGGTGCTTCCTGACCTGCGGTCAGCACGGTGATCGATTCCAGGCGTGCCAGTTTCTTCAGCAGCGCTTCGTTTTCGGTGAGGCGACGCTGATCTTCTGCACTGACGTTCTTCAGGAACAGCGGCAGCGGTTTGCCCGGGCCGATGTTCATTTCGCCACGGATATTACGGGTGCCGAGCATCAGGCCCTTGAGCCATTCGATGTCGTCTTCGGCTGCCTGATCGATGCGCTCTTCGTTGGCCACCGGCCAAGGTTGCAGCATGATCGTCTTGCCTTCGATACCGGCCAGCGGCGCGATGCGCTGCCAGATTTCTTCGGTGATGAACGGCATGAACGGATGCGCCAGGCGCAGGGCCACTTCCAGCACGCGAACCAGGGTGCGACGGGTGCCGCGCTGGCGCTCGACCGGTGCGTTCTCGTCCCACAGCACAGGCTTGGAAAGCTCCAGGTACCAGTCGCAATACTGGTTCCAGATGAACTCGTACAGGGCTTGTGCGGCCAGGTCGAAACGGAACTGATCCAGTTGGCGGGTCACTTCGGCTTCGGTGCGTTGCAGCTGCGAAATGATCCAGCGGTCGGCCAGCGACAGCTCGTAGGCTTCGCCGTTCTGGCCGCAGTCTTCGCCCTTGTCCAGCACGTAGCGCGCGGCGTTCCAGATCTTGTTGCAGAAGTTGCGATAGCCTTCGACGCGGCCCATGTCGAACTTGATGTCGCGACCGGTGGACGCCAGCGAGCAGAAGGTGAAGCGCAGGGCGTCGGTGCCGTAGCTGGCGATACCTTCGGCGAATTCGTCGCGGGTGGCTTTCTCGATCTTCTTCGCCAGTTTCGGCTGCATCAGGCCCGAGGTGCGCTTCTGCACCAGGGTTTCCAGCTCGATGCCGTCGATGATGTCCAGCGGGTCCAGGACGTTGCCCTTGGACTTGGACATCTTCTGGCCCTGGCCATCACGCACCAGACCGTGCACGTAGACGGTCTTGAACGGAACCTGCGGGGTGCCGTCCTCGTTCTTGATCAGGTGCATGGTCAGCATGATCATCCGGGCGACCCAGAAGAAAATGATGTCGAAGCCGGTGACCAGTACGTCGGTGGAGTGGAATTTCTTCAGGAACTCGGTCTTTTCCGGCCAGCCCAGGGTGGAGAAAGTCCACAGACCGGAACTGAACCAGGTGTCGAGAACATCGTTGTCCTGCTGCAGCGCGATGTCGGCACCGAGGTTGTGCTTGGCGCGCACTTCGGCTTCGTCGCGACCGACGTAGACCTTGCCCGACTCGTCGTACCAGGCCGGAATCCGGTGGCCCCACCACAGCTGACGGCTGATGCACCAGTCCTGGATGTCACGCATCCACGAGAAGTACATGTTTTCGTATTGCTTGGGCACGAACTGGATGCGGCCGTCTTCAACGGCAGCAATCGCAGGCTCGGCCAAAGGCTTGGTGGACACGTACCACTGGTCGGTCAGCCAAGGCTCGATGACGGTGCCGGAACGGTCGCCCTTCGGCACTTTCAGGTTGTGATCGTCGACGCTGACCAACAGGCCCGCGGCGTCGAAGGCGGCAACGATCTGCTTGCGCGCTTCGAAACGTTCGAGACCGGCGTATTCGGCCGGGATCTTGCCGTCGATGCTCTCGTTCAGCGTGCCGTCCAGGTTGAATGCCTGAGCAGCCGGCAGAACGTTGGCGTTCTTGTCGAAGATATTCAGCAGCGGCAGGTTGTGGCGCTTACCGACTTCGTAGTCGTTGAAATCGTGGGCCGGGGTGATTTTCACGCAGCCGGTGCCGAATTCAGGGTCGCAGTAATCGTCGGCGATGATCGGGATGCGGCGGCCGACAAGCGGCAGCTCGACGAATTTGCCGATCAGGGCTTTGTAGCGTTCGTCGTTCGGGTTCACCGCGACGGCGGAGTCGCCGAGCATGGTTTCCGGACGGGTGGTCGCGACGATCAGGAAGTCGTTGCCTTCAGCGGTCTTGGCGCCGTCGGCCAGCGGGTATTTGAGGTTCCACAGGAAACCTTTCTCGTCGTGGTTTTCCACTTCGAGGTCGGAAATCGCCGTGTGCAGCTTGGTGTCCCAGTTGACCAGGCGCTTGCCGCGGTAGATCAGGCCGTCTTCGTGCAGGCGTACGAAGGCTTCCTTAACGGCTTCGGAAAGGCCGTCGTCCATGGTGAAGCGCTCGCGGCTCCAGTCCACGGACGAACCGAGGCGGCGGATCTGACGGCTGATGTTGCCGCCGGACTGATCCTTCCACTCCCAGACTTTCTCGAGGAATTTGTCGCGGCCCAGATCGTGGCGATTCTGGCCCTGGGCTTCGAGTTGACGCTCCACCAGCATCTGCGTGGCGATACCGGCGTGGTCGGTGCCCGGCTGCCACAGGGTGTTGCGACCCTGCATGCGGCGGAAACGGATCAGGGCGTCCATGATCGCGTTGTTGAAGCCATGACCCATGTGCAGGCTGCCGGTGACGTTCGGCGGCGGGATCATGATGGTGTAGGACTCGCCCGCGCCTTGCGGGGCGAAATAGTTCTCGGACTCCCAGGTGTTGTACCAGGAAGTTTCAATGGCGTGCGGCTGGTAGGTCTTATCCATGCGCGGCGGGACCCTAATAGGCAAATATTTCGGAAAAGCCGATGAGTATAGCGGGGATATACCGTCAGGCGTAGAGCGAGGGGGGATATGTTGTCTGAGAGGACGCCTTCGCGGGCAAGCCTCGCTCCTACAGGTTCAGCGTG
>NZ_JAIQWX010000209.1 GCF_020164475.1 Pseudomonas sp. REP124 | reverse complement strand
GGCGGCGCACCAGACACCCTCCGCGTCGACTGAACCACCGCCTTCGCGAGCAAGCCCGCTCCCACAGGGACTTCGGTTGCCAGCCGAATTTGCATACACCTATAAAACCCGTAGGAGCGAGGCTTGCCCGCGAAGAGGCCGGAACATTCAACATTGATGCAGGCTGACCTGCCGCCATCGCGAGCAGGCTCGCACACAAGGGATCTTGCATACGCCTGCAGAACCTGTGGGAGCGGGCTTGCTCGCGAAGAGGTCGGCACATTCAACATTGATGCAAACAGACCTGACGCCTTCGCGGGCAAGCCTCGCTCCTACAAGTTGATTACACGATGTATCAACAGTAATTACCCGACAGCGCTATATCTTCACCTTTGCGCTTTTTTACAGTGGCCGATCCACAGCTCTCTTCCCTCCAAGAAGGCGATCCTTCATGCCCCACGACTTGAGTCATCTTGATGCCGCGCTGGCCACCTACCCACGGGTGGCTTTGCTCGAAGGCCCGACACCGATCCAGAAACTGCACCGTCTGAGTCGTCTACCTGAGATGAACGGCTGCAACCTCTACGTCAAACGCGACGACCTGACCGGTCTCGGTGGTGGCGGCAACAAGCTGCGAAAACTCGAATTCCTGCTCGGCGAAGCACTGGCTGCGGGTGCCGACACCCTGGTGACCTGGGGCGGTTTTCAATCCAATCACGCCCGCCTGACCGCTGCGGTCGCCGCCCAGCAAGGCCTGGCCTGCGAACTGATCCTGACCCCGTCAGCGGTGCGCAGCGACGACGACTTCTGCCGCAACGGCAACGTCATTCTGGACGCGCTGTTCGGCGCAAACATCCATCGTCTGCCCCGGGGTGTCGCGCCTGACACCTTCGCTGCCGAACTGGTCGACAGGCTCAAACAGCAAGGCCGCAAACCCTTCGTGATGCCGCTGGGCGGTTCCAGCCCTCGAGGCAGCCTGGGTTACGCCGCCTGTGCCGCCGAGATCCTGCGTCAGGCCGATGCACTGGGCATCCACTTCGAACAAATCACCATGCCCAACGGTAGCGCCGGCACCCACTCCGGATTGCTGGCCGGTGTCACGCTGGCACGCTCCTCCAGCAACATTCTCGGTTACTCGGTCCTGGCCACCGAAGAACAGGCAGCGGCCCTGACCCTGGAAAAAACCACGCAAGTGCTGCAACTGCTTTCCCCGTCCACCTCGCTGGCTGAAACCTCGGTCAACGTTGATGGCAGCCAACGCGGCGAAGCCTACGGCGCGCCCACCGAAGCCATGCTCGAAGCCGTACGCCTGCTCTCCTCCCACGAAGGCCTGCTCACCGATCCGGTCTACGGCGGCAAAGCCTTCGCCGGTCTGCTGGCTGCGGTACGCCGGGGCGACTTTCCGGCGGGCAGTCATCTGCTGTTCGTGATGACCGGCGGCTTGCCGGGGATCTTTGCCTATCGCAACGCCTTCGACTGACCCGCCAGATGTAAAAAAACCTCCCCGGCCACAACACCGGGGAGGTTTTTTTACCGCCGCATCAAACCATCAGTTCTGCGCTTTGCTCATTTTGGTGAACAGCTCGGTCGGGACTTTCTTGCCGTTGGAGGTGTATTGGTTGGTGCGGAATTTGTAGACCTCGGCTTCGGACAGGTAGCCATCGCCGTTGGTGTCCATCGCCTTGAATTCTTCACCGCCCTGTGGCGCCACGGCCAGCAGTTCTTTCAGGGACACGCGGCCGTCGTGGTCGGTGTCGGTGCGGGCGAAGGAGTCGTCGCCGCACTTGCCTTCACCGCACTTGCCTTCGCTGGCCTTGGTCGCTTTGGCGCCGGTTTCGCTGGCACCGCACTTGCCTTCGCCACACTTGCCTTCGCTGGTTTTTTCCGCCGAGGCCAGTTGGTAGCCCTGTGGCAGTGCGTCGGCGGCGAAGGCGGTCGAAGCCAGGTTCATGCTGCCGGCCAGTGCAACTGCGATCAGGCCAATGCGGGATTTGTTGGACATACGGGACATGGTAGTTCTCCAGATACAGTGTGCGGTCAATCCGCTTGGTTCAGGCGTTAAGCCGAGGTGCGAGTCGCGTTTGCTTTCTCGCTAAGGCAGGGCTATTTGACTGCAACCGTGTATCCCGGATGTATCCGGTTCGAGGTGCATTTGTATGCCAGTCTACTAAGGGTGGGGTTGGATACATGGCGATACACAGACACTGCGCAGTGGCCAAAAAAAAGATCGCAGCCTGCACCGGTTCCTACATGGAAGTGCATTCCAAAGCAGGAGCTGCCGCAGGCTGCGATCTCTTGAAACCGGCCGCCATCAGACCGAAGCGATCCCTCCATCGATCAGATAAATCGCCGCCGAGAACGTCACGATCGACAACACGGTACTGACCAGAATCGAAGTCGCCGCTTCGCTCTGATAGGCGCCCGTCTGATTGGCGAACATGGCCGGAATGGTCGCCGACGGCAGCGCACAGAGCAGGATCATCTGCTGCGCGTAGATTCCGTGCGTACCCAGCAAAATGGTCGCGGCGAACATCAGCACCGGATGGATGAACAGCTTGAGCCCGAGGTTGGTCCAGACCTCGCCCGACATCTGCAATTTCTCCGACGACATGATCAAGCCCAGGCACAGCAGGGAGACGCCTGGCGTGGCTTTGCCCAGCAGATTGAACGACTCCGCGGCCAGCGGCGGCAGCTTGACCTGCAGCAGCGAGAGCAGAATGCCCAGCGCCGGCGCCCACATCAGCGGACGGCGTACCGCACCCGAGAGGCTGGAGACGAAAGCCTCCCGGCCACTGCCCTTGCCATCGGCGATGGTCAGCAACATGGTGGTCAGCGGAATCATCACCAGGCTCGCCACCAGGTTGAGCACCAGCACCGAATAGATACTGCCCGCTCCGTACATCGCGCCAAGGATCGGAATGCCCATGAAGGCTGCATCCGGGTAACCGTTGACGAACCCTTTGAGCGTCGCCACTTTCAGATCGCGAGTGGTGTACCAGCCGATCGCCAGTGCGATCAGGTACATGCCCATGATGCCGATGAAGGTGGCAACCACGAACTTGAAGTCGAACAGCTGCTCACGGGGTGTACTCGCCATCCCGACAAACAGCAGCGCCGGGAAGATCCAGCCGAGCACCAGCCGGCTGATCAGCAGGCTGTCCGACTGGGTGAGTCGCCCACGTTTGCCGGCGATGTAGCCAAGCGCAATCACAAAGGCGACGGGCAGGATGGGTCCTACGATTCTGTCTAGCATTTGCTCAATCCTCGTATTTGTTTTTATCAAGAATGCGGCTGTGACCGATCGAGGCCGACGCTTTCGTTGTGGCGTCGGCGACGATCGATGGGGTCAGGGTTTGAAGCGGTAATCGCGGATGACGTCCTGGTTCGGCTCGATGCCGAGTCCCGGCGCTTGCGGCACGTCGATGCGGCCGTTGCGCGGAATTATCGCGTCGCCATACAGCTGTGCTTCGAGGTCGAAGTAGCGCCATTCCACCAGGGACTTCGCTCCGCCAAGTGCCGCACTGCCATGCACCGCGGCCAGCAGGCCGGGACCGTCGTAGAAGGCGTGGACCATCACGGTGACGCCATGGGCGTTGGCCAGCGCATAGACCTTTTGCAGTTCGGTGATGCCACCCATTTTTGCCGGGCTTGGCTGCACGAAATCCACCGCGCCGGCTTCCAGCAGGTGCTGGAAATCCATCAGGGTCGAGGCGTTTTCGCCAGCCGCGACGGGAATCCCGCCCTGCTGCCGAACCCGTGCCAGTCCCGCGTAGTCTTCCGGCGGCCAGACGGGTTCTTCGATCCAGCGCAGGTTCAGCGGACGCAGTTTATCGGTCATGTCCAGCGCCTCACGCACCGACCACGGCGCATTGACGTCGAGGGTGATTTCCACGTCGGGACCCGCGGCTTCGCACGCGGCGCGAATCACTTCGGGATCGACTTCATGCAGTTTGAGATGGCGGAAACCGTCGTTGACCGCGCGCTGCACATTGACGCGGATGAGTTCCGGGTCGGCATAACGAATCAGGCTGGCGTACGCCGCGAGTGACGTGGCCTCGCTGCCGCCGAGCAATTGATAGACCGGCTGACCCGCCGCCTTGCCGGCGATATCCCACAGTGCGATATCGATAGCCGACAGTCCGTAGATGAACGCGCCGCTGCGACCGAACACGTGGAATTTCTTTTGCAGATCGCCCTGCAGTTTCTGCCGACGCGTGACGTCACTGCCGAGCAACTCAGGCGCGAGAATCGTGTCGATCACCACCTTCACCGCTGGAATCGCGGTGAAACCAAAGGTTTCGCCGTAACCGACGACGCCTTCATCGGTAGTGATCTTGACCACCAGGGAGTCGACCATTTGCAGGTCTTTCGGTCCCCAGACCCCGCCGGCTGATTTGCCTCCCGTGGTGAAGGGAATGCGGAGCGGAATGGTTTCAATGCTGGCAATTTTCATAAGGCCGGGCCTCGGGCAGGTTGCGAAAACGGCGCGGTGATTTGGATTTTTTGCCGCGCCGGGTTGAGAACAACCTACCTGACGTCCTGTTGTCCTTCAACTGAACAACTTGTACTTTTTTACGAGCCTCGCCCTTTCATTTCATAACCAATTGATTTAACAGGTTTTATTTTTTATGACGGTAGTGAACTTCAGTTTTAACTGTCTGGAACAAGTCTTCTGATGTAGATTAAGTAGACAAGTGAGAGGGATGAACATGAGTGAAATGAACCTGCAGCCCGTGGCGCGCCGACCGCATCTGGCGGAGCACATCGCCCGTTCGTTGAGTGAAGAGATCGCCTCCGGCCGGCTACGGCCAGGCGACCGTTTGCCGACCGAACAATTTCTCTCGCAGAACTTCGGTGTCAGCAGGAACGTTGTCCGGGAAGGGATCGCGACGCTTCGGGCCCAGGGGTTGATCCAGTCGCGCCAGGGTGTGGGCGTTTTCGTCGCCGCCCCTGCTCCATCCGCGCAACCGGTGTCGGCATCGCCGCGTGCCAGCGAGCCGATGCTCGACGGCGACAACACGGTGCGCAACATGTTCGAAGTACGGGCCGTACTGGAAAGCCAGGCCGCAGCCCTCGCGGCCTCGCACATGACACCGCGCAAACTGAAAATGATTCAGGCGGCGGTCCTGCGCATGCATTACGAAGGCGAACCGACACTGGAAACGGTGAACGCCGACCTCGACTTTCATCGGGCCGTGGCGGCCGCTTCAGGCAATGATTATCTGGAGACGATGATTCGCACGGTGCTCGAACCGATGCGGGCCCTGATCACGATGAACTTTGCCCGGCGCGGTCCGATGTACAGCAACATTCCTCATGCGGCACGCGGGGAGCATGAAGAATTGGTTCAGGCTCTGGCTGACCGTAATGCCGAATCGGCTCGGCAGATCATGGGACAACACATCGTCGCTGCGGCATCTCGCTTCGGTTACGAGATCAATTTCTTCTGACACCACCCTCTGAGGGCAGTTGTCTCATTGTTGAACAAGCGGATCACGTGATACCGCTTATTCCCTGTCTTTCGTCGTACGGATGAGGTTGTTCCGTAACTTCACGATGGCCTGCTGCATCTGCACGAAATCATCGGGGTCCAGCCCCGTTTGCGGAAAACCGTCTTCGGTCAGACCTTCGCGCATCTCGCGCCCTTCCTTGGTGAGGCTGATGCGGACCTGGCGTTCGTCTTCCGGGTCGCGCTGGCGCAGCAGATAGCCCATCCCCTCCAGCTTTTTCAGGATCGGCGTGAGGGTGTTGGATTCCAGGAACAGCTTTTCGCCGAGACTGCCGACGGTCTGGTTGTCTTCCTCCCAGAGCGCGACGAGGGTGATGTATTGGGTGTAGGTCAGGCCGAGCCGTTCGAGCATGGGCTTGTATGCCTTGCCGAAGGCCAGGTTGGAGGAATAGACCGCAAAGCAGAGGAATTCAGAGAGCTTGAGGTCGAGGGCGGCGAGCTTCTTGGTCGATTTCATGAGCGTTCTCTGGGGCAAAAGAGGTAGGGTTGCGAGGGTCGACTATACATCGCATGCGATGGTATCGGTAGTGCGCACTTTCCTCGTTCTATGAAAACGGACTGCCGGTTCACCAGGGATGTCCTGCTGAACCGGCAGTGTGTCGCGTCAAGCGGTGATGACGTTGATCGCGACATCGATGTTGCCGCGGGTGGCCTTGGAGTACGGGCAGATCGCATCGGCCGTGTGGGCCAGTTCAGTGGCGACCTCGTGGGTCAGGCCCGGTACACGCAGCGTCAGTCGGGCCTGGAGGAAGTACTCTGCACCGGTCTGGCCCAGGTCCACTTCGATATCGACCGCGGTATCGGCCGGCAGGGTCACTTTCGCCTGCTGGGCGGCCAGCCCCACCGCGGCGATGTAGCAGGCCGACCAGGCCCCGGCGAACAGTTGCTCGGCTTTCGGGTGCGGCTGGACGCCGGTGAAGACGTGCGCTGGCGTGGAACTGCCGGGCGACGACAGTTCGATGTCGAGGCTGCCATTGTGGCCGCGCGAGGTGTTGCCGGTGCCGCTGCGGGTGGTGTGGGTTTTACCGCTGGCCAGGACTTTTTCGATCTTGCTCATGATGGTTTCCTCAGGTTTACAGAGTTGTGATTCGTATACGCTTTAATCGCATGCGTGATATTTATCAGGCGGTGAGTACGTTCAGGGCCATGTCGATGTTGCCGCGCGTGGCTTTGGAGTAAGGGCAGATGGAATCGGCAATGTGTGCCAGTTCGGTCGCCACGTCATGTGCCAGCCCCGGTACGCTCAGGGTCAATCGAGCCTGAAGGAAGTAGTCCGGCCCTGTCTGGCCCAGGTCCACCTCGATGTCGACGGCCATGTTTGCCGGCAACACGATGTTGCGCTCTTGAGCGATCAGCCCTACGGCTGCGGTGTAGCAGGCCGACCAGGCTCCGGCGAACAGCTGCTCGGCTTTCGGGTGTGGCTGGGTGGCGGCGAACACGTGGGCTGGCTGGGCAGCACCGGGCGAAGACAGCGCGATGTCGAGATTGCCGTTGTGGCCGCGCGAGGTGGTGCCAGTAGCGCTGTGGGTGGTGTGGGTTTTGCCGGTGGCCAGGACTTTTTCGATCTTGCTCATGGGGGCTTCCTCTCGATTCAATTTCTTATGCGATTTGATCGCATGCGATTATTAAGGTGTTAACAGATTTTTATCAGGCGGCGCAGATCCAGTTGTTGCCGTTGTGGCCATCGAAAGCGTGATGGGTGGAGCGGGACATTTTGTGGTGGCTTTCGGTTTTCATGGCTGGATCTCCAAACGGCACAGGTTGTGTTTTATTTGTCGCTTTCGATTAGATCGCATGCGATATACAGATAGTCATCCAAACGCCTGGTGGTGTCAAAGGATATTTTTCGAAAGGACGACGAACGGTCAGTGAGCGCACACAAAACCCCGTAGGAGCGAGGCTTGCCCGCGAAGGCGTCCGGCCAGTCGACACTGACCGGCCTGACACTACGCCTTCGCGGGCAAGCCTTGCTCCTACATTAGGGACTAGTTGCGTGCCTCGACTACGTCCATATCCGGGGCATCTGGAGCGTCCGGATCTCTGATTGCGCTGGCCTGGGCTCTGGCAGCATTGCGGTCCGCGTTGGCCTGTGCCTTGGCGGCGTCTCTGGTGGCGTCCGCAGTTGCCTTGGCTGCATCGCGGGTTGCATCTGCGTCGCGACGGGCCGCGTCACGGGTTGCATCGGCTGCGGCCCTGGCAGCATCGCGGGTAGCGTCGGCGTTTGGATCGCCAGCCCTTCTTGCCGCGTCACGCGCTGCGTCCGCGTTGGCCCTGGCCGTGTCTCTCGCCCTGTCTGCCGCAGCCTTGGCGGCATCGCGAGCAGCGTCTGCATCGGCGCGGGCTGCGTCTCGGGCTGCATCGGCATCATTGCGGGCAGCCGCTCGGGCAGCATTGTTGTCGTTACGGGCAGCGTCCCGGGCGCGACCGTTATCGTCGTTGGCGTCGTGGTTGCGGGCATTGTCCCGACCTCTGCCGCCAGTGTTTCCAGCGACGCCGCCATGACCGTTGCCGTCATGGCCTGAAGCGCCATGACCACCCCCGTCTCCATGGCCACCGCCATTGCCTGCACCACCGCCGCCGTTACCGCCTCCGCCGTCACCACCGTGGCCGCTTCCGCCGCCACCGTTGCCGGAACCGCCGCCACCACCGCCATTACCGGACCCGCCGCCGTGGCCACCACCGCCACCACCGCTGCCGCCGTGTCCGCCTCCACCACCGCCTCCTCCGCCGCTACCGCCATCCCGGGCGTATGCGCTGGAGAATCCACTGATGTAATCCGGTACCAGGACAGTCGAAGCCGACAGAACTCCGCCTATGGCCAGGGCCAATAAACATTTGTTGATATGCATGTTGCACCTCCGCCTGGAGCTGCGTAGTCATTTCCCTATCGAACGCAATCCCGTGAGTTCCAGCCGCCCAGAAGCGACCAGCCAACCGGCACGGACATGAATCTGCAGCATCGACAGCCACTGCGCTTTCCGCGCGATCCCTCAACGCCAGTTAGCACCTTTGCGTGGGAAATTTTCCCACATTTTCTTTAGAAAGGTACCCT
>NZ_JAIQWX010000208.1 GCF_020164475.1 Pseudomonas sp. REP124 | reverse complement strand
CTGGATTGATGCAACACCACATATCCCCTGTGGGAGCGAGCCTGCTCGCGATGAGGCCGGAACAATCACCATCACTCGCCGGGCACAAAACTCACCCGTACCTTCAACCCCGCCTGCTCTCCATCATGCAGACTGATCTGCGCCAGATGCGCGCGGCAGATTTCACCGACAATCGCCAGGCCCAGACCTGATCCGGCCACCTGCTGATTGCGTCGATAAAACCGTTCGAACACCCGATCCCGCTCATCGAGGGGAATGCCCGGTCCGTCGTCCTCGACCTCCAGCACTGCCGGCGCAGACACCCGCAGAATCACGTTGCCGCCCGGTGGCGTGTGGGCCAGGGCGTTATCCACCAGATTGCTCAACAGCTCGTTCAACAAGGTCGGCTCGCCCCGCAGCCAGACCGGTTCATCGGCTTCCAGCGCCAGTGCCACGCCACGTTTGTAAGCGAGCGGCGCCATGGCCATGCCCAGATCCCGCGCCAACTGGCTCAGATCCAGCAACTGCGCGCCGCCCTCGGCAATCGCCCGCGCGCCATTTTCGACCCGCGCCAGCGAGAGCAATTGATTGGCCAGATGGGTCAGGCGATCGGTGCCTGAAGCCGCTGTTTCCAGCGTGTCGCGCCAGATCTGCGGCTCGCTCGAACGCAGGCCCAGTTCCAATCGCGCCTTGAGCGCCGCCAATGGGGTACGCAATTCGTGGGCGGCATCGGCGATGAACTGCGCCTGCCGCTCGAACTGCCCGCGCAGGCGCTCGGTGAAGTGATTGAGTGCGCTCACCAATGGCCACAGTTCATGCTGAACTTCCACCAGCGGCAAGGGCCGCAGATCATCCGGCTGCCGCTCTTCCACCGCCGTGCGCAGGCGCTCCAGCGGACGCAACGCGGCACTGACCGCAAACCAGACAATCATCAGAGCCCCCACCGCGAGCATGCCCAGACGCAGCAAAGTGTCCGCCGCCAAACTGCGGGCCATGCTGACCCGGGCTTCGTCGGTTTCGGCCACGCGGATTTCCGCCATGCCGTTCATGTTCGGCTCGCTGACGGGCTTGAGCAGGCTGACCACGCGAACGTTCTGGCCTTGATAGGTCGCGTTGTAGAACCGCGCCAGCGCCGGATAGTCATCGGTGCGCGGGGTGCCGGGTGGTGGTGGAGGCAGGTTTTCGTAGCCGGAAATCAGCTTCTGATTGATGTCGTTGACCAGATAGAAAATCCGACCCGCGCTGTCGTAGGCGAAGGTGTCGAGGGCCACGTAAGGCACGTCGGCGCTGAGTGTGCCATCGCGCTGGGTGACGCCTGCGGCAATTGTCCGCGCCGACGCGAGCAGGGTCCGGTCATAGGCGGTGTCCGCCGCCTCGCGACCGTTCCAGTAGGCACTCAAGCCGCTGGCCAGCATCAACACCACCAGCAACAGCGCCAGGTTCCACAGCAGGCGCCAGCGCAGGCTGCTGGGCTTATGCATCGCGGCTTTCCAGCAAGTAACCCAGGCCCCGGAAAGTCACGATGGCCACCGGCTGCCCGTCGAGTTTCTTGCGCAGGCGGTGCACGTAGATTTCGATGGCATCGGGGCTGGCTTCTTCGTCCAGACCGAAGACCTGAGAAGCCAGTTGTTCCTTGCTCATCACCCGGCCGGGACGGGCGATCAGTGCTTCGAGCACCGCCTGTTCGCGAGACGTCAGGGTCAGCAGTTCCTCGGCCAGAGTGAAGCGACGTGTATCGAGGTCATACGCCAGCACTCCGCAACGCTGCACCCGCTCGCCACCCAGCACGCTGCGGCGCAACAGGGCTTTGACCCGTGCTTCGAGTTCCGTGAGTTCGAAAGGTTTGGCCAGGTAATCGTCGGCGCCGAGATTGAGGCCGTGGACCCGGTCCTTGACGTCGCTGCGGGCGGTCAACATCAGCACCGGCAAGTTCTTGCCACGACTGCGCAAACGCGCCAGCACTTCAAAACCATCCATGCGCGGCAGGCCGACATCGAGGATCGCCATGGCGTAGTCCTCGCTGCCCAGCGCCAGGTCGGCTGCCACGCCGTCGTGCAGCACATCCACGGTCAGACCGGTGCTCTTGAGCGCCTGGGCGACGCTTTCGGCGAGCTGCAGATGGTCTTCGACGAGCAGAACACGCATGGATTTTTACCTCGTTCAGGGATGGTCGACGCCATTCTTTGGCGCGGAGTTTACAGCGACGTCCGCTGCTGTGAAGCCCGAAAAACCTTGAAAGCCTGATGAAAGGTTAGCGAAAGGTTCGCTGGTTAGAGTCGAGTTACGGAATGTTTCAAGCTGACCATTCCATGCCGTGTTTTGAATGTAGCGCCCCCGAAAAACGCCACGAAGCGTTTTCGCCAATAAGAACAATAAACCGAGGTACTGCACCATGCTGCCCAGCCAGCGTTATGCCCTCCCCCGCGTTTCCCCCTGTTCACGCTTGCCCGCGCCGAATCCGGCTGCCTGCGGTTCCGCTCTGGCGGATATCAATACGAAGGCATCTTGCGAAATCGTCGCACCTGAATCATCCCGAAAAACAACAACTCCCATGGAGACAATAATGAATCGTTCACTGCGCCGTTTCGCCCTCGCCGCCAGCTGTGTGCTGTTCGCCGGCCAACTGATGGCTGAGCCCAAACGCCCGGAATGCATCGCGCCCGCCTCGCCCGGCGGCGGCTTCGACCTGACCTGCAAACTGGCGCAGAGCGCACTGGTCAATGAAAAGCTGCTGACCAAACCGATGCGCGTGACCTACATGCCCGGCGGTGTCGGCGCAGTGGCCTACAACGCGGTGGTCGCCCAGCGCCCGGCGGATGCCGGCACGCTGGTTGCCTGGTCCAGCGGTTCGCTGTTGAACCTGGCCCAGGGCAAGTTCGGCCGTTTCGATGAAAACAATGTGCGCTGGCTCGCTGCCGTCGGCACCAGCTACGGCGCCATCGCGGTGAAGAGCGATTCGCCCTACAAGACTCTCGACGATCTGGTACAGGCGCTGAAGAAAGATCCGAGCAAAGTTGTGATCGGTTCCGGCGGTACCGTCGGCAGCCAGGACTGGATGCAGACCGCGCTGATCGCCAAGGCCGCCGGCATCAACCCACGCGACCTGCGTTACGTCGCCCTCGAAGGCGGCGGTGAAATCGCTACCGCTCTGCTCGGCGGCCACATCCAGGTCGGCAGCACCGACATCTCCGACTCCATGCCGCACATCCAGAGCGGTGACATGCGCCTGCTGGCGGTGTTCTCCGACAAGCGTCTGGACGAGCCGGAAATGAAAGACATTCCGACCGCCCGCGAGCAGGGCTACGACATCGTCTGGCCAGTGGTACGCGGCTTCTACCTGGGGCCAAAAGTCAGCGACGAAGACTACGCCTGGTGGAAAGACTCCTTCGACAAACTGCTGGCTTCGCCTGAGTTCGCCAAGCTGCGCGACCAGCGTGAGCTGTTCCCGTTCGCCATGACCGGCCCGGAACTGGACACCTACGTGAAGAAGCAAGTCGCGGACTACAAAGTGCTGGCCAAAGAGTTCGGCCTGATTCAGTGATCGCCTCTCTCTAGCGAACACGGTCCCGTCAACGCGGGGCCGTGGCACAGGAGTTTGTCATGCTCTTACAACGTATTTTTGCCTCGGTATTGCTGCTGGTCTGTCTGGGCCTGGCGCTGATGGCGTGGCCGTATCAGGCCGAATATTCCTACGAACCGGTGGGGCCCCGGGCCTTTCCGTTGCTGATGCTTGGACTGATGGGTTGCGCACTGCTGTACATGGCGTTTCGTCCATCACCGATCGTGCACAGCGAAGACGAACCGGAACTGGACCGTGAAACCCTGAACAAGATCGGCATCTGCGTCGTGCTGCTGCTGATCTTCGCCGGGCTGTTCGAACCTCTGGGTTTCATCCTCAGCAGCATCCTGATCGGCATCCCGATGGCGCGCCTGTATGGCGGTCGCTGGCTGCCCAGCATCGTGGTCACCACGCTGATGGCGGTGGGTCTCTACCTGCTGTTCGACAAGTTGATGGACGTGCCGCTACCCCTGGGCCTGCTCGACGTTCTGGAGAACTGATATGGATACGCTTGGTTATTTGGGACAGGGTTTCGGCGTCGCGCTGAGCCCTTACAACCTGGTGACGGCGCTGACCGGCACCCTGATCGGCACCGTCGTCGGCCTGCTGCCGGGCCTGGGACCGATCAACGGCGTGGCGCTGCTGATCCCGATCGCATTCGCCCTCGGCCTGCCGCCGGAATCGGCGCTGATCCTGTTGGCGGCGGTGTACCTGGGCTGCGAATACGGCGGCCGGATCAGCTCGATCCTGCTGAACATTCCCGGCGAAGCTTCCACCGTGATGACCACCCTCGACGGCTACCCGATGGCCCGCAAAGGCCTGGCTGGCGTGGCGCTGTCGCTGTCGGCCTGGAGTTCGTTCATTGGTGCGTTTATCGCCACTTGCGGCATGGTGCTGTTCGCACCGCTGCTGGCGAAATGGGCAATCGCCTTCGGCCCGGCGGAATACTTCGTGCTGATGGTGTTCGCGATCGTCTGTCTGGGCGGCATGGCCGGTGATCGTCCGCTCAAAACCTTCATCGCCGCCTTGATGGGGCTGTTCCTGTCGACGGTCGGCATCGACGCCAACAGCGGCGTGTACCGCTTCACCGGCGACAACATTCACCTCACCGACGGCATTCAGTTCGTGGTGCTGGTGCTGGGCCTGTTCTCCATCAGCGAGATTCTGTTGCTGCTGGAAAAAACCCATCGCGGCCAGGAAGCGGTGAAAGCCACCGGGCGCATGATGTTCAACTTCAAGGAAGCGTCGGCAGTGTTCATCGTGAACCTGCGTTGCGGCCTGTTCGGTTTCATCATGGGCGTGTTGCCGGGTGCGGGCGCGACGCTGGCCAGCGCCGTGGCCTACATGACCGAAAAACGCATCGCCGGCGCCAAGGGTACTTTCGGCCAGGGCGACATGCGCGGTCTCGCGGCACCGGAAACCGCCATCGGCGCTTCGGCCTGCGGCGCGCTGGTACCGATGCTGACCCTCGGCGTTCCAGGCTCAGGCACCACGGCGGTGATGATCGGCGCCCTGTCGCTGTACAACATCACCCCCGGCCCGCTGCTGTTCCAGCAACAACCGGACATCGTCTGGGGCCTGATAGCGTCGTTGTTCATCGCCAACATCATGCTGGTGATCCTCAACATCCCGATGATCCGCGTCTTCACCCGCATCCTCGCCGTGCCGAACTGGGCACTGGTGCCGGTGATCGCCATCATCACCGGGATCGGCGTCTACGCGGTGCATGCGACGACGTTCGACCTGTTCCTGATGGTCGGCATCGGTATCTTCGGCTACATCCTGCGCAAGCTGGACTTCCCGCTGTCGCCGGTGCTGCTGGGCTTCATCCTCGGCGGTCTGATGGAGCAGAACCTGCGTCGCGCCCTGTCGATTTCCAACGGTGCGCTGGAGATCCTCTGGTCGAGCCCGATCACCATGGGTGTGTGGGTGCTGACCGTGTTGATGCTGTCGCTGCCGCTGCTGCGGATCTGGCGTAAACGTTCGGTGGCTCGTCGCGCGGTTGCCGATGTCTGATCGAACACCCTTCAAAGCCTGGTGGGGCACACCACTGGTCGGCCTGCTGGGCGGTTACCTCGCCAGCCAGGTCGGCTGGCCGCTGCCGTGGATGGTCGGCTCGTTGCTGGCGATCATCCTGGTGCGCTGCCTGACCCCCTGGCAATTGGCGGAAATCCCTGGCGGCCGCAAGTGCGGCCAGTGGATCGTCGGTATCGGCATCGGCTTGCACTTCACCCCTGTGGTGATGGAGCAGGTGCTGAGTCATTTCGGCCTGATCTTCTTCGGTGCGTTGGTCACCAGCCTGTCCGCAGTGGTCGGGGTCTGGCTGATGCGACGCACCGGAGAGGATCGGGCCACCGCGTTTTTCTCCAGCATGCCCGGCGGCTCCGGGGAGATGGTCAACCTCGGCGCACGCAACGGCGCGGTGCTCAGCCGTGTGGCGGCGGGCCAGAGCCTGCGGGTATTGGTGGTGGTGCTCTGTGTGCCGGCGGCATTCAAATACCTGCTGGGCGACGGTACACCGATCTCCCACGCCGGCAGCATCGACTGGCGCTGGCTGGCGGTGCTGTTTCCCGCGGGCGCCTTGGCGGCCTGGATCTGGGAGCGTCTGCGTCAGCCCAATCCCTGGTTGTTCGGGCCTTTGCTGGTCAGTGCCGCTGTGAGCATTGGTTGGGATTTACACATCGGTTTGCCTAACGGTGGCAGCCAGATCGGTCAGTGGTTGATCGGTAGCGGTTTGGGTTGTCACTTCAACCGGCAGTTTTTCCGTCGCGCGCCTTCGTTCATGGGGCGGACGCTGATCGGTACGGTGTTGACCATGTTGATTGCCACGGGCGCGGCGCTGGGCCTGAGCGCCCTCACCCACCTGGATTTGCGTTCGCTGACGTTGGGCATGATGCCCGGCGGGATTGCGGAGATGAGCCTGACGGCGGAGACGTTGCAGTTGTCTGTGCCGCTGGTGACGGCGATGCAGGTGATGCGGTTGTTGTTTGTGCTGTTTCTGGCGGAGCCGTTGTTCAAGTATTGGAATCGGAATCCAGACTGAAGACCGGGTCGCCTCATTCGCGGGCAAGCCTCGCTCCTACAGACCGTACTGCCTGTAGGAGCGAGGCTTGCCCGCGAAGCTTTTCATAGGTTCGGCAATCGCCACTCGATCGGCGTTTCGCCATTCTGCTCCAGGAACTTGTTGGTCCGGCTGAAATGCCCGCAGCCCAGAAACCCACGATAGGCCGACAACGGCGACGGATGCACCGAGGTCAGCACCAGGTGCTTGGTGGCATCGATCAGCTTCTGCTTGCTCTGGGCATGGGAGCCCCAGAGCATGAACACCAGATGCGGTTGCTGCTGGCTCACCACTTCGATGATCCGGTCGGTGAAGAACTGCCAGCCCTTGTCCTTGTGCGCGTTGGCGTTGGCGCGCTCGACGGTCATGGTGGTGTTGAGCATCAGCACGCCCTGGTCGGCCCAGCTTTGCAGGTAGCCGTGGTTGGGGATGTCGATGTTCAGGTCGCGTTTCAATTCTTTATAGATGTTCACCAGCGACGGCGGCGCCGGTACGCCCGGTTGCACCGAGAAGCACAGACCATGGGCCTGGCCCGGACCGTGGTACGGGTCCTGGCCAAGGATGACCACCTTGACCTTGTCCAGCGGCGTCGAATTCAGGGCGTTGAAGATCAACGGACCCGGTGGATAGATCTCCTTGCCGGCCGCCCTCTCCTGTTGCAGGAAATTGCGCAACTCTGCCATGTAGGGCTGGTCGAATTCGGCACGCAGGGCCTCCTTCCAGCTCGGTTCGAGTTTGATACGGTCATCAGCAGTCATGGTTACATCCGGCAAAAACAATGGGCGAACCCTAAGAAGGCCCATCGCGCTTGTCAATTGATCTGACACGGATCCGGCACTTTCCCGCACAGCGATCATACTTAACCCTCAAATTCCCGATCGAGGTCACGATGAATCTGCACTTCGAAGAACTCACCGGCACCGACGGCGCCCGCATCGGCATTGCCACCCTGGACGCCGAACAATCGCTCAATGCCCTGTCCCTGCCGATGATCAACGCCTTGCGCGACCGGATGGACGCTTGGGCCAAGGATCCGCAAATCGTCTGTGTGCTGCTGCGGGGCAACGGTCCCAAGGCCTTTTGTGCCGGCGGCGAAGTGCGCAGTCTGGTGCAGGCCTGTCGCGCCAACCCGGGCCAGGTGCCGCCGTTGGCCGCGCAGTTTTTCAACGCCGAATATCGCCTGGACTTCAGCCTGCACACCTACCCCAAACCGCTGATCTGCTGGGGCCACGGTTATGTGCTGGGCGGCGGCATGGGCCTGCTGCAGGGGGCGAGCATCCGGATTGTCACGCCCAGCAGCCGGCTGGCGATGCCGGAAATCAGCATCGGCCTCTACCCGGACGTCGGCGCGAGCTGGTTCCTGTCGCGCCTGCCCGGCAAGCTCGGATTGTTCCTGGGCCTGACCGGCGCGCACATGAACGGTCGCGATGCCCTTGATCTGGACCTGGCCGACCGCTTCCTGCTCGACGAACAGCAGCAAGAGCTGATCGAAGGCCTGCTGCAGCTGAACTGGCAGGAACAGACGCCGATGCAGCTCAACAGCCTGCTCAAGGCTTTGCAGCAGGAAGCGCTCGCGCAGATTCCTGAAGCCCAATGGCTGCCGCGACGCCAGCGCATCGATGAACTGCTGGATGTCAGCGATGTGCGCTGCGCCTGGAAAGCCATCAGCGCGCTGCGCGATCACACCGACCTGCTGCTCGGCCGCGCAGCGCGGACGATGAGCGAAGGCTCGCCGCTGACCGCGCATCTGGTGTGGGAACAGATCATCCGCGCCCGGCATATGTCCCTGGCGCAGGTTTTCCAGATGGAATACACCCTGAGCCTCAATTGCTGCCGGCATCCGGAATTCAGCGAAGGGGTGCGGGCGCGGCTGATCGACAAGGATCAGAAGCCGCACTGGCATTGGCCGGATATCAACCATGTGCCGGATGCGGTGGTGGAGGCGCATTTCCACAAGGTCTGGGAGGGGCGGCATCCTTTGGCGGATCTTTCCGAATACTAGAAGTCTGCACAAAACAACTGTGGGAGCGGGCTTGCTCG
>NZ_JAIQWX010000207.1 GCF_020164475.1 Pseudomonas sp. REP124 | reverse complement strand
CTCGGCATCCATGCCGGGTTGCCCACTGCGCAGAACCTCCACTCGGCCTCACGAGGGGGCGAATATCGCGCGCACCTGTAGGAGCGAGCATGCTCGCGATGGTGGTAAACGATGACGCTGGCTGCCTGATACCCCGCGTTGACCCGTCGTTCATCGCGAGCAAGCTCGGCTCCTACAGTGGTTGCGTCGATCACAAAAAAACTGTGGGAGCGAGCCTGCTCGCGATGGTCGTCAACGATGACGCTGGCTGCCTGATGCCCCGCGGTGTTCTGTCGTGCATCGCGAGCGTGCTCGCTCCTACAGGATTTGTGTCGTTCACCATTTTTGTGGTCGACACATAACACCTGTGGGAGCGGCGGTGCGACGATTCGACTTGCTCGCGAAGAGGCCGTGTCAGGCGACATCACCTTTGAATGACACACCGCATTCGCGAGCAAGCCCGCTCCCACAATGACGGCCTGCTTTCTCTTCTGTAGGAGCTGTCGAGTGCAACGAGGCTGCGATCTTTGCTCGAAAAAAAGCCCCGCGATTGCGGGGCTTTTCATTGGGCTTGGGCTCAGCTGCCTTTGACAGGCTTGCCGTTGACCGTGCCGTCCAGGAGCATGATGTTGTACTCCTTGCCGTCGGTCTCGACCTGTTGCAGGCGGACCAGCAGGTAGTCCCAGTCCTTGGCGAACCACAGTACGGTGGTGCGCTTGCTTTGTGTCGGGTCGCGGACGCGTTCGACTTTGACTGCGTCGATCTGGCCGGCCTTGGTGTCGACTTTTTCCGAACCCAGCACGCGGAAGTCGTAGGTGTCGACTTCGCCATCATCGACTACCTGATAGCTCATGCTTTTCTTGCCGGCGGCCACGTCGTGCTGCAGTGCCAGTTGATAGGTGGATTTGTCGACCATGCCGCGGTTGAGCGGAATGTTGACGGCGTCGCCGCGGTCGGTGCCGGTGACTTTCTTGGCCGCCCAGTCGAAGTCCAGGTCGGCTTTCTTGGCTTTGCCCAGGCCGCCACGTTCGAAGTGGTAGGACTGCGGCAGCAGGGTGTCCTTGTCGACGGTCAGGGTGCTTTCTTCGGACAGGCTGGCGATCATCATCGAAGCCTTGAAGCTGAGCTTCCAGACGCCGTTGGCTTCCTTGGTCAGGCTGCGCTCGGCGGTGCCGCTCATGGGCAACTGCTTCCAGTCGGCGGTGTAGCTGGCGGAGAAGGGTTGAAGGTCTGCCGCCTGTGCGAAGGGCAGGGCGAGCAGCGCGCAAGCGAAGAGCAGGGCACGACGCATAAAGTCTCCTAGATTCGTATCAAGTGGCCGCTGGCCGCGAGTAACTGTCCATCCAGTAAAGCACCTTGATCGTTGAGCGATAACCGGCCTTCGGCAAACCAGCGGACGGCCATCGGGTAGATCAGGTGTTCCTGAACATGGACTCGCTGCGCCAGGCTTTGCGGCGAGTCGTGCAACTCTACCGGTATTACTGCCTGTACGACCAGTGGTCCGCCATCGAGTTCCTCGGTGACGAAGTGCACGGAGCAGCCGTGTTCCGCGTCGCCGGCCTCCAGCGCCCGCTGATGAGTGTGTAACCCTTTGTATTTGGGCAGCAGCGAGGGATGGATATTGAGCAGGCGACCCTGATAGTGGCGTACGAAATCCGCGCTGAGAATGCGCATGAAGCCGGCCAGTACCACGAGTTCGGGATTGAACGCGTCGATCAGTTCGATCAGCGCGGCATCGAAGGCCTCGCGGCCATCGAATGCCTTGTGATCCAGGGTGCGGGTGTCGATACCCGCGTCCCTGGCGCGTTGCAGGCCGTAGGCGTCGGTGCGGTTGGAGATCACCGCAGCGATGCGGACCGGGCTGTCGCCGGTCCGCGTGCTGTCGATCAGGGCCTGCAAGTTACTGCCGGTGCCGGACAACAGCACCACGACATCACAGGTGGCAGGCATCAGTGAGCCTTGAGGTTCTTCAGTTCGACCTGGGCCGCGCCTTCGGCAGCGATTGCGATCTGGCCGATGACCCATGGCTGCTCGCCAGCGTCGCGCAGCACTTTCAGGGAAGCTTCAACGTGCTCTTGAGCGACGCAGATGACCATGCCCACGCCGCAGTTCAGTACGCGGTGCATTTCGTTCTCTTCGACGTTGCCTTTCTCTTGCAGCCAGTCGAATACAGCAGGACGGTTCCAGCTCGCCACGTCGACCACAGCCTGGGCGCCTTTTGGCAGTACGCGCGGGATGTTGTCCAGCAGGCCGCCACCGGTGATGTGGGCCATGGCTTTGACAGCGCCGGTTTCCTTGATCAGCTTGAGCAGCGGCTTCACGTAGATGCGGGTCGGGGCCATCAGCAGGTCGGTCAGCGGCTTGCCGTCCAACTGGGTGTTCTCGATGTCGGCACCGGACACTTCGATGATCTTGCGGATCAGCGAGTAGCCGTTGGAGTGCGGGCCGGAAGACGGCAGGGCGAGCAGGGCATCGCCGGCAGCGACCTTGGAACCGTCGATGATTTCGGATTTTTCCACGACGCCGACGCAGAAGCCGGCCAGGTCGTAGTCTTCGCCTTCGTACATGCCTGGCATTTCAGCGGTTTCGCCGCCGACCAGGGAGCAGCCGGACAGCTCGCAGCCTGCGCCGATGCCGGTCACCACTTGAGCGGCGGTGTCGACGTTCAGTTTGCCGGTGGCGTAGTAGTCCAGGAAGAACAGTGGCTCGGCGCCGCAGACCACCAGGTCGTTCACGCACATGGCAACCAGGTCGATACCGATGCTGTCGTGCTTGTTCAGGTTCAGTGCCAGGCGCAGCTTGGTGCCGACGCCGTCGGTGCCGGAAACCAGCACAGGTTGCTTGTAGCCGGCCGGGATTTCGCAGAGGGCGCCGAAACCGCCCAGGCCGCCCATGACTTCCGGACGCGCAGTGCGCTTGGCGACGCTCTTGATGCGTTCGACCAATGCTTCACCGGCGTCGATGTCTACACCGGCGTCCTTGTAGCTCAGGGAGGGTTGCTTGCTCATGATCCAGGCCTTTAGGGGAATTTCTGAGTAACGACCGAGTTCAGCGGCGCCGCCGAAATCGAAGTGGGCGATTGCCTCACGCGAATTTCGAAAGTGCCCGGCTGTTGCCGGTCTGCGAAGGCGCGCGATTTTATCAGGCTTGAAGGTCAGCGGCCATCCTCACGCCGACGGCAGGGGCATATCGGCATAAAAAAACCGTCATTGGCGCGTGATGGTGGCATCCTTCAGGCCTGCGTAAAGTAATGCCGTTAAGCGTCTATCGTTATGACAGTGCGAAAACTTACCCGGGGCGTGTGAATGTTTTGCGCAGGGTGATGGTCACAGCCTTGCTTGAACGTTTTCATGCGGTCTGTTCCAGCCGCTCTTGTCGTCAGGAATCTTCCATGCGTTTTTGTAAATTCTTGTTTGTGGGCTGTCTGTCATTGATCAGCCTGGTCAGCCAGGCCGAAACCGTCAAAGGGCTTTATCAGGTGCGCGAACCGGTCAACGGCCAGTCGCCGGAGGAGCGCGACCAGGCCACTCAGCGCGCCCTCGATACGCTGGTGCTGCGTCTGACCGGTGACCCCAAGGCGGCGCAAAATCCCGGGCTGGCGGCGATCCGCAAGGACCCGCAGCAGATCATCAGCCAGTTCGGCTACGACGCAGGGCCGCCGGAAGTGTTGAAAGTCGATTTCGATCCTGGCACCACCGGGCAGGCGTTGCGCCGCGCGGGGCTGGCCATGTGGGGCGCCAATCGGCCGTCGATCCTGGGCTGGTGGTTGAATGATTCCACCGAGGGTTCAAGCCTGGTCGGCGACGGCCAGGCCAGTGCGACGCCGCTGCGTCGTGCGGCACAACACCGTGGTTTGCCGCTGCGTTTGCCATTGGCGGATCTGAACGAGCAGATCGTCGCCACGGCACCGAATCTGGAAAGCGCCGATCCTGCGCCGCTGCGCACCGCATCGGAACGCTACAATGCCGACGCCCTGCTGGCCGTGCATGCCCGCGAAGAAGGCGGAAAATGGCAGGCCAATTGGCGCATGTGGCTGGGTGACCAGAAGGAGGCGGGCACTGCCGAGGGCGCCGATCAGGCGGCACTGGCGGATGCGGTGATGCTGGCGGTCAACGAGCGACTGGCGCCGCGCTTCGTCGCCAAACCCGGGGCTTCGGCCGCGCAATTACTGGAAGTTCAAGGCATGAACCTGGAGCGTTATGCGGCGCTTGGGCGACTGCTGGAGCCCTTCAACGGGCGCCCGCAAAGTGTGAATGGCGACAAGATCCTGTATCGGGTCAACGGCAGTACCGAACAGCTGCGCGCGCAATTGTCGCTGGCGAAGTTGCAGGAGGTGTCGGCGCCTGCGCCGGCTCCCGTAGCGCCGGCTGCACCGGCGGCCGACGGCTCGGCTCCTGCCGCAACGCCCGCACCTGCGCCCGCTGCCACGCCCGCGCTGTATTTTCGCTGGTAGTTTTTCTTTCTATATATAGAAGCAATGGAGTGGTTCATGGGTGATACGCGGCGTTGGTTCTGGTTGGGTGGGGTGATTCTGCTCTGCGGGTTCATCTGGTTGTTGCATCCGATCCTGTCGCCGTTTCTGGTGGCGCTGTTGTTGGCTTATCTGTTCGACCCGCTGGTGGACCGGCTGGAGAAGGCCGGGCTGTCTCGTACCTTGGGTGTCGTCGCGGTGTTCGCGCTGTTTACCCTTATCGTCACCGCGCTGCTATTGGTGCTGGTGCCGATGCTCGCCAAGCAGTTGTTTCGGTTGTATGAGCTGGCGCCGCAGATGCTCGATTGGTTGCAGCACACTGCGCTGCCGTGGACGCAATCGAAGTTCGGCCTTTCTGAAGGGTTCTGGAAGTTCGACAAGCTCAAGGCCGCCATCAGCGAGCACATGGGGCAGACCACCGATATCGTCAGCGTGGTGCTGACCCAAGCGACGGCCTCGGGCCTGGCGCTGATGGCCTGGCTGGCTAACCTCGTGCTGATCCCAGTGGTGAGTTTCTACTTGCTGCGCGATTGGGACGTGATGATGGCCAAGATTCGCAGCCTGCTGCCTCGCGATCGCGAGGAACGTGTGGTGTCACTGGCCGGCGAATGCCATGAAGTGCTCGGAGCCTTCGTGCGTGGGCAGTTGCTGGTGATGGTGGCGTTGGGGGGGATCTATGCCGCAGGCCTGATGCTGGTTGGGCTGGAGCTGGGCCTGTTGATCGGCCTGATCGCCGGGCTGGCGGCGATTGTTCCTTATATGGGGTTTGTCATCGGCATCGGCGCGGCCTTGATCGCGGGCCTGTTTCAGTTTGGTGGCGATCTGTATCCCATGGTCGGCATCGTTGCAGTGTTCATGGTTGGGCAGGCGCTGGAGGGCATGGTGCTGACGCCGTTGCTGGTGGGCGACCGCATCGGCTTGCACCCGGTGGCGGTGATCTTCGCGATCCTGGCCGGCGGCGAGCTGTTCGGTTTCACCGGCATCCTCCTGGCGCTGCCGGTGGCGGCAGTGATCATGGTGCTGGTGCGCCATGTTCACGATTTGTACAAGGATTCGGAGATCTACAGCGGTGTCGACGAGCCGGAGCTTTAGGCTTCTGCGTGCTCAACCCGAATTGACGCCGGGTTGAGCACGCACCGTCAGAGAATCTGTCACAAAACCCGGCCGTCAACGCAAACCTTTGATTTTGCTTGTGGTGTGTCGCATTGTGCGGTCGGCTTCACGGGTATAAACTTCGCAAACTTTACACAGAGGTCACCAACGGTTCCTTGGGAACTGTTCAGTCAGCATGGAACCGATTCAGCTGCCCCTAGGTGTGCGTCTGCGTGACGACGCCACCTTCATCAACTACTACCCAGGCGCCAATGCCGCTGCACTCGGCTATGTCGAGCGACTGTGCGAAGCCGACGCCGGCTGGACCGAAAGCCTGATTTACCTCTGGGGCAAGCACGGCGTGGGGCGTACTCATCTGTTGCAGGCTGCTTGCCTGCGCTTCGAGCAGATGGGGGAGCCGGCGGTTTATCTACCGCTGGCGGAGTTGATGGATCGCGGCGTTGAAATCCTCGACAACCTCGAGCAGTACGAACTGGTTTGCCTGGATGACCTGCAGGCGGTTGCCGGGAAGGCTGACTGGGAAGAAGCGCTGTTTCACCTGTTCAATCGTCTGCGCGACAGCGGTCGGCGTCTGCTGATCGCCGCGTCGACCTCTCCGCGTGAACTGCCGGTGAAACTGGCAGACCTCAAATCCCGCCTGACCCTGGCGCTGATCTTCCAGATGCGCCCGCTCTCCGATGAAGACAAATTGCGTGCCCTGCAATTGCGCGCATCCCGTCGCGGCCTGCACCTGACCGACGAAGTCGGGCACTTTATTCTGACCCGCGGCACCCGCAGCATGAGTGCGCTGTTCGAGTTACTCGAACGCCTCGATCAGGCCTCCCTTCAAGCGCAGCGCAAGCTGACCATTCCGTTCCTTAAAGAAACCCTGGGCTGGTAGCCAAGCCAGTAAAATCGCGGGCTGCAGCGCTGTCCGGCATATTTCAGGCGCCAGAAAATGCGCTTTCCTGCACGGTGCAGGCTAGGCAAACGATCAAAATGGGCTTAAGCGCTTAGATGTAGCGGCGAAACGGGAAAGTCACAAAAAGTTCGATTGAATTTGCAAATGGGTTTGATAGCGGGCATAGTCTCGGCTTCTTTACAACTATCAGCCACGGTCGTGCCCATGCTAAAGCGCTTCGCACCCCTCGTGCCCCTCGCACTCGTCACCCTGCTTTTCGGTTGCGCTGCCCACACCCCGGTGTCGCAGCAACAGCAACAACAGCAGGTTCAAACCCCAGTCGCCGTCCAGTCCTCCATTCGTTATCAGGACTCTCTTTACCAGGACGAAGTTGCGACCGAAAAAGAACTGGCCGCTTTTGCCGATGGCAAGTCTTATCAGCTGCCGGCCCTGGCCGACAGCATCCTCGAACGCGGCATGTCCCTGATCGGTACCCGTTACCGTTTCGGCGGTACCTCTGAAGCCGGTTTCGATTGCAGCGGTTTCATCGGTTACCTGTTCCGTGAAGAAGCGGGCATGAACCTGCCACGCTCGACCCGCGAAATGATCAACGTGGATGCACCGCTGGTTTCGCGCAACAAGCTCAAGCCGGGCGATCTGCTGTTCTTTGCAACCTCTGGCCGTCGTAATCGTGTCAGCCACGCCGGTATCTACCTGGGCGACAACCAGTTCATCCATTCCAGCAGCCGCCGCAGCGGTGGTGTGCGGATCGATAGCCTGGGCGACAGCTACTGGAGCAAGACCTTCATCGAAGCCAAGCGCGCACTCGCGATGGCGCCTGCTGCAACGCCGGAAATCGTCACCGCGCGCAAGTAAGCAGACAATCTGTAAGGCGAACTTAAAGTCTTACTTGAAGTTTGGCGCATAAGCGCTAGAATTCTGATCATGAATGATGGCAAACCGCCTGCGTGACGCGCAGGCGGTTTTCTTTTCTGCGTCGTTGCAGAAAAAAGCCGCAGCCAGATCAGGATGCTCTGCTTATGTCGACGTCGGCCCGCCTCGCAATCGTGTTCCTCGCCGCGCTGCTCAGCGCATGTGCCAGCCGTACACCGCCACCTGCGCCGGTGGTACGCGCTCCCATTATTTTTGGTCCCTCGCAGTCGTTTTCCCCTGAAGCGGAAGACGTGCTTTTCCGTGCGCTGGGCCTGGTGGGCACGCCTTATCGCTGGGGCGGCAATACGCCGGATTCCGGGTTCGATTGCAGCGGGCTGATCGGCTATGTCTATCGTGATGTCACCGGCATTGCCCTGCCGCGCACCACCCGGGAGATGATCGTCATGCAGGCCGCCGATGTCGGAAAGGAAGGGCTGCAAACCGGTGACCTGGTGTTCTTCGCCACCAATGGCGGCTCGCAGGTCAGCCACGCCGGCATCTACGTGGGCGAGGGGCGTTTCGTCCATGCGCCTGCCACCGGTGGCACTGTGAAGCTCGACAGCTTGTCCAAGGCCTATTGGCAGAAAGCCTACCTGAGCGCCAAGCGTGTCCTGCAACCGGAGCATCTGGCGCGTAATCCCTGACACCCGGAGGGTGTGGTCATGACCGCTCGCACGCTCAACCTCGACGATTCGCTCTATCAGTACCTGCTCGACGTATCCCTGCGCGAAACACCGCTGCTCAAGCGCCTGCGTGACGAAACCCAGGCCTTGCCCACGGCGCAATGGCAGGTGGCGCCGGAGCAGGGGCAGTTTCTTGCGTTGCTGGTCAAACTCACCGGCGCTCGGCGCGTGCTCGAAGTGGGCACCTTTACCGGTTACAGCGCGCTGTGCATGGCGTCGGCATTGCCGGACGACGGTTCGTTGATCTGCTGTGATATCCCTGGTGACTACAACGCCACGGCCCTTCGGTACTGGCAGGAGGCGGGGCTGGCTGATCGCATTGATTTGCGCCTGGCGCCTGCGTTGGAAACTCTGGGCAAGCTGGATCAGGCGGGGCAGTTTGATTTGGTGTTCATCGATGCCGACAAGGCGAATTACCCGGCCTATCTTGAGCATGCGCTGCGTTTGTTGCGCGTGGGTGGATTGGCGGTATTCGACAATACGCTGTGGAGTGGGCGGGTGCTGGAGGAGAATCCGGAGAGTGCTGATACCCGTGCGATTCAGTCGCTCAATCGGGCGTTGAAGGAGGATGGGCGGGTGGATCTGTCGTTGTTGCCGTTGGGGGATGGGCTCTCTCTCTGCCGTAAAC
>NZ_JAIQWX010000206.1 GCF_020164475.1 Pseudomonas sp. REP124 | reverse complement strand
CCTGCTCGCGATAGCGGACTTACAGACACTCAACAATTTCATGCTAAAACGCGACACAAAAATGTCGTAGATCGGAATGTACGCCCTCAAACAGTGCGCTTTTCACCCAAATTCGTTAGGCTACGCGCCATTTTTGCGTCCGCCGCCCACAAGGCAGCTACCGCGTAAAGGGTCAGTCCCATACGGACCGGCAGCATTTCCCTCACCCATAAGGGAAACCCCTCTCTAAATTCCGATTCAGTAGTGTGGTATTTCCTTAATGAAAGTGTTGAAAGGCCAGGACATCCTGGCGCTTGGTTTTATGACGTTTGCCCTGTTCGTCGGGGCCGGCAACATCATCTTCCCGCCTATCGTCGGTTTGCAGTCCGGGCCTAACGTCTGGATGGCGGCGCTGGGCTTTCTGGTCACGGCAGTCGGCCTGCCGGTGGTCACCGTGGTCGCGTTGGCCAAGGTCGGTGGCGCCATGGACGCCTTGAGCAGCCCGATCGGCAAAGTCGCCGGTGGTCTGCTGGCTGCTGCCTGCTACCTGGCCGTTGGTCCGCTGTTCGCCACGCCGCGCACCGCTACCGTGTCTTTCGAAGTGGGTCTGGCCCCGCTGACTGGCGAAAGCCCGCTGGCGCTGTTTCTGTACAGCTCGGTGTACTTCCTGCTGGTGTTCTTCATCTCGCTCTACCCGGGCCGCCTGCTGGACACCGTGGGGCGTTTCCTCGCGCCACTGAAGATCATTGCCCTGGCGGTATTGGGCATCGCGGCATTCGCCTTGCCGGCGGGTGACATCGGTCAGGCCACCCCTGAATATGTCGCCGCACCATTCTCACAGGGTTTCATCAATGGCTACCTGACCATGGATACCCTCGGCGCTCTGGTGTTCGGCATCGTGATCGTCAATGCCATCCGTTCCCGCGGTGTTGAGTCGCCAGCGCTGATCACCCGTTACGCGATCATTGCCGGTCTGATTGCAGGCGTCGGTCTTGCGCTGGTCTATGTCAGCCTGTTCCGCCTCGGCTCCGGCAGCCATGAAGTAGCCGCTGGTGCCACCAACGGCGCGGCGGTATTGCATGCTTATGTGCAGCACACCTTCGGATCGCTCGGCAGCGGTTTCCTGGCAGTGCTGATCTCTCTGGCGTGCCTGGTAACGGCGGTTGGCCTGACCTGTGCCTGCGCTGAATATTTCAGCCGAGTGCTGCCGTTGTCCTACAAGACCCTGGTTATCATCCTCGCCGCGTTCTCGCTGCTGGTGTCCAACCTGGGCCTGACCAAGCTGATCGCGTTCTCGATCCCGGTGCTGACCGCGATCTACCCGCCGTGCATCGCCTTGGTCGCCCTGAGCTTCTGCAAAGACTTCTGGCATGAGCAAGGCCGGATCGTCGGTCCGGTGATGCTGGTGTCGTTCCTGTTCGGCCTGATCGACGCGCTCAAGGGCGCGGGCCTGGCGGACTGGATGCCGGCACAACTGGCTCACCTGCCGCTGAGCGAGCAGGGCCTGGCGTGGCTGGTGCCGTCGGTGATGACCCTGGTGGTCGCCGTGGTCTGCGACCGCCTGCTGGGCAAGCGCGCCGAAGCGCTGGCTTAAGCTTCATCGGCCCGTCACGAGCGGGCCGATCAGGCAAAAAGGAAATGCCCCGTATCAATCGATACGGGGCATTTTTTTGCTTCACGCAAATCTATTGTGGGAGCGGGCTTGCTCGCGAAGAGGGCATAACATTCAATGGCGATGTCGACTGACACACCGCTTTCTCGAGCAAGTCGAATTGTCGAGCCACCGCTCCCACATGGGTACGGTTTTCCACCTGCACATCACAAGGACCTGCATGTCGTTCATCCAAGCCAACCTGATCCACCTCCTTGCCGCGCTCTGGTTCGTCATCTGTTGGGGTGGTTACACCCGCTATGCGACCTGGAAAGGCCGTGACACCGCCTGCCTGGCCAGCGTGCTGCATCTTTATCGCGAAGACTGGATGCGCCGCATGCTGCTGCGTGACAACCGTATCGCCGATGCCAGCGTGATCGGCAATCTTGAGCGCAACGCCTCTTTCTTCGCCTCCAGCACCCTGATTATCCTGGCCGGCATCCTGACGGTGCTTGGCTCGTCCGAGCGTGCAGTGTCGTTGCTGGCGGATATTCCGATGGTCCAGCAGGCCTCTCAGGGCATGTCGGAAATCAAGTTGCTGTGCCTGGCGCTGGTGTTCGTCTACGCCTTCTTCACCTTCAGCTGGTGCATGCGCCAGTACAACTTTGCTGCGATCCTGGTGGGCTCGGCGCCGATGGCCGGCGAACGCCATGTCTCGGAACTGGAGCGCAAGGCCTTTGCCAACCGCGCTGCGCGGGTCATCTCCATGGCGGCCAACCAATTCAACTTCGGCCTGCGTTCCTATTACTTCGGCATGAGCATGCTCGCCTGGTTCGTCAGCCCCTGGTTGTTCATGTTGATGAGCGCCGGTGTGGTGATCGTGTTGTATCGCCGCGAGTTTCATTCCGACGTACTCGACGTGATGGTCTATACCCCTACAGAGGCGCCGTTGCCCGAGGTCAATAAAGAGGCCGCTTGATGAGTATTCCGTTCTGGTGTGTGTTTATCAGTGCCTTGTTGATCTACGTGGCGCGCATGCCCGTAACCAAGGCCATGAAAGAGCAGGGTGGTTACGACAATCACCTGCCGCGTCAACAGCAGGGGCAACTAACCGGGTTTGGCGCCCGGGCGGTGGCGGCACACCAGAACAGTATCGAAGCGTTCATCCTGTTTTCGGTGGGCGTCCTGATGGCGCATACCACTCAGACGGCGGGCTGGCTCATTGATCTGATCGCCATCGTCTTTGTCATCGCGCGAGTTATCTACTTGCTGTGTTACTGGAAAGATCTGGCGTGGCAGCGAAGCCTGGTGTGGCTGGTGGGATTAGTCTGTTCGCTATTGCTGATGATTAGTCCGACTTTTCGAACGATTTTGCTCTAAGGCTGGATCTCGTAAAAAATCGCAGGCAAAAGAAAACCCGCACTTGGCGGGTTTTCTTTTATCACGCTAAAAACCGAATTAGTTCTTAGGTGCTTCGGGCGCGGCTTCTTTTGCCGCTGCTTCGTTCGATTCAGCCTGAGCTTTGGCGGCTTCGGCGTTTTCTTTCGCCGCGTCGTTCACCTTATCCTGAGCTTCGTTCATTTTTTCCTGAGCTTGCTCGGCGTGTTGATTGGCATCTTGAGCTTTGTCCTCGGATTTTTTATCGCAGGCAGCGAGACCGAGGGAAGCGGTCAACATCAAGGCAATAGCTAAAGTCTTACGCATGGGGTGTTTCTCCTTGTGGAAAATAACTACTTGGCCTTTCGAGCACAGGCCCAGGGGTTAAGTTCCTCAAATGCTTCAGATATATAAGTTTGTTCTAATGCGGAACTTTTACGCGGATTGTTACTTCACTTCTTCAAGTATTCACATAGAGCATCTGCAGATGGCCGAAAACCCTATTTTTGAGCGCGCGATACGCTTCATGTCAGCCTTGCGTCATTGTCAGGTCCTCGGATTACGAGTTCACAACGCCAGCAAAGAGGGGATGACAGTAGTTCTTCCTTATAGCCAGCAGATTGTTGGAAACCCGAGTACCGGGGTGATCCACGGCGGCGCCATTACCACACTGATGGACACCGCCTGCGGCATGTCCACCCTCTGTGTGTTGCCGGAGTTCGAGGTCTGTCCCACTCTCGACCTGCGCATCGACTACATGCATGCCGCCGAACCGCACAAGGATGTGTACGGTTTCGCCCAGTGCTACCGGGTCACCACCGACGTGATCTTCGCTCGCGGTTTTGCCTATCAGGACGATCCCGAACAGCCCATCGCCCACGTGGTGGGCACGTTCATGCGCATGGGCAAGGGCATCAAGGGCGCCAAGGGCCTTGGTGGTGCCATCGCCGGAGGTGCGAAATGACAGACGGTTTCCAGGATCGACTGCAAAAAGCCCATGAGCAGGGCGACTACACAGCGCTGTTGCAACTGATTCCCTACGCCACGCTGATCGGCCTCGAATGCTCGCGGGTAGGCGATGAGCTCCTGTTTCGCCTGCCGGCCAACAAGGACAACATCGGCAACCCGCTGTTGCCCGCGATCCATGGCGGCGTGATTGCCGGCTTCATGGAACTGGCCGCCGCGCTGCATCTGCTGATTACCACCGGCTCGCCGGGGGTGCCGAAAATTATCGATTTCTCCCTCGATTACCTGCGCGCTGGACAGTTCCGCGATACCTGGGCTCGATGCCAGGTGTGCCGTCAGGGCCGTCGGGTGGGCAATGTGGCGATTACAGCCTGGCAAAGCACCGAAGGCGAGCCCATTGCCACCGCCCGGGCGCATTTCAAACTGGAGGAGCCCTTGAAATCCTGAATGCAGCCCCCAACTCACATGACAACCCGCCGCAGACCCTCTTGGTCGCGGCTCACGCCATCTGATTGGAGTTTGATGACCATGAGTGTGGAAACTCAAAAGGAAACCCTGGGCTTCCAGACCGAGGTAAAGCAGCTGCTGCACCTCATGATCCATTCGCTGTATTCCAACAAGGAAATTTTCCTTCGCGAATTGATCTCGAACGCCTCTGACGCTGTAGACAAATTGCGTTTCGAAGCCCTGTCCAAGCCTGAGTTGCTGGAAGGTGGCGCGGAACTGAAAATCCGTGTGAGCTTCGACAAGGACGCCAAGACCGTCACTCTCGAAGACAACGGCATCGGCATGAGCCGTGAAGATGTGATCACCCACTTGGGTACCATCGCCAAGTCCGGCACCGCCGACTTCATGAAAAACCTCTCGGGCGACCAGAAGAAGGATTCGCACCTGATCGGTCAGTTCGGCGTGGGCTTCTACTCCGCGTTCATCGTGGCCGACAAGGTCGACGTGTTCAGCCGTCGTGCCGGTAGCCCGGCCAGCGAAGGCGTGCACTGGTCGTCCAAGGGCGAAGGCGAGTTTGAAGTCGCCACTGTCGACAAAGACGACCGCGGCACCCGTATCGTTCTGCACCTGAAGTCCGGCGAAGACGAGTTCGCCGACGGCTGGCGCCTGCGCAACATCATCAAGAAGTACTCCGACCACATCGCCTTGCCGATCGAGTTGCCCAAAGAAGCTGCAGCCGCCGAAGGCGAAGAGAAGCCGGCCGTTGAATGGGAAACCGTCAACCGCGCCAGCGCCCTGTGGACCCGTCCTCGCACCGAAGTGAAAGACGAGGAATACCAGGAGTTCTACAAGCACATCGCTCACGATTTCGAAAATCCGCTGAGCTGGAGCCACAACAAGGTAGAAGGCAAGCTCGAATACAGCTCGCTGCTGTACGTGCCGGCCCGTGCTCCGTTCGATCTGTACCAGCGTGAAGCGCCGAAAGGCCTGAAGCTGTACGTGCAGCGCGTGTTCGTCATGGATCAGGCCGAGTCGTTCCTGCCGCTGTACCTGCGTTTCATCAAGGGCGTGGTCGACTCCAACGACCTGTCGCTGAACGTATCGCGGGAAATCCTGCAGAAAGACCCGATCATCGACTCCATGAAGTCGGCACTGACCAAGCGCGTGCTGGACATGCTGGAGAAGCTGGCCAAGAACGAGCCTGAGCAGTACAAGGGCTTCTGGAAGAACTTCGGCCAGGTCATGAAGGAAGGCCCGGCGGAAGACTTCGCCAACAAGGAAAAAATTGCCGGTCTGCTGCGTTTCGCATCGACTATTGGTGACGACGGCGAACAAGTGGTTGGTCTGGCTGAATACCTGGCTCGCGCCAAGGAAGGCCAGGACAAGATCTACTACCTGACCGGCGAAACCTACGCGCAGGTCAAGAACAGCCCGCACCTGGAAGTCTTCCGCAAGAAAGGCATCGAAGTGCTGCTGCTGACCGACCGCATCGACGAGTGGCTGATGAGCTACCTCAGCGATTTCGACGGCAAGAGCTTCGTCGACGTGGCGCGCGGTGATCTGGACCTGGGTAACCTGGATTCGGAAGAGGACAAGAAGGCTGCTGAAGAAGTCGCCAAGTCCAAAGAAGGCCTGGTTGAGCGTCTGAAAACCGCACTGGGCGAATCCGTTGCGGAAGTACGGGTTTCCCATCGCCTGACCGATTCGCCAGCGATCCTGGCCATCGGTGAGCAGGATCTGGGCCTCCAAATGCGTCAGATCCTCGAAGCGAGCGGGCAGAAGGTGCCGGATTCGAAGCCGATCTTCGAATTCAACCCGAGCCACCCGCTGATCGAGAAGCTCGACGCGGAGCAGAGCGACGAGCGCTTCGGCGACCTGTCGCACATTCTGTTCGATCAGGCGGCCCTGGCGGCTGGCGACAGTCTGAAGGACCCGGCGGCCTATGTGCGCCGGCTGAACAAGCTGTTGGTTGAACTGTCGGTTTAACTGCGTTCTGAAAAAACCCGCTTCGGCGGGTTTTTTCATTCTGGTGTTTAACAATCAGGAGTCAGAAATGAGCCAAATCACTGTACGTTCCGTTGCCTACCAGATTGACGGCCAGCCATACGAAAGCCGCGTGGCGTTCGATGCCGACCATAAGGGCGCGCGTCCCGGTCTGTTGATGGCGCCGAACTGGATGGGCGTCGGCGCGGGTGCCGAGGAGATCGCCAAGTCCGTCGCGGCCAAGGGCTACGTGGTATTGATCGCCGATATCTATGGTCAATCGGTTCGTCCGCAGAACAACGACGAGGCGGGCGCCGCGATGATGCCCCTGAAGAATGACCGTGCATTGCTGCGCAAGCGCATGCAGGCGGCGTTCGAGCAGTTGCAGAAGCAGGGTGAGGCCGCGGTCGATACTTCGAAGCTGGCGACCTTCGGTTTCTGCTTTGGCGGTTGCTGTGCGTTGGAATTCGCGCGTACCGGTGCGCCGGTGAAGGCGGCGGTTTCGTTCCACGGCACGCTGGATACGCCGAATCCGGCGGATGCGAAGAACATCAAGGGCAAGGTGCTGGTGTTGCACGGCGCGTCCGATCCGTTGGTGCCGAAGGAGCAGTTGCCGGCGTTCGAGGATGAAATGAATGCCGCTGGTGTGGATTGGCAGCTGCTCAGCTACGGCGGCGCGTTCCACTCGTTCACTGACCCGCACGCCAAGGTGCCGGGCATGATGATGTATGACGCCAAGATTGCCGCGCGGGCGTTTACCTCGATGCACAATTTGCTGGATGAAGTGTTCAAGGGCTGAGTTGGTTGTCAGGTGCTGATTTTTTCTGCGCCTGACAGGGCCTCTTCGCGAGCAAGCCCGCTCCCACATTTGATCGCATTCCAATGTGGGAGCGGGCTTGCTCGCGAAGGCTGAGTAACGGGTAATACAAGACTCAGGGCAATTCGATCCTCTCGGATTCCCCAGGCACCTTCGGCCAATCCCCGGCCGCCCAGCGCTTGCGCGCTTCGTCGATCCTGGCCGGATCGCTCGAGACAAAATTCCAGTTGATCCGCCGCGGACCATCCAGCGGCGCCCCGCCAAACAGCACCGCATGACTGTCGCTATCGGCGAACAATGTCATCTCTTCTCCCGGTGGCAGGACCACCAGATCATGGGGTTCCACCGGCTCGCCATTGAGCTGTACCTCGCCACTGAGCACATACAGCGCACGTTCCTCATGCTCGGTGGGGATCAGCAGGGTGGTCGCCGTTTGCAGGTGCAATTCGGCGTACAGCGTGGGGGACAGCACCGGCACCGGCGATTCCAGGCAGAAACCTGATCCGGCAATCATTCGAATCTGTATTCCAAGACTCTCGCTGACCGGCAGTGTGGCCGCCGGATGGTGGCTGTAGTGGCCGGGGCCCTGTTCGTGCTCCTTGGGAGAGGCCAGCCAGATCTGCAGGCCGTGCATCGTGAAATCCTGGCCCTTGAGGGCCTCGGGGGTGCGCTCGACGTGGGCAATGGCGGTGCCGGCGGTCATCCAGCTGACATCACCGGGTTTGACCACCTGATTCGTGCCCAGGCTGTCCTTGTGCTGGAGCTGGCCTTCGAAGAGATAGGTGAGGGTGGACAGACCGATATGCGGATGCTGGCGGATGTTCATGCCATCGCCTGCGGCATAGCGCGTCTCGAGCATGTGGTCGAAAAACACGAAGGGCCCGACGTTGCGGCATTTGGCCGAGGGCAGCGGGCGGAGAATCGGCTGACCCTCGACGTCTTCTGCGCGGGGGCGGATCACGAGCGGAGTGTTCATGGTGCGTTCCAGGCTGAGCGGGTTATGCGCTCGAGCATAACCCGCTTGCGCAACCGATGCTGCTACTGGCTGAACGCGCCTTCGGAAAGATGGGTTTCGATGCTGACTTCGCTGGTGGTCATCAGCTTGTGGATCGGGCAGCGGTCGGCCACGCGGTGCAGTTCGTCGCGTTGTGCATCGGTCAGGACGCCCTTGAGGGTCAGTTTGACGTGCAGGGCGTATTTGCCTTTTTGCTCTTCGCTGTTGTCGCGTTTTACTTCTACGCCGACGCCGGTCAGGGGGATGTCCTTTTTCTTCGCGTACATCTTCAGGGTTAACGCCTTGCATGCGCCCAGTGCGGCATCGAAGTAGTCGTGCGGCTCCGGCGCCGATCCTTCGCCGCCTGCGTTGACGGGGGCGTCGGCGAAGAGTTCGTGGTCATCGATTTGTACGGTGTGACGCAGGCCTTCGGCGGAGATGGTGTTGACGGTGACTGTCATGGGGAACCTCGTTGGCATCGGGATTGGTCATTCGATCAAAAACGGCTTTGAAGGTATAGAGCGGGTGTGCTGTCTGTTGTTCCAATTTTCCTTGGGGTCTGTGTGCTTATCCGTTGCTTCGGTAACGGCG
>NZ_JAIQWX010000205.1 GCF_020164475.1 Pseudomonas sp. REP124 | reverse complement strand
CGCGACGCACCGCCGACTTGTCGAGGTTCTTTATGTTCGATTACTCCGCCCGGCCCGATTTGCTCCAGGGCCGCGTCATTCTGGTCACCGGTGCCGGTCGTGGCGTCGGTGCTGCCGCTGCAAAAACCTATGCCGCCCACGGCGCGACCGTATTGCTACTAGGCAAGACCGAAGCCAACCTGTCCCAGGTCTACGACGAAATCGAAGCTGCCGGGCATCCACAACCCGCCGTGATCCCGTTCAATCTGGAAACCGCCCTGCCCCATCAATACGATGAGCTGGCGGCGATGATCGAGACTGAATTCGGCCACCTCGACGGCTTGCTGCACAACGCCTCGATCATTGGTCCGCGCACGCCGATCGAGCAACTGTCCGGCGAGAACTTCATGCGTGTGATGCAGGTCAACGTGAACTCGATGTTCATGCTCACCAGCACCCTGCTGCCGCTGCTCAAGCTTTCCCAGGACGCTTCGGTGGTGTTCACCTCCAGCAGCGTCGGTCGCAAGGGTCGCGCCTATTGGGGCGCTTACGGCGTGTCCAAGTTCGCCACCGAAGGCCTGATGCAAACTCTGGCCGACGAAGTCGACACCGTGGCACCCGTGCGCTCCAACAGCATCAACCCGGGCGCCACCCGTACCAGCATGCGCGCCCAGGCGTACCCAGGTGAAAACCCGCTGAACAACCCGACCCCGGAAGAGATCATGCCGGTCTATCTGTACCTGATGGGTCCGGACAGCACGGGTATCAACGGCCAGGCTTTCAACGCCCAGTAGTGCCGTACGTCGCTTTTGTGCCGCGCCGACCTCTCGTCGCGGCATTTGCGCAGGCAAAACTTGTACAAAGCGGATTAGACTTGTAAGAAATGTCCTACGGGACTGACGGACCAGTATGACGCGCTGCCCCAGGCCGCTCTCACCCAGCTAGTAAGACAGCCTGATTGCTCAAGAGCACGCGCCATATGAAATCACCCTCCCAGACCAACGCAATTGACTTCGATAGCGCCAAATTGCAACGCCTGGGCTTTGGTCAGCAGCCACCGGTTCTGGAAAGGCCAGTCAGTCTTGCGCAATTGCGCCAGCAACTGAGCATGCAGCTGCAGACCAGTCTTGAGCCTCAACGCATTCTCGGGCTGTTTTTCCGTGAAGTTCAGCGACTCGTCCCCCTCGATGCCTTGACCTACGAGCACAAGAGCAGCGATCTGCGTCTGGAATTCGGTCAACGCGGCCGTCATTCGATCAGCTACAGCCTCAGCCATGAAGGGGAACATCTGGGCGAACTGGTATTTCGCCGCAGCCAGCGTTTCAGCGAGCAGGATCAAGGCAGCCTCGAGTCGCTGCTGGCAGCCTTGCTCTACCCGATGCGCAACACCCTGCTCTACCGCGCCGCGACCCAGAAAGCGCTGCGCGATCCGCTGACTGACACCGGCAACCGGATTGCCATGGACCAGACCTTGGCGCGGGAGATCGAAGTCGCGCGGCGTCACCTGCAACCGCTGTCCTTGCTGATGCTGGACATCGATCACTTCAAACTGATCAACGACACCCATGGCCACAGCGTCGGCGATGAGGTGCTCAGAGCCGTGGCCACTTCGATCAAAAGCCAGCTGCGCAACGTGGACATGGTGTTTCGTTATGGCGGGGAGGAGTTTCTGGCCCTGCTGTCCAACACCCCGCGCGAAGCGGCGGCGATGGTGGGCGAGAGACTGCGGTTTGCGGTGCAGGCCGAGGATTATCTGGCCGAGGGTCGTTCGATCGCCCTGACCATCAGCATTGGCTGCTCTACCCTGCTGCCGGGGGAATCGGCCGAAAGTCTGTTGCGACGTGCCGACAATGCGCTGTACATCGCCAAGCGCGAGGGGCGTAACCGCCTGACGATGGCGGGCTGAAGATCACCCAAAACAACTGTAGGAGCGAGCATGCTCGCGATGGAGGTTAACGATAACGCGGGGCATCAGTAGTCCCGCGGTGCATCGTCTACCATCGCGAGCAAGCTCGCTCCTACAGGTTTACTCAGCTTTCCGCGAGCTCCAACCGCTCACGGGCTACCGGTGCTTTTTCCGAGTGTTCGATCTGCATGCAGCGTTCCAGGAACAGGTACATGTAGTCGTAGCTCTTGCACACCGCCTGACGCAGTTCCACCTGCAGCGCCTTGCTCGGGTTCATGCCCGCCAGCGTGCAGATGATTTCCAGCGCTTCCCAAGGATGCGCGTCATCGTATTGCGCATGCATCTTCAGCCACTTCATCGCACGCTTGCGCTCTTCCTCGGGGAAGGCCTCGGCGTACACGCCCGTGGAGCAGACCACGGCCGACCATTCACCGGTCGCGCCTTCGATGGCGTAGTTGGTGGCGGCGATGGCCACGATCAGCGAATCCGCCGAGCTTGTATGCCAGCACCAGTGGCTCAGCGCGTGAAGCTCCGGGGCGACGCTTTGCGCCTGCAGATCTTCAAGGCTGACGCCGTGGGCACGACTCCAGTTGACCCAATAGTCGGCATGGTTGAGTTCAACGCGAATGTTGCGCATCAACCAGCGACGGGCCATGTCTTCGCCCGGATGACGGGCAAAGCGGGTCTTGGTGAGGTTTTGTGCCATGTACAACGCGAACTGTTCGACCACAGGCCAGCCACCGATGAGGTACTGACGCATGGTTTTTGCGCTGAGTTTGTTATCACGCATGCGCTGATACAGTTCGTGTTCGACAACCCGGCGCTTACTCTCGCTGCAATCCTGGATCAGGCGCTGGGCCCAGGCAGGATAACTTGCAGCTTCCATGAGTGGGCCGGTTCGGATGAATGTGTCGATCACTGTCGAGCTCCTTTTGATTGTGATTGTTGGACCGGCAAGAGACTTCAACGAAATGTGCCAGGCGCCTTGAACAGCAAAGGCTGAGGCCTGGCAGGACGACTTTGCAAACTGTCGCAGGTAAACAATTGCGGGCGTTCTATGACATAGCCCTGAGCGTAATCCACACCGATCTCCAGCAATGCCTGCTCGATCTGGGGCGTCTCTACAAACTCGGCAATCGTGCGTTTACCCATGACATGGCCGATGTGATTGATCACTTCGACCATGGCGCGGTTAATCGGGTCGTCCAGCATATCCTTTACGAAACTCCCGTCGATCTTCAAGAAGTCTACAGGCAAATGTTTCAGATAAGCGAATGAAGACATACCGGCGCAAAAGTCGTCGAGTGAAAAATGACAACCTAACCCTTTGAGTTCATTAATAAATCTGATTGCGCTACCTAAATTGGAAATTGCGCTTGTTTCGGTGATTTCAAAACAAATCATTTCAGGCGGAATCGAATACGTAACGAACTGTTCCCTAAGGAAGTCCAGAAACGCCTCATCTCCTATGGTCGTGCCTGACAGATTTATCGCACACATCGCCAGAGGGCCCTTGCGCTTCTCGGCCCGGCACTGGGCAATGATGCGGAAAACGTTCTGCACCACCCAACGATCAAGGGAAGTCATCAAGCCGTAACGTTCGGCGGCGGGAATGAAACTGTCAGGCAGGATCATGCGCCCGGCTTCATCGTGCAGACGCAAGAGGATTTCGATATGCCCGCCTTCGTCGCTGGTACCCAGCGGCGCGATTTCCTGGGCGTAAAGACAGAAGCGGTCTTCTTCCAGCGCCATGTGCAGACGTTGCACCCAGGCCATTTCGCCGAAGCGCAGGGACAGTTCCGAATCATCCGGGTGATAGACCTGAACCCGGTTGCGGCCTTTTTCCTTGGCCATGTAGCAGGCCATGTCAGCCGCTCGCAGCGAGGCTTCGAGGGTGGTCGGATTGTGTGAAACATGCACCAGCCCGACGCTCACGGTGGTCACGAATGGCCGGCCCTTCCACACGAAATGGAGGTTCTGCACGGTCTGGCGCAAGCCTTCGGCGATTTTCTCCGCCGCATCCGGGCCGCAATTTTCCAGCAGGATGCCGAACTCATCGCCGCCCAGACGCGCGAGGGTATCGCCCTCGCGCAGGCCGGATTGCAGCAGCGCGCAGATATGGCGCAACAACTCGTCACCCGCCGCATGGCCGCAGGTATCGTTGACCAGTTTGAATTGATCGAGATCGAGGAACATCAACGCGTGACGCCCCGACTGGCGCGTCAGATTGTGCAGCGCCTGCTCGAGGCGATATTCGAATTCACGGCGGTTGGCCAGGCCGGTCAGTGCGTCATGGGTCGCCTGCCAGGACAGATTGGCGATGTATTGCCGTTCCTGGGTCATGTCGTGCAGGACCAGCACGGTACCGCTGACTTTGCCGGCATTGCGGATCGGCGCGCCGACCAGGGTCACCGACACCGTGCTGCCGTCCAGACGCTGGATCAGTTTGGAATGTTCGCTGCCGCCGCTCAGATGACCGCTCAAAATGCGTTCGATCAAATTGAAACCGTCGGCCTGGGCGTTCTCGTCCAGCAGATTGAACAGCGCCGCCAACGGCAGACCGGTCGCCTGCTCGGCTTTCCAGTGAGTCAAGGCTTCGGCGGCCGGGTTCATATAGGCAATGGCGCCCGACACATCGGTGGTGATCACCCCGTCACCGATCGATTGCAGGGTGATCTGCGCCCGGTCTTTCTCCAGTTGCAGCGCGTCGGCAAAGGCGTGGCGTTGCTTGAGCAGCTTGTGGGTACGCATCAACGCCAGCGCAATCAAAATCAGCGCCGTGGCGAGGTTGGTCACCAGCAGCAGACGCAAAATGACCCGCGAGCCTTCACCCAAGGCATCGCTGAAAGCTTTCGCCGCTGGCGTCACTTCATCGTTGATGGCGAAAATCTGTTCCTTCCAGCGCTGGATGTCTGCACGGGATGCGGGGCCGGCATTGATGTGCCGGTGCATAGCCTGGGCGACATCATCGAGCTTGACCAGGTAGGAGTCACCGACCGTCCACAGGTCGATGGCTTTTTCGAGATAGCTGAAATGTCGGAAATTGAGGTACAGCCAGATCAGGCTGGAGACGTCGTCAGGATGGTTGCCGCCCTTGATGATTGCCTTGCGCGCCGCTTCGATATCGGTGGGCTCGTGATCCAGCGCCACGCGCAACTCATGACCGCCCTGGGGTACGGCAATCGCGTTCTGGTATTTGAGAAAAATGGCCTCGTCGCCACTGTCGGCGTAGAGGTTGAGGTAATAGATGGCGTCTTTCTGGCCCTTGGACCAAAGGCTTTCACCGGCTACATAGCCCCGGACGGCCGACAGTACATAAAGGCTGACGCCGCCCAACAAGGCCTGGAAGAGCACGACGGCGATAAAGGGCCATACGATGCCCAGCAACCGAGGCGTTGCGAGAGTCCGCGCTTGTTTCATGAGTTCCCTTGACTTAGCACTGCCAGATCATCATCCAACGTGATCGCTACAGCTAGACTAGGGGGCGTTACAAATCCCGGCAAGTCATGAATGGAAAACATTCAGGCGCACTCTCTACTTATTATTAATACTTGCGTTGCCCTTCTGGATCAGCCCGTCGCGGCTTCCACCACCGCGCGCGTCGTCTGCCGATCAATGCTGCTGCAAATGGCCGTAAAGCTTGGCGTACAAACCGCCATCGGCGATCAGTTGCTGATGGTCACCATCTTCGGCAATCTGCCCGCCATCGAACACCAGCACACGGTCGGCCTGCTTCACCGCCGACAGGCGATGGGCAATGATCAGTGTGGTGCGGTGACTGAGGAACCGCGCCAATGCCTGATGCAGGTTGTACTCGGTGGCAGCGTCCAGCGCTGAAGTGGCTTCGTCGAGAATCACCACCTTCGGATCGGCCAATACCATCCGCGCAATCGCCAGACGCTGGCGCTGCCCGCCGGACAACCGCACCCCGGAACGCCCGACGATGCTGTCCAGACCATTGGGCAATTCGCGGATCGTAGCGTGCAACTGGGCGATTTCCAGCGCCTGCCAGCAGGCTTCATCACTGCGCTCACGGCCCATGGTCAGGTTGGCGCGCACGGTGTCGTTGAACAGCGCCGGATGCTGCAGGACCACGGCGACATTCTCCCGCACGGTTTCCAGACCGATCTCCTGCTGGGTCGAGCCGCCGAAACGGATGGTCCCTGCCTGCGGCGTGTACAAGCCCAACAGCAGTTGAACCAGAGTACTTTTGCCACCGCCGCTGGCGCCGACGATCGCGACCTTCTCACCGGGCGCGATGGACAGGTTCATCTGGTTCAGCACCAGTTCATCGCCGTATCCGAAACTCAGGCCCTGCACCTCGATACCCACGGTCTCGCGACCGGTGAACGGGTCGACGCCATTGGGGAATTCCGGCTCATCGGCCCGGGCGAGCAGTTCGTTGATCCGCGACAGCGCGCCGCCGGCGGCGTAGTAGGCGTATTGCAGGTTCAGCAGTTGCTCCACCGGACCGATCATGAACCACAGGTAGCTGAACACCGCGAGCATCTGGCCGATGGACAGGTCGGAGAACAGCACGGTGAGCATCGCGGCGGCACGGAAGATATCGATGCCGAACTGGAACAGCAGGCCGCTGGCACGGTTCGAGGCGTCGGTCTTCCACTGCGAACTGACCGCGTAATCTCGGACTTCCTTGGCGCGCAGCCCCAAACGACCGAGGAAAAAGCCCTGACGGTTGCCGGCGCGAACTTCCTGGATCGCGTCGAGGGTTTCGGTCAGCGCCTGGGTGAAGCGCGAGGTACTGTCGTTCTCGAGTTTCTTCAGGTGCTTGACCCGCTTGCCCAACTGCACCGTGGCGTAGATCACCAGCGGATTGAACAGTAGGATCAGCAGCGCCAGCTTCCAGTGCATCCACATCAGAATCCCGGCGGTGCCGACCAGGGTAAGCATAGCGACCAGGAAACGACTGAGGGTTTCGCCGACGAACTTGTCGAGGGTGTCCAGATCGGTGACCAGATGCGTAGTCACCGTGCCGCTGCCCAGACTTTCGTACTCGCCGAGGGATATGCGCTTGAGGCGTTCGATCAAGCGGATGCGAATGCGGTAAACGATGTCCTTGGCCAGGGACGCGAACAATCGCGCCTGTACCACGTTGAACAGCAGGGCCGCGCAACGCAGGGCCAGGGTCACTATGAGCATGAGGCCGATGTAGCCCGCGGCTTTTTGCCAAACCTCTGGCAGTGCGAGGTTCATGATTTTCAGCGCGGCGTCACCGTGTCCCAACAGCACTTCGTCGACCAGCAATGGCAGAAGTAAGGGGATAGGAACACTGCACAGGGTCGCCAACACGGCGACGCCGTTGGCGATCCATAGGGATTTCTTGTGTTGAAGGGCCAGGCGACGGATTTCCGCCCAGCTCAAGCGGTCGACGCGTTTTGCGGTTTGAACGTCGTCGGGCAGGTCATGCACAGGCAGCGCGCTCCAGCCAGCGGCCGAGCAACGGTGACAGCACACTGAGCGGTTGATAGCCATTGGTCAGCAGCGCCAATTGACCGTTTCGCTCAGCCAGCAAGGTAGGGAAACCGGCGATGCCCAAATCCTGGACCCAGGTGAAATCGGCAGCCGTCGCGGTGTGCATGTCGGCGCGGTCGAAGGCGCCGGCGAACTCGATGCGTGGCAGACCGGCCTGTTCCGCCAGCTCCACCAGCACGCTGGCGTGGGTGACGTCGCGGCCTTGTGCATAAAACACATGCTGGATCAGCCCCAGCAGTTTCCACGCGCAATCCGGCGCCAGACTACGAGCGGTCACCAATGCCCGGCAGGCCGGTTCGGTGTCGTAGACGAATCCTTCGGGCAAGGCGCCTTCCACCTTGAACGGCTGGCCGGTGGCCTCGGTGACCGCCTGCCAGTGTTCAAGAATGTAGCGTCGGGTCGACGGCTCCAGTGCCGCGCCGCTGCCGGTGCGCAAACCGCCCACCACCAGATGCACGTCCACTCCCGCTGCCGCCGCCTGTTCGACCAATGCGTTTGCGACCGGGGCAAAACCCCAGCACCAGGAACACATCGGGTCCATTACATAGAGCAGGCGGCATGCAGACATGGTTCAGGCCTCGGAGGATGCTTGCTTATAGTTGTAGCCGATCGGGTGAGGCTGGTTGCGTGCCTTGGCCAATTCGATCTGCTTTTGCCGGTCGATGGCGCTGCGACGGGTCTTCTCGCTCAGGCTGTCCCAGCAATGCGGGCAGCTGATGCCGGCCACATAGTGCTCGGAGGCGCGATCTTCGACGCTGACCGGGGTACGGCAGGCATGGCACTGATCGTAATCGCCTTCGGTCAGGTCGTGGCGAACCGTCACGCGGTTGTCGAACACGAAGCAGTCGCCCTGCCACTTGGTTTCTTCCTGCGGCACCTCTTCGAGGTACTTCAGAATGCCGCCCTTGAGGTGATAGACCTCATCGAAGCCTTCGCTGAGCATGTAGCTCGACGCTTTTTCGCAACGAATGCCGCCGGTGCAGAACATCGCGACCTTCTTGTGCACGGCCGGATCGAAGTTGGCTTTGATGTAGTCGGGAAATTCGCGAAAGCTGGTGGTTTTTGGATCGATCGCGCCTTCGAAGGTGCCGATCGACACTTCGTAATCGTTGCGGGTATCGATCAACAGCACTTCCGGATCGCTGATCAGCGCATTCCAGTCCTGCGGATCGACATAGGTGCCGACCTTTTTGTTCGGATCCACGCCCTCGACGCCCAGGGTCACGATCTCTTTCTTGAGTTTGACCTTGGTGCGGTAGAACGGCTGCTCGTCGCAGTAGGATTCCTTGTGGTCGATGTCGACCATGCGCGCATCGCTGCGCAGCCAGGCCAGCAGGCCATCGATGCCTTCGCGGCTGCCGGAAACAGTGCCGTTGATGCCTTCTTCGGCGATCAGCAAGGTGCCTTTGATGCCGTTATCGACCATTGCCTGCAGCAGTGGCTCGCGCAGGGCGACGTAATCTTCCAGGGTGACGAACTTATACAGTGCCGCCACGACAATCGGTTGTGTCATGGGTGAATCTCCAGGTGGCTACCCTCGTAAGGGGTGAACCGGATGCGAAAAAAAACGCGCCGGGTGAGCGGCGCGTTTCGCATTCTAACA
>NZ_JAIQWX010000204.1 GCF_020164475.1 Pseudomonas sp. REP124 | reverse complement strand
CAGGCTGTGTTGATGCGGATCAGTCAAATCACCGAATCACTGTCGGTGGCCTTCAGGTGCCGGCGTCCGTCGACGGCGCCTGCTACGGTCAATGCATCGGCTTCTGCTTCGGTGATGTAGATACGCTGGCCATTGATGTCCACCGCCGACATGGCCTTGGCCCCGTCGGTGATGATGGTGACATCGGGACACAGGCGAATTTCCTCGCCATGTTCGACGGTAAAGAAACAGGTCTGGTTCTCGATTCGAACGGTCATGACGTCATCCCTTTCTTGCGACTGATGAAACGTTAGGGCACAGGCACTGGCCATCGTTCTGTGCAACCGATTAATGGTCGGTGCGGTCCATCCTCCATGGCCCCTCGAAAGGACAACACCATGAACGCCTGGTGGCACGAAGTCTGGGTGACCCTGCAAGCGGAATTCGCCGACATCGGCGATGCCGCACAACTGACGCGCGTCACCGTGCGCCTGCTGATGGCCGCGGTGCTGGGCGGGATTCTCGGGTTTGAGCGCGAGCACAAGGGCAAGGCGGCCGGGGTGCGCACTCATATGCTGGTGGCACTTGGCGCGGCATTGTTCGTGCTGGTGCCGCAGATGTCCGGGTCGGAGGCCGATGCGATGAGTCGGGTGGTGCAAGGCGTGATCGCGGGGATCGGCTTTCTGGGTGCGGGCACCATCTTGAAGAACCAGGATGGAGACGAAAGTCATGTGAAAGGACTGACCACGGCCGCCGGATTATGGATGACCGCCGCTATCGGCGTCTGCGCAGGACTGGGGCGGGAGGCAACGGCGGTGTTGAGTACCGTTCTGGCCCTGGCGGTTTTCAGCGTGATGCCCAGGATCGTGAAAATCTTCGAAAAAGACGAAAAAGATGAAAAAGACCACGATCACCTGTAGGAGCGAGCTTGCTCGCGATGGTAGCCCAGGCAGCGCTGGCATCCAGACAGCCAGCGTTATCGTTTACGACCATCGCGAGCAAGCTCGCTCCTACAGGGATCGGGGGTGATCATCAGGTTGTCGTCATTGCTGAACAACAATCACCGGCGGCATCGTGTCAGGCGGGTCTTGCTTGGGCGGTGGGGTGGTGCCTGGCGGTTCCTGCTCGGGCACCGGCTGCGGATCGGTCGGTGGGATCACCGGCTGGTCGATGTTCGGATCAGGCGTTTCTGCCGGGAAAGGATTGTTCATTGTTCAAACCTCCAGTGGCACATGGCGTGAGTCGTGCTTAAGTGGATTGACCACGGTTCGATGGATTTGATTCCGGCTAATTGGCGCTGAACTTTTACGGCGGGCCATCGCTCGGAACCTAAGTGAGTTCATTCGGCGATGGACGACCGATGTGAATGACGACCAGACACAAGAGCGTCCATGGGGCGTGAAGGAGAGATGCTCGATGACTGCTGAAAAACCGACGGAACTGAGCTACAACCCGCATATCCCGCTGTCGCAAGCCCTTCTGCTCCCGCGTATCGCCATCGAAAGCACCATGCCGACGCTTGAAGGCGGGCAATTTGCGGTCAAGGCGGTGGTAGGCGAGGAAGTAGAGGTGTCGGCCAAGGTGTTCGCCGACGGCCACGACAAGATGGCGGTGCGGATTCGCTGGCGGGCGGACGGCGAGGAGGTCTGGCACAGCGAGGTCATGGCCGACCAGGGCAACAATGGCTGGCTGGGCCGCTTTCGCGTGCGCGAACAAGGCCGCCATGTGTTCTGCATCGAAGCCTGGATCGACCAGTTCGCCAGCTTTTGCTACGAACTGAAGAAAAAACACGACGCCGGCGTACCGGTGAGCCTCGAACTGCAGGAAGGCCGTCTGCATGTGCAGCAGGCCGCCGAGCGCACGGAAGGGCAACTGAGCGAGCAACTGGCGGCCTTGCACCATGAACTGGCGATTTTGCTGGAAGCCGAGCAGGTCGCGCTGTTTTTGGACCAACGTAGCGCCGACTTGATGGCCCAGGCCGATCACCGCGCCTTTTTGAGCCTCAGCCCCGAATACCCGGTGGATGTCGAACGCGAATTGGCGCAGTTCGCCAGCTGGTATGAACTGTTTCCCCGCTCGATCACCGACGATCCTTCCCGACACGGCACGTTCAACGATGTGCATTCGCGTCTCGCGATGATTCAGGACATGGGCTTCGACGTCCTGTACTTCCCGCCGATCCACCCGATCGGCCGCAGCTTCCGCAAGGGCCCGAACAATTCCCTGACCGCCGGCCCCGACGATCCGGGCAGTCCTTATGCCATCGGCAGTCCCGAAGGCGGGCACGAGGCGATTCACCCGCAACTGGGCAGCCGCGATGATTTTCGTCGGCTGGTGGCGGCAGCCCGCGATCATGGCCTGGAGATCGCTCTGGATTTCGCTATTCAGTGTTCCCAGGACCACCCGTGGCTGCAGCAGCATCCGGGCTGGTTCAACTGGCGGCCGGACGGCACGATCAAATACGCGGAAAACCCGCCGAAGAAATACCAGGACATCGTCAACGTCGATTTTTATGCGGTCGATGCCATCCCCAGTCTGTGGGTCGAGCTGCGCGACATCGTTGTCGGTTGGGTGCTGGAGGGCGTGAAGCTGTTTCGCGTCGACAACCCGCACACCAAGCCGCTGCCATTCTGGCAATGGCTGATCGCCGACGTGCGGGCGCTGTATCCCGAAGTGATCTTCCTCGCTGAGGCCTTCACCACGCCGGCGATGATGGCGCGCCTGGGCAAGGTCGGTTACTCCCAGAGCTACACCTACTTCACCTGGCGCAACACGAAGCAGGAACTGGCGACCTATTTCACCGAGCTGAACGAGTCGCCGTTGCGTGAGTGCTACCGACCTAACTTCTTCGTCAACACGCCGGACATCAATCCGGGGTTCCTGCATGACTCCGGGCGTCCGGGTTTCCTGATCCGTGCGGCGCTGGCGACCATGGGCTCGGGCCTGTGGGGCATGTATTCGGGGTTTGAGCTCTGCGAGTCGGCGCCGGTGCCGGGCAAGGAAGAGTACCTCGACTCCGAGAAGTACGAGATCCGTCCGCGGGACTTTACGGCGCCAGGGAACATCATTGCCGAGATCGCCCAGCTCAACCGGATCCGTCGGCAGAACCCGGCGCTGCACAGCCATCTGGGCCTGAAAATCTACAACGCCTGGAACGACAATATTCTGTACTTCGGCAAGCGCAGCGCCGATGGCAGCAATTTCATTCTGGTGGCGGTCAGCCTCGACCCGCATCACCCGCAGGAGGCGAATTTCGAGTTGCCGCTGTGGGAAATGGGCTTGCCGGACGACGCCAGCACCCAGGGCGAAGACCTGATGAACGGGCATCGCTGGACCTGGCATGGCAAGTACCAATTCATGCGCATTGATCCGGCGTACCAGCCGTTCGGGATTTGGCGGATTACCACTACTTAAGGCGACTCGGGCCGTGTGGCGAGGGGGCTTGTCGAATCGTCGCACCGCCCCGTTGGGTCGCACGGCGGCCCAGCTTTTCTGGCAGATGCACCGAGGTATCCGAATTTACGACTGCTTCGCAGCCGAACGGGGGCAAGCCCCCTCGCCACAGAGACCGTGTTCACAATTTCCGGCTCTGTTCATGTACACAGGAGTTTCAAATGGCGAAGAAACCCAAGGCAGCCACATTCATCAAGGACCCGCTCTGGTACAAGGACGCGGTGATCTATCAAGTCCACGTCAAATCCTATTTCGACTCCAATAACGACGGTATCGGCGACTTTCCCGGCCTGATCGCCAAGCTCGACTACATCGCCGAGCTGGGCGTCAACACCATCTGGCTTCTGCCGTTCTACCCCTCGCCACGACGCGACGACGGTTACGACATCGCCGAATACCGTGGCATCCACAGCGACTACGGGACCATGGCCGACGCCAAGCGATTCATCAGTGAGGCGCACAAGCGCGGCTTGCGGGTGATCACCGAGCTGGTCATCAACCACACCTCCGATCAGCACCCGTGGTTCCAGCGCGCGCGCAAGGCGAAGAAGGGCTCGGCGGCGCGGGACTTCTATGTCTGGTCCGATGACGATCAAAAGTACGACGGCACCCGGATCATCTTTCTCGATACCGAGAAATCCAACTGGACCTGGGATCCGGTGGCCGGCCAGTACTTCTGGCACCGCTTCTATTCCCACCAGCCGGACCTGAATTTCGACAATCCGCAGGTCATGAAAGCCGTGCTGTCGGTGATGCGCTACTGGCTCGACATGGGCATCGACGGCCTGCGCCTGGACGCGATTCCCTACCTGATCGAGCGCGACGGCACCAACAACGAGAACCTGCCGGAGACCCACGACGTCCTCAAACAGATTCGCGCCGAAATCGATGCCAACTACCCGGATCGCATGCTGCTGGCCGAGGCCAATCAATGGCCGGAGGACACCCAGCTGTACTTCGGCGACACCGACAAGAGCGGGCTCAATGGCGACGAATGCCACATGGCGTTCCACTTCCCGCTGATGCCGCGCATGTACATGGCGCTGGCCCAGGAGGACCGCTTCCCGATCACCGACATCCTGCGCCAGACCCCGGAAATCCCGGCCAATTGCCAGTGGGCGATCTTCCTGCGCAACCACGATGAGCTGACCCTGGAAATGGTCACCGACCGCGAGCGCGACTACCTGTGGAACTACTACGCCGCCGATCGTCGCGCGCGGATCAACCTCGGCATTCGCCGGCGCCTGGCGCCGCTGATGGAGCGCGATCGCCGTCGGGTCGAGTTGCTCAACAGCCTGCTGCTGTCGATGCCCGGCACGCCGACCTTGTATTACGGCGATGAAATCGGCATGGGCGACAACATCTACCTGGGCGACCGCGATGGTGTGCGCACCCCCATGCAATGGTCGATCGACCGCAACGGCGGCTTCTCCCGCGCCGATCCGGCCAGTCTGGTGCTGCCGCCGATCATGGACCCGCAATACGGTTACCTGTCGGTCAACGTCGAAACCCAGGCTGGCGACCCGCACTCGCTGCTCAACTGGACCCGACGCATGCTCGCGGTGCGCAAGCAATCCAAGGCGTTCGGTCGCGGCACCCTGAAAATGCTCTCGCCGTCCAACCGCCGGGTGCTGGCCTATACCCGGGAGTTCACGGGGGAGGACGGCAAGCACGAAATCATTCTGTGTGTCGCCAACGTCTCGCGCAGCGCGCAGGCGGTGGAGCTGGACCTGTCGGCCTATGTCGGCATGGTGCCGGTGGAGATGCTCGGCGGTAATGCGTTCCCGCCCATCGGCCAGCTCAGTTTCCTCCTGACCCTGGCGCCTTACGGTTTCTACTGGTTCGGCCTGGCGGCGGAAAACCAGATGCCGAGCTGGCACGTGGAACCGGCGCAGAGCCTGCCGGATTTCACCACCCTGGTGCTGAAAAAGCGCATGGAAGAATTGCTCGAAGCACCTGCGCGCGCCACGTTGGAGCAGGGCATTCTGCCGAGCTGGCTGCAGAACCGCCGCTGGTTCGCCGGCAAGGACGCGGCCGTCGAGCAGGTCAACCTGGCTTATGGCGTGCGCTTTGGCGATGCGCAGCACCCAGTGCTGCTCAGCGAAATCGAAGTGACCAGCGCCGGCCAGACTCATCGTTATCAACTGCCGTTCGGCTTCATTGCCGAAGATCAGTTCGGCGCCGCCTTGCCGCAGCAGCTGGCCCTGTCGCGGGTCCGTCGCGGGCCGCAGGTGGGACTGATCACCGATGCCTTCAGCCTCGAACACTTCATCCGCTCGGTATTGCAGGCCATGCAGAACGAGACGGTTCTGGCGTGTGATGGCGGCGATATCCGTTTCGAACCGGGGTCCGGACTGGCGGAATTGGGTCTTAACGCTGATTCCGAAGTGCGCTACCTGTCCGCCGAGCAATCCAACAGTTCGGTGGTTATCGGCAACAGCCTGGTGCTGAAGCTGATCCGCAAAGTCGCGTCCGGCGTGCACCCGGAGCTGGAAATGAGCGCCTACCTGACCAACGCCGGCTATCGCAACATTTCGCCGTTGCTCGGTTCGGTGGTGCGTCGCGACGGCAATGGCGAAGACAACCTGCTGATGATCGCCCAGGGCTACTTGAGCAATCAGGGCGATGCCTGGGAGTGGACTCAGAACAACCTCGAACGGGCGCTGCGCGACGAACTGGCAGACGCCATGTCCGAGCAGGAACAGCATTACAACGCCCTCGGCGAACTGAAAGATTTCGCCGGCATGCTGGGCCAGCGCCTGGGTGAAATGCATCAGGTGCTGGCGGCATCAAGCGACCAACCGGATTTCGATCCGCAGGTCACCTCGCAAAAGGATGCGCAGGCTTCGGGCAAGGACGTGGCGGCGCAAATCGAGCATGCATTGACGTTGCTCAAACAGCATCAAAACGAACTGAACCCGGCGGACAAAACCCTGGTCAGCCGTTTACTGGACAACAAAAAAGCCATCCTCAGCCACGTCCAGGCGCTGGGCAAACAGACGGCGGGTGGCTTGCGCATGCGCGTGCACGGCGATTTGCATCTGGGCCAGGTGCTGGTGATCAAGGGCGATGCCTACCTGATCGACTTCGAAGGCGAACCCGCGCGGCCACTCGACGAGCGCCGGGGCAAGCACAGCCCGTACAAGGACGTCAGCGGCGTGTTGCGTTCTTTCGATTACGCAGCGGCGATGACCATCAACGTGCACAACGTCGACAACACCGCTGAAGCCCAGGCAGCACGGCAACGGGTGGCAGAACGCTATTTAAGGGAAGCAAAACAGGCATTTATCGACGCTTATCGGCTGGCGGCAGCTACGCTTGGCCATGCGTGGCAAGATCCGGAAGGCGAGGACGCCGCACTGGCGTTGTTCGGTCTGGAGAAAGCGGCGTACGAAGTGGCCTATGAGGCGGAGAATCGCCCGACCTGGCTGCCCGTGCCATTGCACGGTTTATATGGATTATTGAGTGGGCTTAAACCCTTTTCCGATCTTGGTGGAGAGTAGTCATGAGTTTCTCGAACAAGGAACAGGGTCATCGTCACAATGAAGCGCTGCTGCCGGCGGCGCGAGATATCGATGCACTGGTGCGGGCCGAACATCACGACCCGTTCGCCATTCTTGGCCCCCACGGCGACGGTTCCGGGGGGCAATATATTCGTGCTTATCTGCCGGACGCCTTGAGCGTTCAGGTGCTGGCCCGGGATTCCGGGGAAGTGCTGGGCGATCTTGAAGCCGCCCAGACCCCGGGTTTGTTCGTCGGGCATTTCGATCATGCGCAGCCTTATCTGCTGCGTGCACGCTGGGCCGGTGGCGAGCAGATCACTGAAGATCCCTATAGTTTTGGCGAGTTGCTCGGCGAGATGGATTTGTATCTGTTTGCCGAGGGCAATCACCGCGACCTCAGCAGTGCTCTGGGCGCGCAGCTGAAAACCGTCGATGGCGTCGATGGCGTGCGCTTTGCGGTGTGGGCGCCTAACGCCAGGCGGGTGTCGGTGGTCGGTGATTTCAACAACTGGGACGGACGCCGCCATCCGATGCGCGTGCGTTACCCGACCGGGGTCTGGGAATTGTTCATCCCGCGTCTGCAAGCGGGGGAGGCCTACAAGTACGAGATTCTCGGCAAAGAAGGTATCCTGCCGCTGAAGGCCGACCCGATGGCGCTGGCCACCAGCATGCCGCCGGATACTGCGTCGAAAGTAGCTTCGCCACTGAAGATCGACTGGCAGGATCAGGACTGGATGCAGGCGCGGGTCGAGCGTCAACGTCATAACGCGCCCCTGTCGATTTACGAATTGCACGCCGGATCCTGGCAATGCGAGCTGGATGATCTGGGTGAGGTCTCCCGCCAGTACACCTGGCCGGAACTGGCCGAGCGGCTGATTCCGTACGTCAAGGAACTGGGGTTCACCCACATCGAACTGATGCCGATCATGGAGCACCCGTTCGGTGGTTCATGGGGTTACCAATTGCTTTCGCAGTTCGCCACCAGCGCCCGTTACGGCAGCGGCGATGAGTTTGCGGCCTTCGTCAACGCCTGCCACCAGGCCGAGATTGGCGTGATTCTCGATTGGGTACCCGCGCATTTCCCTACCGACACCCATGGCATGGCCAATTTTGACGGCACTGCACTGTACGAGTACGGCAATCCCCAGGAAGGTTTTCACCAGGACTGGGACACGCTGATCTACAACCTGGGGCGCACCGAGGTCCACGGCTACATGCTGGCGTCGGCGCTGCACTGGCTGAAGCATTTCCACGTCGACGGCCTGCGGGTCGATGCGGTGGCGTCGATGCTCTACCGCGACTACTCGCGCAAGGCCGGCGAATGGGTACCGAATCGTCACGGCGGGCGGGAGAACCTGGAAGCCATCGATTTCCTGCGGCATCTGAACGACGTGGTCGCCCTGGAAGCACCGGGCGCCCTGGTGATCGCCGAGGAATCCACGGCCTGGCCGGGTGTCAGCCAGAGCACGCAACAGGGCGGACTGGGTTTTGCCTACAAATGGAACATGGGCTGGATGCACGATTCGCTGCATTACATCCAGCAGGATCCGGTGTACCGCGCCCACCATCACAACGAACTGAGTTTTGGCTTGGTGTACGCCTGGTCCGAGCGCTTCATCCTGCCGATCTCCCACGATGAAGTGGTGCACGGCAAGCATTCGCTGATCGACAAGATGCCGGGCGACCGCTGGCAGAAATTCGCCAACCTGCGGGCGTACCTGAGTTTCATGTGGACCCATCCGGGCAAGAAGTTGCTCTTTATGGGCTGCGAGTTCGGCCAGTGGCGCGAGTGGAATCACGATCAGCAGTTGGACTGGTACCTGTTGCAGTACTCGGAACACAAGGGTGTGCAGAAGCTGGTCAGCGACCTCAACCACCTGTACCGCGATATCCCGGCGCTGCATGAGCAGGACGATGTGCCGCAGGGCTTCCAGTGGCTGATCGGCGACGATGCGATCAACAGCGTCTACGCCTGGCTGCGCTGGAGCCGCGAAGGCAAGCCGGTGCTGGTGGTGGCCAACTTCACCCCGGTGCCGCGTGAGGCGTACCGCGTCGGCGTGCCGTTTGCCGGGCGTTGGAAGGAGTTGCTCAATAGCGATTCGGCGATTTATGCCGGTTCTGACTATGGCAACAGTGGCGGGGCGGATGCCGAAGAAACGCCGAGCCATGGGCAGGCGTTGTCGCTGGTGCTGAATCTGCCGCCGTTGGCGGTGTTGATATTGAGTCCGGAGGGCTGATCCGGGATCGGGTTGCCTTCAT
>NZ_JAIQWX010000203.1 GCF_020164475.1 Pseudomonas sp. REP124 | reverse complement strand
CGGGGGCAAGCCCCCTCGCCACAAAGTCATCTATCCAGCTTCAAAACTTGCAGCTCGCAGCTTGAAACTTGCCGCTGCTTTTATCCTTTATCAGCCTTCCCCGCCGCCGCCGCAAACTTCGCCAACCGCACATCCAGATGCCGTGGCCTGCGCCCATGATCCTCCGCCCGCTCCTTGCGACGAATCGCATTGCGCACCATCAACGAACCCAAATAACGAATCGGCTCCGGCGGGAAAAACCCCAGCGGCCCATTCACCAGCGGCGAACGTGTCCACGGGTTGTCCAGCCCCTGAACCATCGACGCCAATATCTGCCCACCCATATGGCAAGGCCCGACGCCGCTGCCGGAATATCCAAACCCATAGAACACGTTGCCACTGGCACTCATCTGCCCGAAGAACGGTAGCCCCGTGACCGAGCGATCCGACGGCCCGTTCCACGTCGCCTCGACCTTGACGTCGGCAAACGCCGGGAAGAAGTCTGCCAGGCTGCTCTGCAACAGGCCGGCATAAGGCGACGGCTGGTCGAACACCGGCAACATGCGCCCACCATAGGCGAAGGTATTGCCGCCCTTGCCGAGCATGATCCGGCCGTCCGGCGTGTTGTGGTAGTAGTGCACGAAGATCCGCGAATCGAGCACCGTGACGCCGCTGGTCAAGCCGATTTCGTTGAGCAGATCCGGACGCGGTTCGGTGATCAGCATGTCGCTGGAAACAATCGCCACGCTGCGCTCGAACTGCGGGAAAGCCCGGGCCATCCAGGCGTTCATCGCCAGTACCACGCGATCGGCGCGAATGGTGCCGTTGGCGGTCTGAATCCCCGCCGGCTTGCCTTCTTCCAGCCCGGTCATCGCGGTGTGTTCATGAATCTTCACCCCCAATTGCAGGGCCACCCGGCGCAAACCGCGTACCAGTTTGCCCGGCTGCACACTGGCCGCCGCCCGAGAGAACCAGCCTTCCAGGTGCTTGCTGGAGCCGGCCATGCGCTGCACATCGGCCAGCGGCCTTTGTGTGAAAGAGTTGATGCCCTGGCGTTCCAGGGCGGCGATCACCGCGTCGGTCGAGCCGACCTGGGCACGGTTGGTCGCGGTGTAGAGGGTGCCGTCGAGTCGGTAATCGGCATCCACCCCGTACTGCTCGCAGAACGCGCCGATGGCGTGGATGCTGCGCTCGGACTCCTTGACCAGACGCACCGCTTCCTCGACGCCGAACAGGCGCTCGAGGGTGAAATATTTTGCCGACCAGGACAATGCGCAACCACCGTTGCGCCCGCTGGCTCCGGCGCCGCAGATATCGGCCTCAATCAGCCGCACGTCCAGTTCGGGGTTCTGCTGCTTGAGCATGATCGCGGTCCACAACCCGGTGTAGCCGCCGCCGACAATGCACACGTCGGCGCGAGCATCGCCTTGCAGTGGCGGGCAGCTGTCGGACGTTTCAGCCTTGAGGGCCTGGTCGAGCCAAAAAGGTCTCATGGGGGTCGATCTCCGGTCAGATAGCCACGCGCCAGCCTGCCGCACCCGCAGCAGGCGACGCGGGACGGGGTTCAGGTACGCAGGGGTTTTACGGTCATCGGCTGGTTAGGCACAAACGGATAATTGGTTTTCAGGCCACCGGGGCGGCTGTTCCAGTGCGGGATCAGCACCAGCGCGGAGAACATCGCGCAGCCGGCGAAAACGATGAACACGGTGACGGAGTCGAAATAGCCCGGCAGCAAACCGCCCAGGACCGCCCCGACCGAACCGCATCCGTTGACGAAGCCCGCCGCGGTGGCACCGGACTTGGCGGTGCCGAAATCGATCGCGGCCGCGCCGCTGATCATCGAGTCCGGTCCATACAGGGTCAGGCCCATGACGAACAGCAGTGCCACCACCAACGCCACGCTGCCGGTGTGCAGCGCGCCCATGAAAAACGCCAGCGACACGGTCAGTGCCAGCAGGCTGATCACGCACGCCGGCATCCTGCGCGCGCCGAAGATTTTGTCCGAGGCCAGCCCGATCAGGATCGGCCCGAGCAATCCGGCCAGCTCGAAGGCGGTCGGAATGATCGCCGCGCCCACCTTGCCCACCGAAGGCATCTGTTCGAAAACGATCACCGGGCCCCAGAGCAGAATCGCGTAGCGCGCAGGCTTCAACATGAAGTACGCCAGCCCCAGGACCAGCACCGTGCGATTGCGCAGTATGTCTTTCAATGGTGCCAGAAAGCTGGTTTTGCTTTGGGTGCGAGCTTCTTCCGCACTCAGTTCAGGTTCCGGCTCAACCGCTGGCAGGCCAACGTCTTCGGGTTTGTTGCGCTGAAAGATGAAGAACAGCACCGCCACCACACCGACCACCGCCGCGCTGGAAATGAACGCCGCGTGCCAGGAGCCGATCGCCGTATAGGCCCACCATCCGGCGAACGGCGATGCCACCAGGCCGCCGAACGCATAGCAGGAACTCCACAGCCCCAGCACCCGCCCGCGTTGCTGGGAGGGAAAGAAACTGCCGAGGTTCTTGCACAGCCCCGACCAGCCCGTGGACTGCGCCAGGCCCTGGATCAACATGCAGGTGGCGAAGATCGGCAAGGTCGCGAAGCTGCCCATCACCAGCGCTGCGGCCGCGGAAATCAGCAATCCGCCCAGCACCACCACTCGCGGGCCAAAGCGGTCGGCGAGGATGCCCCAGGTGAATTGGCCGACGGCGTAGGCGGTCAGGTAGATGGCGTCGAGGTTGGCCATGGCCATTTTGTCGAGCATGAACGTCGGGTCTTCGCCGATGCCGAGCTTGGCAACGGAAAACGCTTTGCGGGTGAAGTAGAAAGCGGCGTAGGCGAGCCAGGTGATCGCGAAGATCTGCACGCGCCAACGCTTGATGGTGCCGATGTGCTTGTTCATTGTGGTTCTGACCTCAGGGTGTGAGTGTGCCGGCAGAATTGGAAGAAAACGCCTGTGTTTTTATTGTTGAGCACTGCGATATCGCCCTGTCCCTGCGGCGGATACCGGTCAGATGAGTCCTGCGTACTGCACGCACAGTCTCATGGCACCCGAGCTGTTCGACTGGCCAGTCAGCGGGGCTGGAGAGGATGGAAACAATTACTGATTAATAAGTAAAATCGATTTATCGTATTTCAAAAATAAGCCCTGCTTGTTACTGGAGGTTCGATGTCGGTTTCCCATGCTCAGCTCAAGGCTTTCCACGCGGTGGCCGTGCACGGAAGCTTCACCAAAGCCGCCGAGCGGTTGTTCCTCACGCAGCCGGCGATCTCCGATCAGGTGCGCAAACTCGAAGAACGCTACGGGGTGCTGCTGTTTCACCGCAATAAACGCTCGGTACGCCTGACCGATCTGGGGGAGCGTCTGCTGGGCGTCACGCAGAAACTGTTTGTGATCGAAGCCGAGGCCCAGGAACTGTTGCAGGACTCCCAGGCCTTGCAGACCGGCAGCCTGATCCTGGCGGTGGATGCACCGGTGCACGTGCTGCCGCAGATCGCCCGGTTCTGCGAGCGTTATCCCGGCATCAGCGTGAAGATCGAAACCGGCAACACCGACGAATCGCTGTTCCGCCTGTTCAACTATCAGGCTGACCTTGCGTTGCTGGGCCGCGAGGTCAGCGACGAACGCCTGATCTCCCTGCCGCTGCGCAACGATCCGATGGTGGCGTTCGTGTCGCGCAATCACCCCTGGGCCGACCGCGAATCCATCTGCCTGGCGGATCTCGACGACACGCCGTTGGTGCTCAGGGAAATCGGCTCGGTGACGCGCCAGACGCTGGAAGAGGAAATGGCCGGCGCCGGGTTTCGCATCAGGCCGGCGATCCAGGTCGAAGGCCGGGAAGCGGCGCGCGAAGCGGTGGTGGTGGGGATTGGCGTGGGGGTGGTTTCGGCGGCCGAGTTCGGTGCGGATTCCAGGGTGTGTGCGTTGCCGATTACCGATTGCAAGCGGCGCTTGACCGAGACATTGGTGTGTTTGAGGGAGCAGAGTTCGCGGCGGATCGTGGCGACGTTTCTGGAGATGGTGCGCGAGAGTCTGGTGTAGGCAGGTCTGGCCTCTTCGCGGGCAAGCCCGCTCCCACAGGGTTATGTGTCGTTCAAAAAATTCATGTACACCAAAAAACCTGTGGGAGCGGGCTTGCCCGCGAAGGCCGCGACTCGGTCTACTTGCCAGGCACCAACCCGAAAAACGCCTGTATCAACCGCAAATCCCGCCGCCGCTCCATGCACCCCATCATGTGCCGGTTCACCAGCCCCTCGCCAATGATCGGCACCGCCGCCACCCGCGGGTCATGGCTGACTTCCACCGACGACACCACGCCCACCCCCAATTCCGCCGCCACCGCCTCGGTCACCGCTTCGCGGCTGTCCAGTTCCAGCAGCACCCGCGGGTTCACCTTGGCCTGAGCGCAGGCCTCGTCGAAGGTGCGCCGGGTGATCGAACTGGGCTCGCGCAACACCATGATCACCTGATCCAGCTCCTTGAGCGGCACGCCCTTGGTCTTGCGCGCCCACGGATGATTCTCCGGCACCAGTGCGCAAATCCGTGACTCGCTCAGGGCTTGCAGATGCAGGCCCTTGCGCGGCTCGACTTCGGTCAGCACCGCCACGTCGGCATGCTCGGACAGCAGCGCAGCCAGGGTTTCCTGAGCGTTGCCCAGACGCAGGTTCACGGTGATCCCCGGATACCGCGCACGCAGGCTCGCCAGCATCGGCATGACCATGTGCGGGCCGTCCGCCGCGACTTCCAGGCGACCGGTGAGCAACTGCCGGTTCGCCTCCAGCATCACCTGCGCTTCCTCGGCCAGACCGAACATCGCCCGGGTGATGGCCGCCAGCTTGGTGCCCTCTTCGGTCAATTCCACCCGGCGCGCGGTACGTCGCAACAGGGTGATCTGGTAGTGCTCCTCCAGCGCCTTGATGTGCCCGGTGACCGCCGGCTGGCTGATGAACAGGCGCGCGGCGGCGCGGGTGAAACTGCCCTCGCGGGCCACGGCATCGAAGGCACGCAGCTGAAACAGATTCATGAATAAGTCCTACTGATGGCTGGCATAACAACAAACAATTTGATTGATAACTCGGCAAATTGCAATTTAGGCACCAACGCTTCATCCCATCGATTGCGAGGACACGAGAATGAGTATTGCCGCCCCCATCCTGCTCACCCCCGGCCCGTTGACCACGTCCGCCCGCACCCGTCAGGCGATGATGGTTGACTGGGGTTCATGGGATGACCGCTTCAACCAACTGACCGCCAGCCTGTGCGAGCAACTGTTGGCGATCATCAACGGCGCCGCCAGCCATCACTGCGTCCCTCTGCAAGGCAGCGGCACCTTCGCCGTGGAAGCGGCGATCGGCACCCTGGTGCCCCGCGACGGCAAGGTCCTGGTGTTGATCAACGGCGCCTACGGCAAACGCCTGGCGAAAATCTGCGAAGTGCTGGGTCGCTCCTTCAGCACCTTCGAAACCGCCGAAGACGAACCGACCACCGCCGCCGACGTTGATCGCCTGCTGCGCGCCGATGCCGGTATCACCCACGTCGCGTTGATTCACTGCGAGACCAGCACCGGCATCCTCAACCCGCTGCCGGAAATCGCCCAGGTCATCCAGCAGCACGGCAAGCGTCTGATCATCGACGCCATGAGTTCCTTCGGCGCCCTGCCGGTCGATGCGCAAAAGATTCCGTTCGACGCGCTGATCGCCGCCTCCGGCAAATGCCTGGAAGGTGTACCGGGCATGGGCTTCGTGTTCGCCAACAAGGAATCCTTGGCCGCAGCCGCCGGCAACTCCCATTCCCTGGCGATGGACCTGTTCGACCAGCACGCCTACATGCTGAAAACCGGCCAATGGCGCTTCACCCCACCGACACATGTGGTCGCGGCGCTGCACGAAGCCTTGCTGCAATACAACGAAGAAGGCGGCCTGCCGGCACGGCATGCACGCTACGCCGCCAACTGTCAGGCGCTGATGGAAGAGATGGGCAAGCTGGGCCTGCGCAGCTTCCTGCCGGCCGCAATCCAGGCGCCGATCATCGCCACCTTCCACGCCCCGAAAGACCCGCGCTACCAGTTCAAGGAGTTCTACGAGCGGGTCAAGGCCAAGGGCTACATCCTCTACCCCGGCAAACTGACCCAGGTCGAAACCTTCCGCGTCGGCTGCATCGGCCACGTGCAGCCCGCCGAAATGCGCGAAGTCGTCGCGGCCATCGGCGAAGTGTTGCGCGAGATGGAAGTGCTCGAGATCTAAACGCCACCGCCTTTCCCTGTGGGAGCGGGCTTGCTCGCGAAGGCGGCGTGTCAGTCGGCATCAATTCTGAATGTCAGACCGCATTCACGAGCAAGCCCGCTCCCACCCAAAGCAGCTCCCCATTATCCAGTTGCCACAGGAATCTGATCACCATGAACTACACCAACCCAACCCAACTGCAAGCCGCCATCCTCGACTGGGCCGGCACCGTCGTCGACTTCGGCTCCTTCGCCCCTACCCAGATCTTCGTCGAAGCCTTCGCCGAGTTCGATGTGCAGGTTTCCATCGAAGAAGCCCGTGGCCCGATGGGCATGGGCAAGTGGGACCACATCCGTACCCTGTGCGACCTGCCGGAAGTCGCCGAGCGTTATCACAAGGTGTTCGGCCGCACGCCGACCGACGATGACGTCACCGCGATCTACCAGCGTTTCATGCCGCTGCAGATCGAAAAAATCGCCGAGCACTCGGCGCTGATCCCGGGCGCCCTGGACACCATCGCCAACCTGCGCCAGCAAGGAATCAAGATCGGCTCCTGCTCCGGCTACCCGAAACAGGTCATGGACAAGGTCGTTGAGCTGGCCGCCACCAACGGCTACGTGGCCGACCACGTGGTCGCCACCGATGAAGTGCCGAACGGTCGTCCATGGCCGGCCCAGGCCCTGGCCAACGTGATCGCCCTGGGCATCGACGATGTCGCCGCCTGCGTGAAGATCGACGACACCGTGCCGGGCATCCTCGAAGGTCGCCGCGCCGGCATGTGGACCGTGGCCCTCATCTGCTCGGGCAACGCCCTGGGCCTGGACTACGAAGGCTTCCGCGCCCTGGACAGCGCCACGCTGGACAGCGAGCGCAAGCGCATCCACACCCTCTTCGAAGCCTCGCGCCCTCACTACATGATCGACACCATCAGCGACCTGCCGGCCGTGATCGCCGACATCAACCAGCGCCTGGCCAAGGGCGAGATGCCACAGTCCAGCTGATCCCCCTCCCCTGCCACTGTAGGAGCGAGCTTGCTCGCGATGGTCGTCAACGATAACGCGGAAAACCTGATACCCCGCGGTGTCCTGGCGATCATCGCGAGCAAGCTCGCTCCTACAGAGGCACCCCATAACCTGTGGGAGCGAGCCTGCTCGCGATGGATGTCAACGATAACGCGGGCGACCTGATGCCCCGCGCTGTCCTGGCGTTCATCGCGAGCAGGCTCGCTCCCACAGGTCTGTCGCGTTTGACGGGGGATAATGCGTCTTCCTGTCAATTACCTGAACAGAGCCTTCAGCGTTAAACAGCCCAAGGCAAAGCCGTTGAAACAGGATTACAGTTAAAGCACACCGTCGACCAAGAACGGTGGCTCTAAACCGGACCTGTGAGGAAACGCGAAATGCCCTGGAAAAACTCCGAATCACGCTACAGCACCGTATCGATCACGCTGCACTGGTTGATGCTGGTCCTGCTCGCGCTGGTTTACGCCTGCATCGAACTGCGCGGAATGTTCCCCAAGGGTAGTGGTGGTCGAACCTTGATCGTGGAATCCCATTTCATGCTCGGCCTGACGGTGTTCGTCCTGGTCTGGCTACGCCTGTTCGCCCGCAGTTTCGGCCCCGCACCACAGATCTTCCCGGCCTCGCCGCAGTGGCAGACCGCGCTGGCCAAGCTGATGCACTGGGCGCTGTACCTGTTCATGATCGCCACGCCGATCCTCGGCTGGCTGACCACCAGCGCCAAGGGTAATCAGGTGATGTTCTACGGCGTCGACCTGCCGCTGCTGGTGGCAGAGGACAAGGACTTCGCCAAGCAGCTGCAGGAATGGCATGAACTGGCCGGCACCATCGGCTACTGGCTGATCGGCCTCCATGCCGTGGCGGGGCTGTATCACCATTATGTGGTCAGGGATAACACCCTGTTGCGGATGATGCCCAAGCGGGTGAATCGCGATTCCTGAACCTGACAACTATCCAATGTGGGAGCGGGCTTGCTCGCGAAGAGGCCGTGTCAGCCAACTTCTATGGAGACTGACACACCGCCTTCGCGAGCAAGCCCGCTCCCACATTGGATTTGTGGTGTTGTTTAGATTTGTGGAGTGAACCCCCGCCGCCCCTGCAAACCACCGGTATGCACAAAGACCAACCGCGTTCCCCGGGCAAACTTCCCCGCCTCGACCTGCTGCCTGAGCGCCAGCAGTGCCTTGCCGGTGTACAAGGGCTCCAGGGGAATGCCGCTGGAGCGTTCGGTCTGATCGATGAATTGGAGTAACGGCGCATCGACCTTGGCGAAACCACCCCGGCTGGCGTCCATCAGTTCATAAGCCGAACGAAGCGAGCCCGCCTCCTCCAGAATCCGCACTACCTGCTGCGCCACCCCATGGTCGTCAGGCACCGCCATTGCGCCGTAAACTGGCCGCTCACCGGCTTCGGCCAGCACCAATCCGGCAAGCGTGGTACCGGTGCCACAGGCCAGCCACCAGCCGTCGTAGTCGCTCCAGTTCAGCGCCTTCAGCTGATCCCGAACCATCGCCTTCAATTGAACGCAACCACGAGCGCCCGCGAGGCCGCCACCGCCTTCGGGCACGGGGTACAGCGTCGGATAACGAGCACGCCAAGGCTCCCAGAAACCCGCCGCATGCCGCGCCCGATAACCGCCGTAGCCGAGCCAGTGCAGCTCCATGCCGAACGCCTGCAAATCCTCGACCGTGGGCGTTTGTTGTGGATGGCCGCGCAGCAGGCCCACCGTGGCAAAACCAAAGCGTTTGCCCGCCGCGGCCAGTGCATGAAGGTGATTGGAGTGGGCACCACCCAGGCTGATGATGCCCTCGCAACCGGCTTGCTCGGCGGCCTCGAGGTGTTCGATCAGCTTGAACCATTTGTTGCCGCTGATCAGCGGGTCGATCAGGTCCATGCGCAGGATGGCGACTTGGATGTCGGTGAGCCAATCGAGGTGGAGGGGTTCGAGGGGGGCCTGGGGGAGCCAGTCGTTGGGAGGGAGAAGCATGATGCCGGCTCTGGGTGATGAGCCGGCATTTTAGCAGCCTTGAGGGCCTCTTCGCGGGCAA
>NZ_JAIQWX010000202.1 GCF_020164475.1 Pseudomonas sp. REP124 | reverse complement strand
CGCCGACTTCACGCCGAACGCTACATCCCGCCTGTTGCCTGAAAATTCACGCCCAGCACCGTCAATAAAGACAGCGGCAACAACAAGGTATCGAGCAACGCGCTGGCCGGCAGGTCGACACCCGGATAGCTCGGCGCTTCTGCGCCGAATCGATCCTTGGCACAGCAGCCGCCATTCATTGCATACAGGTCCAACCGCGTTCCGGCATACACCACCGGCGCGCCCGGCTTGGCCGCATCCAGGGTCCGCGCCGTAGCACATCCCGCCAGTTGCAGCGCCAGCACAATGATCAGCAGCTTATTCATCACTGCTCATATGGTGTTCACCCCAGCGCGGCAGCATGTCCTGGGGAATGTTCAGCAGGTTGAGAATCCGCGCCACGACAAAATCGATCAGGTCGTCGATGGTTTGCGGCTGATGGTAGAAGCCCGGCGAGGCGGGCAGGATGGTCACGCCCATGTTCGACAACTTGAGCATGTGTTCCAGATGAATGCTCGAGTACGGCGCCTCGCGGGGTACCAGGATCAACTGGCGGCGCTCCTTGAGCGTGACGTCGGCGGCGCGCTCGATCAGGTTGTTGCAGGCGCCGGTGGCGATGGCCGACAACGTCCCCGTGGAACACGGCACCACCACCATCGCCGCCGGCGCGCCGGAGCCCGAGGCCACCGGCGACATCCAGTCTTCCTTGCCATAGACCCGAATCTGTCCGGCAGCCGCACCGGTGTATTCGGTGAGGAACGCCTGCATCATCTGCGGCTTGGCCGGCAGCGTGACGTCGGTTTCGGTGGCCATCACCAGTTGCGCCGCCTTGGAAATCAGGAAGTGCACCTCGCGGTCGTCACGCACCAGGCAGTCGAGCAGACGCAAGCCGTACTGGGCGCCGGAAGCACCCGTCATCGCCAGCGTGATGCGGTCCGGACCGTTGTTCATTTCAGCGCCTCGGCGAGTTTGCCGTGCAGGCCGCCGAAGCCGCCATTGCTCATGATCACCACTTGGGTGCCCGGTTGTGCCTGGCTTTTCACCCGCTCAATGATGCCCTCCAGCGAATCGCTGACGATCGATGGCACGGTGCACAGCGCGGCGGTGCCAGCCAGATCCCAGCCAAGATTCGGCGGCGCGTACCAGATCACCTGATCGGCATCGACCACGCTTTCCGGCAGGCCGTCACGGTGTGCGCCGAGCTTCATGGAGTTGGAACGCGGCTCGATGATCGCGATCAGCGGCGCGTCGCCGATGCGCTTGCGCAGGCCGTCGAGGGTGGTGGCGATGGCGGTCGGGTGGTGAGCGAAGTCGTCATAAATAGTGATGCCACGCACCTCCGCGACTTTCTCCATGCGGCGCTTCACGCTCTTAAATGCGCTCAGCGCGGCGATACCCATGGATGGCACGACGCCGACGTGGCGCGCGGCTGCCAAGGTGGCCAGAGCGTTGGCGACGTTGTGCTGACCGGTCATGTCCCACTCGACCACGCCCTGGAAAACCCCTTCGAACATCACTTCGAAAGCCGAACCGTCTTCGCTGAGCAGCTTGACCTGCCATTGACCGCCGGCGCCGGTGGTCTGCACCGGGGTCCAGCAACCCATTTCGATCACACGTTGCAGCGCGGGCTCGGTGGTCGGATGAATCACCAGGCCTTCGCTCGGAATGGTCCGCACCAGATGGTGGAACTGCCGCTCGATGGCGGGCAGATCGGGGAAGATGTCAGCGTGATCGAACTCCAGGTTGTTCAGAATTGCCGTGCGCGGGCGGTAGTGAACGAACTTGGAGCGCTTGTCGAAGAAGGCGCTGTCGTATTCATCGGCTTCGATCACGAAGAACGGTGTGCCGCCCAGTCGCGCCGACACCGAAAAGTTCTGTGGCACGCCGCCGATCAGGAAGCCCGGACTCATGCCGGCATGCTCCAGCACCCAGGCGAGCATGCTGCTGGTGGTGGTCTTGCCGTGAGTGCCGGCGACCGCCAGGACCCAGCGACCCTGCAGCACGTGGTCCGCCAGCCACTGCGGGCCGGAGACGTAAGGCAGGCCTTTGTTCAGCACATATTCAACCGCCGGGTTGCCACGGGACATGGCATTGCCGATCACCACCAGATCAGGGGCCGGGTCGAGCTGCGCCGGGTCATAGCCCTGGGTCAACTCGATGCCCTGGGCTTCCAGCTGAGTGCTCATTGGCGGGTAGACGTTGGCATCGGAGCCCGTCACGTGATGGCCCAGCTCTTTGGCCAGAACCGCCATCGAACCCATGAAAGTGCCGCAGATACCAAGAATATGAATGTGCATAGTCGACCTCGTAAAACATGGCCGCAGGTTAGCTTAGGGAGGGGAAAATCGCACCTTTGTTTCCGATCGCGATGAAACCCTGTAGGAGCGAGGCTTGCCCGCGAAGAACGTTAACGCGTCCCATCAGGCAGTACGCGTCACGGCATTCGCGGGCAAGCCTCGCTCCTACAGGTATCTATCTGGCAATCCCGTGCTTACGCAGCTTCCGGTACAGCGTATTGCGACTCACACCCAACTGCTGCGCCGTATGCGTCATATGCCAGCGCGTATGCTCCAGCGCATTGAGCAACGCCAGCCGCTCGGCATCGTCCAGCGGGCGTTCGGACTCTTCAACGGGTTGCACAACAATCGGCCGGGCCTGACGGATCATCGCCGGCAAATCCTCCAGCCCGATGTGCCCGTCTTCACACAGCGCCGCCAGGGTGCGCAGCACATTGCGCAATTGGCGCACGTTGCCCGGCCAGGTGAAGGCCAGCAGGGCCTGACGTGCGGGTTCGTCGATCAGCACGGTTTCCCCGCGCGCCTCTTCGGCCAGCAAAAAGTCGAGCAGTTGCGATTTGTCACTGCGATCACGCAGTGCCGGCAGCGCGATTTCCAGGCCATTGAGCCGGTAATACAGGTCCTCGCGGAAACTGCCCTCCTCGACCCGATCCAGCAGCTGGCGGTGCGTGGCGCTGATGATTCGCACGTTGATTTCCTGAGGATCACCACCGATGGGCACCACCTGGCGATCCTCAAGCACCCTTAGCAGCCGCGTCTGCAACGCCAGGGGCATATCGCCGATTTCGTCGAGGAAAAGCGTCCCGCCATCGGCCTGCTGCAGCTTGCCGCGCATGCCTTCCTTGCGCGCGCCGGTGAAACTGCCGCCGCGATAGCCGAACAATTCACTCTCGATCAGGCTTTCCGGAATGGCCGCGCAGTTAAGGGCGACAAAGGCCTTGTCGGCACGCTGGCTGGCTTGATGCACCGCCTTGGCGAAAGCTTCCTTGCCCGAACCGGTTTCCCCGTTGATCAGCAGCGGCACGTCCCGCTCATAGACACGCAGGGCCTTGCGAAAATCGGTCTGCAACGCGCTGTCGCCCAGGCAAATGCCCGACAGCTGCGGACGTTCCTCAATGATCGGCCCCGGTACCAGAGGCACCGGCACGCGCCGCGGCTGTCCGCGCAAGACAGCGAACAATCGCCGCCCGTCACGGGTACGCAGTGGCCAACTGGCGCTGGCGTCGAGGCTGGCGCGACCGAGCAGTTCATCGAGCCGGCAATCGAAAAGCGCCTCAACCGGCTGTCCCTGCAAGCCGCCACGGGGATGTCCCAACAGGTTCAATGCGCTTTGATTGACAGCGCAGATGCGCCCATCGCCGTCGAACGCCAACAATCCTTCACTGAACAGGCCGACGGACTCGGCTTGCAGATGAAAGCGCAGCAGCCATTGGTTTTCGAAATAACGCAGGAAGTAGCAACTCTCGATCATCTTTGCCGAGAGATTGACCAAGGCCATGGTGTGGAACTGACTCTGGCGCGATACGTCCTGGCGCGCCGAGGATACGTCGAGCACTGCCAGCAACTCGCCATGGGGATCGAACACCGGACTGGCCGAGCAGGTCAGTCCGGTATGACGGCCACGGAAATGTTCGTCGCGATGAATCGTCAGCGCCTGGCGCTCCACCAGGCAGGTGCCGATGCCATTGGTGCCTTCGCAGGCTTCACTCCAGTCAGCGCCGAGCCAGAGCCCGGCGCGCTCGAAAATCTTCCGCTCGGTGGGAGCCGTCACGCAGTTGAGGATCACGCCCCGGGCGTCGGTCAGCAGCACCGCATGGCCGGAACCGGAAAGCTGCTGATGCAGGCTGGTCATTTCGTTGCCGGCGATGTGCAGTACTTGTTGCAAGCGCTCGCGACTTTCGAGAACGCGACCATGCTCCAGCACGGTGGGCGCCATGGTCAGGGCCGGGTCGAGATGGTAGTCCTCAAGGCAGCGCAACCAGGAGCGGGCGATGGATGGATCGCTGCCGGGGCCGTGCAAATGGGCCTTGCCCTGGGCAACGGTCAGGACCTGACGGGCATGGCGACTCAAATGGTTGTCGTGCATTTCTTATTGTTCTCCCCGCCGGGTTGGTTAGGGCTGAGCATCCTCCAGCCCAGCCGTCATTGCAATGCTGGTGAGACCACCCGGTCACAGGCTGCGCCATAACCGGTACAAACTGTCACCCAGGCTGTACCGATAGCGTCACGCCCGCTACCCGCCGGTCCGACAAGAATAGCGCAAGGCCTTGATTTACCTGCCCTGCAAGGCGGTGGCCCGACCTTTGCTCTACGCTTAATGCAGCGCACATGCGCGTCCTCCCTATAAGCACAAAAGCAAGGAGAGAAACATCATGCGTTACGCTCACCCCGGTACTGAAGGCGCTATCGTTTCGTTCAAAGCCAAATACGGTAACTACATCGGCGGCGAGTTCGTCGCGCCTGTCAAAGGTCAGTACTTCACCAATACCTCGCCAGTGAATGGCCAACCGATTGCCGAATTCCCCCGTTCCACGGCCGAAGATATCGACAAGGCCCTGGACGCTGCCCATGCGGCGGCCGATGCCTGGGGCGCCACGTCCGTCCAGGCGCGCTCCCTGATCCTGCTGAAAATCGCCGATCGCATCGAACAGAACCTGGAAACCCTGGCGCTCACCGAGAGCTGGGACAACGGCAAGGCCGTTCGTGAAACCCTCAACGCCGATATCCCGCTGGCTGCCGACCACTTCCGCTACTTCGCAGGCTGCCTGCGCGCCCAGGAAGGCAGCGCCGCCGAGATCGACGGCAACACTGTGGCCTATCACATCCATGAACCACTGGGGGTGGTCGGGCAGATCATTCCGTGGAACTTCCCGATCCTGATGGCCGCCTGGAAACTCGCTCCGGCCCTGGCTGCCGGTAACTGCGTGGTGCTCAAGCCGGCCGAGCAAACTCCGCTGGGCATTACCGTGCTGGTCGAGCTGATCGGCGACCTGCTGCCTCCGGGCGTGCTGAACATCGTGCAAGGTTTCGGCAAAGAAGCCGGCGAAGCGCTGGCCACCAGCAAGCGTATCGCCAAAATCGCCTTCACCGGCTCGACCCCGGTCGGCTCGCACATCATGAAATGCGCGGCCGAGAACATCATTCCGTCCACCGTGGAGCTGGGTGGCAAATCGCCGAACATCTTCTTCGAAGACATCATGCAGGCTGAACCGACCTTCATCGAGAAGGCGGCCGAAGGCCTGGTGCTGGCGTTCTTCAACCAGGGCGAAGTCTGCACCTGCCCTTCCCGCGCACTGGTACAGGAGTCGATCTACGACGAGTTCATGCAAGTGGTGATGAAGAAGGTCCTGCAAATCAAGCGCGGCGACCCCTTCGACACCGACACCATGGTCGGCGCCCAGGCGTCCGAGCAGCAATTCGACAAGATCCTGTCGTACCTGGAAATCGCCAAGGGCGAAGGCGCCGAGCTGCTGACCGGCGGCAAGGTCGAGAAACTCGATGGCAACTTGGCGACCGGCTATTACATCCAGCCGACCCTGCTCAAGGGCACCAACAAGATGCGTGTCTTCCAGGAAGAAATCTTCGGTCCGGTGGTGAGCGTCACCACCTTCAAGGACGAAGCCGAAGCCCTGGCGATCGCCAACGACACCGAGTTCGGCCTGGGTGCCGGCCTCTGGACCCGCGACATCAACCGCGCCTATCGCATGGGCCGCGCCATCAAGGCCGGTCGCGTGTGGACCAACTGCTACCACCTGTACCCGGCACACGCCGCGTTCGGCGGTTACAAGAAGTCCGGCGTCGGCCGCGAAACCCACAAGATGATGCTCGACCACTATCAGCAGACCAAAAACCTGCTGGTGAGCTACGACATCAATCCGTTGGGCTTCTTCTAAAGACCTGGGCGGCGCGGGCATTGCCTGTGTCGCCTATCAGATCGCCATCGCGAGCAAGCTCGCTCCTACAGGGTTTTATGGTTGAGTCCATTTTTGAGGCCAGCCCATAACCCTGTGGGAGCGGGCTTGCCCGCGATGGCGTCCTGATTGACACATTGCTTGAATGCTCTGGCTCGGGCCTTGCATTCACAGCCAACATTCAAGTATCAGGAGGACACCACCCCATGGCCGTATTCGCCCATTGCGTCGGCGCCCAGACCTATCGCTTCGACAGCCTCAAGGAAGTGATGGCCAAGGCCAGTCCGGCGCGTTCCGGGGACTTTCTGGCCGGTGTCGCCGCCCTCAACGATGTCGAACGGGTCGCCGCACAGATGGCGCTGGCCGACATTCCATTGAGCCACTTCCTGCAGGAAGTACTGATTCCCTATGAAACCGATGAAGTCACCCGACTGATCATCGACACTCACGACAAACAGGCTTTCGCAGTCGTCAGCCACCTCACCGTCGGCGGCTTTCGCGACTGGCTGCTCAGCGATGCCGCCGATGAACAGACCCTGCGCGCCCTCGCCCCCGGTCTGACCCCGGAAATGGTCGCCGCAGTCTCGAAAATCATGCGTGTGCAGGACCTGGTGCTGGTGGCGCAGAAAATCCGCGTGGTGACGCAGTTCCGCGGCACTCTCGGCCTGCGCGGGCGGCTGTCCACCCGGCTGCAACCGAATCACCCGACCGACGAACCCGCCGGTATCGCCGCGAGCATCCTCGATGGCCTGCTGCACGGTAATGGCGATGCCATGATCGGCATCAACCCCGCTACCGACAGCATTGCCTCAATCTGCGCCATGCTGGAAATGCTCGACGCCATCATCCAGCGCTACGAGATTCCGACCCAGGCCTGCGTGCTGACCCACGTCACCACCTCCATCGAGGCGGTGAATCGCGGTGTGCCGCTGGATCTGGTGTTCCAGTCGATCGCCGGCACCGAGGCGGCCAATGCCAGCTTCGGCATCAATCTGAACGTGCTCAAAGAAGGTTATGACGCGGGCTTGAGCCTCAATCGCGGCACGCTGGGGCAGAACCTGATGTATTTCGAAACCGGCCAGGGCAGCGCCCTGTCGGCCAACGCCCACCACGGCATCGATCAACAGACCTGCGAAACCCGGGCCTACGCGGTGGCGCGACATTTCAACCCGTTCCTGGTGAACACCGTCGTAGGCTTCATCGGCCCGGAATACCTCTATAACGGTAAACAGATCATCCGCGCCGGCCTCGAAGACCACTTCTGCGGCAAGCTGCTCGGCGTGCCGATGGGTTGCGACATCTGTTACACCAACCATGCCGAAGCCGATCAGGATGACATGGACACCCTGCTGACCCTGCTGGGCGTGGCGGGGATCAACTTCATCATGGGCATTCCCGGCTCCGACGACATCATGCTCAATTACCAGACCACCTCGTTCCACGATGCGCTCTACGCCCGGCAGACCCTGGGCCTCAAGCCAGCGCCGGAATTCGAGGCATGGCTGGCGAAGATGGGCATTTTCACCCAGGCGGACGGCAAGGTGCTGTTCGGTAACAGTCTGCCGCCAGCCTTTCGCCAGGCTTTGGCGCAATTGGGATGAGCGTTGATATGGAAAAACTGCCCTTCGATCCGCACAACCCCTGGCAGGAACTGCGGCGCCTGACCCCGGCGCGCATTGCCCTGGGCCGCACCGGCACCAGCATGCCGACCCGCGCTCAGCTGGACTTTCAATACGCCCATGCCCAGGCGCGGGATGCGGTGCATTTGCCGTTCGATCACCGGGCGCTGCGCTCGCAACTGGCCGAACGCGGACAGGACAGTCTGCTGCTGCACAGCGCCGCAACAGACCGCAACAGCTACTTGCAACGCCCCGATCTGGGGCGAAAATTGAGCGATGACTCTGCACAAGCGCTGCGTGACTACGCTTCGGCCCAGCCGGGCGGCGTCGATTTGGTGATTGTGGTCGCCGACGGTTTGTCTGCTTTGGCGGTTCACCGCCATACCCTGCCATTTCTGGCGCGTATGGAAGAACACATCCGGGCGGAGAACTGGAGCGTCGCTCCGGTCATCCTCGTGGAACAGGGCCGCGTTGCCGTCGCTGACGAAATCGGTGAGCTGCTGGGCGCCAGAATGACCGTGATCCTGATCGGCGAACGCCCTGGCCTGAGCTCTCCGGACAGCCTGGGTTTATATTTCACCTACAATCCCAAGGTCGGCCTGACGGACGCGTACCGTAACTGCATCTCCAATGTGCGTCTGGAAGGCTTGAGTTACGGCATGGCGGCACACCGTCTGCTGTATTTGATGCGCGAAGCCTGTCGGCGACAGTTGTCGGGGGTCAATCTGAAGGACGAAGCGCAGATTCATACACTGGATGAGGATTCAGGCTCAGACATGAAAGGCAATTTCCTGCTCAGCCCGCCGCAGGTTTGAAACGTTTGCGCGTTGCACTTTCGTTCCAGGTTGAGGCAGGATCGGATCCACGGCCTCCCGAGTTCCCCGTCGCCGTCCAAGCACGCAAGACAGCCACTTGAAGACGAGACTTACCATGCGGATTATTCAAGCGACCCTCGAACACCTGGACCTGCTGACCCCGTTGTTCGTCAAATATCGCGAGTTTTATGGTTCCCTGCCGTATCCGGACTCGTCCCGGGCTTTCCTCGAGAAACGCCTGCGCCGTAAGGAGTCGGTGATCTACCTGGCCCTGTCCGATGAGGACGACAAGAAACTGATGGGTTTCTGTCAGTTATACCCAAGCTTCTCCTCCCTTTCGCTCAAGCGCGTGTGGATCCTCAACGACATTTACGTCGCCGAGGACGCCCGTCGCCAGCTGGTAGCCGATCATCTGATTCGCACCGCGAAGAAAATGGCCAAGGAAACCAACGCCGTGCGCATGCGTGTTTCCACAAGCAGCGACAACGCCGTGGCGCAGAAAACCTACGAATCCATCGGATTCAAGGAAGACACCGAGTTCAAGAACTACGTGCTGCCGATCAGCGACAAGCTCTGATATACGCTTAGCGTGGCCTTGTGGCGAGGGGGCTTGCCCCCGTTGGGCTGCGAAGCGGCCCCAGAAAA
>NZ_JAIQWX010000201.1 GCF_020164475.1 Pseudomonas sp. REP124 | reverse complement strand
GGCCGTTACCGCAGCAACGGATATGTACACCATCAAAAAGCTCGCGAGCAGGCCCGCTCCCACAGGGGAACTTGCCCCACAATGAACAACTTCACTGCCACCCAAACCGCCGAATATAGAACCCCTTCACCGCCTGCGTCAGCCCCATATACGCCAGCAAAATCACCGGCAAGAACACAAAATACAACCCCGGCAACGCCTGCAATTTGAAGTAATGCGCCAACGGCCCCATCGGCAAAAAGATCCCCACCGCCATGATAATCCCGGTCATCACCATCAACGGCGTCGCCGCACGGCTCTGCAGGAACGGTACTTTCGGCGTGCGAATCATGTGCACGATCAACGTCTGAGTCAGCAACCCCACCACGAACCAGCCAGACTGGAACAACGTCTGATGCTCCGGCGAATTGGCACCGAACACGTACCACATCAACGCATAAGTGGTGATGTCGAACACCGAGCTGATCGGCCCGAAAAACAGCATGAACCGCCCCACATCCGCCGGCTGCCAGCGTTGCGGCGCTGCCAGCATCTCGGCATCCACGTTGTCGAACGGAATGGCGATCTGCGAAACGTCATACAGCAGGTTCTGCACCAGCAGGTGCATCGGCAGCATCGGCAAAAACGGAATGAACGCACTGGCCACCAGCACCGAGAACACGTTGCCGAAGTTGGAGCTGGCGGTCATCTTGATGTACTTGAGCATGTTGGCGAAGGTGCGTCGCCCTTCCAGCACGCCCTCCTCCAGCACCATCAGGCTCTTTTCCAGGAGGATGATGTCCGCCGCTTCCTTGGCGATGTCCACGGCGCTGTCCACCGAAATGCCGATGTCGGCGGTGCGCAGGGCCGGGGCGTCGTTGATGCCGTCGCCCATGAAGCCGACCACGTGGCCATTGCCCTTGAGCAGACGCACGATGCGTTCCTTGTGCGATGGCGTCAGTTTGGCGAAGACGTTGGTGTGCTCCACCGCCACCGCCAGTTCCGCATCGCTCATGCGCTCGACGTCGTTGCCCAGCAGCAGGCCCTGTTGTTCCAGCCCGACTTCGCGGCAGATCTTCGCGGTCACCAGTTCGTTGTCGCCAGTCAGCACTTTCACCGCCACGCCATGCTCGGCCAGGGCCCTGAGCGCCGGTGCGGTGCTGTCCTTGGGTGGATCGAGAAATGCCACGTAGCCGATCAGCGTCAGTTGCTGCTCATCCGCCAGGCTGTAGGCATCGCGCCCTTCAATCATCGGCCGTGCAGCCACCGCGACAACGCGCAGACCTTCGGCGTTGAAGATGGCGGTGACCTGGCGAATCCGCGCCAGCAGGTCTTCGCTTAAAACCTCGTCCACCGTGCCGTGACGCACCCGGCTGCACACCGCCAGCACTTCCTCCACCGCCCCCTTGCAGATCAACAGGTGCGGCTGATCACGCTCGGCGAGCACCACCGACATGCGCCGGCGGGTGAAGTCGAAGGGAATCTCGTCGACCTTGCGAAACGCCGTGCCCACCTTCAATTCGCGATGGATTTCCACGTGCTCGAGCACCGCCACATCCAGCAGATTCTTCAGACCGGTCTGGTAGTAGCTGTTGAGGTAGGCCATTTCCAGCACGTCATCGGAATCGTTGCCCCAGACGTCGACGTTGCGCGCCAGGAAGATCCTGTCCTGGGTCAGGGTGCCGGTCTTGTCGGTGCACAGCACGTCCATCGCGCCGAAGTTCTGGATCGCGTCCAGGCGTTTGACGATGACTTTCTTGCGCGACAGGAACACCGCGCCCTTGGCCAGGGTCGAGGTGACGATCATCGGCAGCATTTCCGGGGTCAGGCCCACGGCAATCGACAGCGCGAACAGCAGCGCTTCGGTCCAGTCGCCCTTGGTGAAGCCGTTGATGAACAGCACCAACGGCGCCATGACGAACATGAAGCGGATCAGCAGCCAGCTGACTTTGTTGACCCCGTTCTGGAACGAAGTCGGTGCACGATCGGTGGCGCCGACCCGCTGCGCCAGCGCGCCGAAATAGGTGTCGTTGCCGGTGGTGAGAATCAACGCCATGGCCGTGCCGGACACCACGTTGGTGCCCATGAACAGAATGTTGTCCAGGTCCAGCGGGTTGAGGGTGTCGCGGTCCTGCTGACGGGGAAATTTCTCCACCGGCATCGATTCGCCGGTCATCGCCGCCTGGCTGACGAACAGGTCCTTGGCGCTGAGTACCCGGCAGTCGGCGGGAATCATGTCACCGGCGGACAGCACGATCAGGTCTCCCGGCACCAGTTGCTTGATCGGCAGTTCCAGACGCTGGGCGCCCTGCCCTTGCATGTCCCGGCGCAGCACGGTCGCGGTGTTGCTGACCATCGCCTTGAGCGCGTCGGCGGCCTGGTTGGACTTGGCCTCCTGCCAGAAGCGCAGCAGGGTCGAGAGCACCACCATGGAGAAAATCACCACGGCGGCTTTCATGTCTTCGGTCAGCCAGGAGATGACCGCCAGCAGGGTCAGCAGCAGGTTGAACGGGTTCTTGTAGCAGTGCCACAGGTGGGTCCACCAAGGTAGCGGCTGTTCGTGCTCGACCTCGTTGAGGCCGAATCGCTCGCGCAGAGCTTCGGCTTCTTCTTCGCTCAAGCCATCGGTGTGGCTGCCCAGACGGGCGAGCAGCGGCCCGGTGTCGCTGCTTGCGGCGCTGACCAGGGTTTGCGCCAGGATCGGTGGCACCTCACGGCTGACCGTGGTGTCGGTGAAGTTTTCCAGCAACGCCAGGCGACGGAAGTGCCGGGCAATGTGGCGGGTACGCAGGAATCCGGCGAAGAATTCCTTGAGCAGGGTCAGGTTCATGGCAGTTCCCCCAGGATCAGCCGGGAGACCGTCGAGCAGGCGTGTCGGTGCGCCGCGATGACGACAACAAGTCGAACATCACGCACGGTTCAGCGTCGATGAGAGGACGTCGGGAAGCCGACCGGAACCGGTCAGGGATCGGGAAGCCGCTGCTCGCATTTACGGCGAGACAACGGCACGGAAATTCAGCGCGTTATCTTGCCGGGAAGGTGCCGGTTATCGAAACCGGCCGACTACTGTCACTCGAACAAGTACCCACTGTGGGTCTCCGCTATTGATGAAAACGCGCGAAGCTTACGCCCCGGTATTTGGAGAGTAAACCTGTTGCAGGATCTTGCAGGGGGAATTGCGGGGTTCTTCAGGGAGGGTTCAGGAATCCTTATTTTTCACTGAGGCCTGAACGATTTTCACAAAAGCTGAACAGCTCGCACTAAATTAGCGCACTACGGGCATTAGGACACAAGCGCAAAAGCAGGGAGCCAGCTTTATTCATAACAAGATTTGAACTGACAAAAAGAAGGTTGTCGCCGAGGAACTGATGCCCCCAATCGTCACGATTCATTGTCACGGACTTGATACTAGCGATTTTTTTCGTTGTGACTGAAGCTTAGGGAAAAGAGCTAGAACGGATTACGGCGGTGGATTGGTAGGCGACTCTTAATGGAAACTTCATTTCATGCCGCTAGCTGGGATCGCGCCTTGTCGGGGGCGTGAACGTAATCAAGCAGGTTCTCAAGAAGGCCCATTCATTGCGAACGAAATGAGCCTACTTTCTAAGGTAATAGTTCTGCCGGGGCAGACTCTAGGCTCTCTGCGATCTGGTACAGCTTTTCAACCGTAATATTTACCTCTCCCCGTTCGATACGGCCCATGTAGCTTCGATCCACACCACAGATCATGGCCAGAACGTCCTGGGATAGACCTTTCGCTTTCCTCGCTTGCCTAATCTTTTTCCCCAATTCTTTTGCCAGATTCCCCATAGCCGCCTCGAAACTTATGAGGAAGGACTATCGAGGGTTTGCGGACGAATCAGCCACGGACTATAATCCGTATTTTTTGTTTGCGGATCAGCGAGATGCCTGCATGAAACAAGATGTGTTCGAATTCGACAGGCAGTTACATGATCTGCTTTGCCAGCATTTTTCTGTGGACTTCACGACCCGGCAACTGCGTGATGCGTATGCGGCTCTGCTCCCTCCTTCGAGCTACCGGCTCGCGGACGTGCGAATTTATGTTTATGAGCAAATACGCAGACTAGTCAGGGTTGGCTGGGCGGAGATGACTGAGCAGCGTCAAAAGCGGGGACAAGTTTTCCGCATGCTGGAGATGCCTGAGCGACTACAGCTCATACTTGTGGATGGTAGCTTCCCCAAGATTGTCAAACCCGCGGTTATTTCATTAGATGAGGAAAAAGAAAGCCCCCTTCCTTCGTCTAGCTCAATGGAAATGGCTTCGCCTGATGATGAGGCTCGCCTTCAAGCAATGCTGAAGGAGACACGTCTTGATCTGCTCTCATCCATGGGCGAAACAGAGCGCTACAAGCAGCTGTTTGAGGAAATTCCTCATCTGAAGGGCCGTCTTGAAACGGTATATCTAGAGGTTCGCGACAGAAGCTCAAAGCTTCTTGGTCATCTGCGTGCAATTGAGAATACGCTTAAGGCGATCTCAGCCGCATGAAATCCTCCCTCAGAGTATGGCAACACGACTGCATAGCGCTGGCTTTACAACACTACACACTGCAGCCTCATTTCTTTTGTCAGGCCACTCCCGGCGCCGGCAAGACAAAAATGGCCGCGGAGTTGGCCAAACACTTGCTGCAGCAGGAAAAGATAGATCTGATCCTCTGCTTTGCTCCTTCACGCCAGACAATGGATGGCTTTCAAAAAACTTTCTCTGCGGTCCTGGGCAGGCGCTTGGATGGGTTGATTGGTGCCGTTGGTGCTGTTTGCACCTATCAAGGAATGGAGTATCGAGACGCCGCATTCTGGAGGTTGTTCGACGACTACCGGGTGTTCGCCGTCTTTGATGAAATTCATCACTGTGCGGGTCATGACCTACTGCTAAGCAATGCATGGGGTCAGCAGATTGTCCAAAGGATTCAAGATAGAGCAACCTTCACCCTGGCACTGTCGGGTACTCCATGGCGATCTGACCACAAAGCAATAGCACTTGCTCGATATTCTCAGCCCGACGGAATTTTGATCTGTGACTATCGATACGGTTTGCAGGAGGCAATCGCTGATGGCGTATGTCGCTCTCCACGTATCGTCGTGTTGGATAACAACATGGTCAGGTTGACCGAAGCTCTGTCCGCTGAAAGTACCGTTACGACGTTTCCGAGCATAGCCAAGCTGCTTTCTGAATCTCCAGTATCCTACGAAGACTTGCTCTTTCATGACGACATCTTGCGGCAAATTTTGTCGATGGGATGTACTAAGTTGCACGAGATACGAAAACACTACCCCGACGCTGGAGGGCTGGTGGTTGCCACAAGCATTGAACACGCTCATACCATAGCTGCGCTCATGCGGGCCGGGGGTGAGGTGTGCCAAGTCGTAACCAACAAGACGCCGAACGCACACCAAATCATCGATGATTTTAGATATGGGGGCTGCACCTGGATTATTGCGGTAGGCATGATCAGCGAGGGAACGGACATACCCAGGCTGCGAGTATGCTGTCATTTAAGTCGTATACGTACCGAACTGCATTACCGCCAAGTGTTGGGCAGGATTCTCAGGCGCTCGAGTGATACAGATGATGAAGCATGGTTGTATGTTCTCGCAGAGCCCGCACTCCAGCATTACTCGGAGCGCTTGGCCGATGACCTGCCCGACGATCATGCAGTGTTAAGCGTCGTGCGAGCTCCGGAGTTTGGCACCGAGAATCAGGCCGATGACCAATCAGAGGATACGACAGGACTTGAGATCGCCATCCTCGACAACTCAATGGGCGCTGCGATAACACGGATGGGTAGCGATCATTCCATCTCGATTGCTGGCTCATCCGAGCGCTCCATTTATGAGCTAAATTTTTCACAACACTACCGAACTCAGCTGTTGAGCGTATGTTGAGAGGATTGTAATGATTCGACATAGTTGTTTTTAGAGCAAGCTTCGCTTCAGCCCATCGGTGAATGCACCGAGCGAGAGTGGCAAGCTGGGAGTCAGCATCGATGTGGTTGTCGCAGACGAAAGCCTTACGGCCAATGTGAGTGGTTGTTATGCGGAAACAGAAAAACAAACGAAAGAAACAGACATTCATCAAGCCATTGATGGCTAGCAAATTAACACAGCAAGCACGTCAACAGCTCGCAGGGCGCTCAGCGCGCGCAAGTCGCTTTTTGGATATGGTATTGCATCAAGTGTCCATTGGTGACCTGTTCGGGGAAACTAGCTCCAGCCATCCTTAACGATGCATCGACGAATCTCTCCCTACTATGAAGATTCGAGATTTTAATGCGCAGCCGAATGTGGGATTCTAATTTAGCAACGTAGTCAGCAATGCGACGTGAGGACCGCTTTCCGCATAGTGCCTGTTATCCCAGATCAACGAATAAACTTAGCTCCTAACGTAACCGAATTGAACCTACTCAAGCAGACGCAAAATACTCTGGTCGAGTGCTGCGCCAAACGCATCGAGCCGCGTCAGACGCAAGCCTTCAGCTTTTGATTCAAAATTACGGATTTGCTCAATTGCAGGCGCCAGATCAGGGTTGTTCTTGACCAGCGTTTCCTTGGCAGCAATGCGATGAAGTAAGGACCGGCAAAGATGCATTCCCTGGGCAGTTACACCTGTGAACATCACAACGCTGCTTAAGTTGGTTTCTAATCGAGCATAGCGGACATGATCATCGTACCGATAAAATCGTGGGTGAAATGCTTCAGTGAAATCCTTGGCTCTTGGATAACGGCGTCGCGTAAACGATATAGTGCCCCACACATCATCTGTTTTGAGACTGTTGCAATCGGTGCAGGCCACCGCCAAATTCCAAAAATCGATGGAGAACTGCGGATAGTGCCGGCGCGGCAATACGTGCTCAATGGGCTTTGCATATGCGGTACCTACTAGCCACCGACGGCAATAACAACGCTGCCCTCCCTGCAGCTCCAAAAGTCTGCGCCTGAACGCAGACTTGATGGCCGCCCCATGGATAGTTCCGCGTGGTGGGACTTCACAAATGGCATCTAACGCAGGCCACACGTCAGCATATGGGTGGGTACGCGACCGAGACCAGAGACGACCTAGCAACACTCGAGTATGCGGTACATGTTTCTTGGTACCATGGGCGGCCGCCAAGTAAAGCTCCACTTCTCGACGCATCTCGGCCAGCACGGGGTGTGCTCCTTTGAACCAACTGCCCCGGTCGAAGAGATCCAGCCGGACGTCGCTACCGCGCCCCTATCAAAAGTAGCGTCGCCGAACAACGCTTCGCGCATCTCTTCTAGGGTCAATTCTTTGTTCATGCTGGTGCTCATGGGCCTGATCACTAGACCAGCGCAATTCTAACGTCTAGTTTTGGCAAAGCAGTATCCAGCACCGGAATGTATTCTGAGCACTACCCTCCCGAGAGGAATAAGGCTCTTCATCCGGGTCCGGACTTCCCACATCTCAAATGATCATATCCAGAGAAACGAGCGATAGATGACAGGTTGATTCAGCAGAATCATTCGATACCTGCAAGGGGCAGCGAGCGTTAGATGATGTCTATGAGTGGCGTAGGCGCGCAATCGCATCGGTGATGGCTCGTGCATTCTTATCCAGCGTTTCCATTGCCCCCATTGCGTTCGCGGAGACACTTTCCACTCCATTCTCTGAGATCCATTTGGTCACTTCTTCAAGGGCCGCCGCTAGGGCGTGCTGGTTGTGCAGGAGCAGTGTGAGAGCGTCCGCTGTGGCTATGTTGGCTTCAGAGTTATCTGGCATGTGAATCGTCCTTGAGTAACTGGTGTGGGAAAACTAACTGAACACGCCGCTGACGGAGCCACTTCTCCCTATCCGCTGACATCTCAGTATTAGGACTGACTTGACGATTCATTTGCAATCGACCTAACCAGCCGTTTGCAACGGATTTGACCCAACCCCCTGGCAACCTTAACCGGCAGTGAGCGGCCATAAGCAGCCGCTCGAGAGTGATCGCTTTCGACTCATCATCGAGAAGCGGAGTGAGATCCGTTCATCCCTCTGCTGGCTAAAATGAAAAAGCCCGCATTGGCGGGCTCAGGGAGATTCACGGGACGGTTCATCCGCAGCAAATTCTAAGTGTTGCGCGCAATCCTGACGGTGCGCGATTTTCCAGTTTGATCTGTCCGTCATAACGCGCGGCAATAGTCTGAACGATGGTCAGTCCCAATCCCGCACCCTGGTCGTTTCCCCGGCTGTAGAAACGTTCGAAGAGCCGGTCGCGTTCCTCTTCCCGGATACCTAGCCCTTCATCCTCCACGGTGAGTTCGTAGCCATGCTCGATCTTTTTCAGCCCGACCGTGACAAGCCCATGGACTGGAGAGAAGTTCGCGGCATTGGTCACCAGGTTGTTCAAGGCAATGTCGATGGCCGTGGGGTCGACTCGCACTGAAGCGATGTCGTCGGTGACCTCGAGCGCCAGCTCAATATCCTTGCTCAAGAGCCACGGTGTCATCTGGATCAGGCTGTCTCGAACAGTGGCAACCAGATCGATCGGCTCGGGTGGTGGTGTACCCGCGCGAGGCTCCAGGCGCGCCATCGTCAGCAACTGGTTAACCAGGCGGCTGGTGCGGTCTACGCCGGCAATCAAGTGCTCCAGGGAGGCGCGTCGGTCCTGTTCATTTTCAGCCTCCATCAGGTTTTGCGCGTGGACTCTGAGCACTGCCAGTGGCGTGCGCATTTCATGGGCAGCGTCGGCGATGAAGCGCCGCTCCCGGCCCAGCACCTCCTGGATCTGCGCGAGCATGCGGTTGAGCGCCGCCTGCATCGGCTCCAGCTCATTGGGCAATGGCGACAGTTGCAGCGGTTCCAGCGAACCGCCGTGCCGTGCCCGCAGCGTCGCCGCCATGTCGGCCAGGGGTTTTAGACCCCAGCCGATGGCCAGCCAGACCATGACCGCCAGAATCAGACTGCCCAAAACGTTGGGCCAAAGCGTATGACGCACGATGCGGTCCACCAGATCGGCACGCACATCGTCCCGCTCGCCGACCCAGATCCGCAGATCATTCTGTTTGTCTTCCAGCAGGAAGGCGCGCCAGTGGCGGTTGTTCAGATCCACCACATCGCTGAAGCCGGTCTTTGTCGGCGGGGCGGTGAAAGAGGGCGCGCTGGCGGTGTGCACCAGCACCTCGCCCTTGCGATCCCAGACCTGGAAGGCGATCTTGCTTTCATAAGGATGACCCTCGGCTCTGGGCTCGGCCTCACCCAGGGCCTTGTTGAAGGCCTGATACAACTCGCTCTGGTCCTTGCCGGCCAACGGCATGCGCAGCACGCCTTGCAACAGACGTGCATTGCGGGCGAGTTGGGCGTCATAGACTTCGGCGATTTCATGGTTGCTGTCGTGCAGGTTGAAC
>NZ_JAIQWX010000200.1 GCF_020164475.1 Pseudomonas sp. REP124 | reverse complement strand
ACGCTCTTCCGATCTTTCGCGAGCAAGCCCGCTCCCACAATGGAACAACACCAGCCGCTCATGCTTTGTCACTTGCCTTCACCTGCCATCCCCCCGAAGCTATACGCCTTCAGGAGACCCCGATGAACCTTGTTGAACTGACCCAACGCCTGCACGCCATCCGTGACCGCAATGACTGGCGGCAATTTCACAGCCCGAAAAACCTGGCCATGGCCGCAAGCGTCGAAATGGCCGAGCTGGTGGAGATTTTCCAGTGGCTGACCGAAGACCAGTCCAAGCAACTGCCTGCCGATAAACTCGCCCATGCCGGTCAGGAAATCGGCGACATCGTGCTCTATCTGTTGCTGCTGTGCAGCGAACTGGGCGTGGACATGAATGAGGTGGTGCGCAGCAAGCTGGCCGACAGTGAACGGAGGTTCAGCTGATGAGCGACCGTCATTTCGATCAACTGGCCACGCGCTTCGCGGAAAAGATCTACGGGGGTGCCAAGGGCGCGATTCGCCTTGCCGTGCTGCAGGCCGATCTGGCCGAAACCCTGCCGAACCGTCCGCTGCGGGTGCTGGATATCGGTGCCGGTCTTGGCCACATGTCATTGTGGCTGGCCGAGCGCGGGCATCAGGTGACCCTGGCCGAGCCCGCCGAACCGATGCTCGAAGGCGCCCGCCAGCGTTTCGCCGAAGCCGGGCAAAGCGCAACCTTCATCCAGGCGCCGTGGCAGAACCTGCTGGGCCAGCTCAACGAACCCTACGATCTGGTGCTGTGCCACGCCGTGCTGGAATGGCTGGCTGAGCCCCACGCGATCCTGCCGGTCTTGCATCAGCTGACCAAACCCGGAGGCTGGTTGTCCCTGGCGTTCTACAACCGCGATGCGCTGATTTACCGCAATTTGCTCAAGGGCCATTTCCGCAAGATGCGCAAGAACGACATGGCCGGCGAGAAACAGAGCCTGACCCCGCAACAACCGCTTGATCCCCGGGAACTGGCGGCGCAACTTGAAGGCCTGTGGCAGGTCGAAACACAGAGTGGAGTGCGGGTTTTTCACGATTACATGCCCGTGGAATTCCAGGCCCGTGCCGAGCTGGTGGACCTGCTCGAAATGGAACTGGCGCACCGCCGTCACCCAAGCTTCGCCGGGCTTGGGCGTTATCTGCATTGGATCTGTCGGCCGATCTGATCGGAGTGTGAAATGAAGAGTCGTGCAGGGTTGCTGCTGATCTGTCTGGGACTGGCTGCCTGCGAAGGCACCAACCCTTATGTTGCGTCCTCCAAACCGATTCCCCCGGCACCGCCGCAGGCGGCCAGCACCTTCGACCGCAGCGCTTACCCGGCCGCCCCGCGAGACTACGGACGCTATCGCAGTTGGGCATGGCTGGATGGGCATCTGCCACCAGGCACCGCATGGGCGGATTCCGCGCAGGTTGCCGAAGCCGTCAGCGGTGCTCTGGATCAACGCGGTTTGCGCCCGCTGCATGACAGTCGGCCCGCCGATCTGTTTGTCAGCGCCGCCCTGCGTCTGGAAACCCGTACGCGCCAGGTTCAAGATGACTATGGCGCCTATGGTGGTTACGGCGGCTACAACCGGTACGGTTATGGTCCGGGTTACGGCATGTACGGCAGCGTGCCGATCATTCGTACTTACCAGGAACAAGTGGTTGTGGTGCAGGTCGATCTGTTCGATGCGCAAAACGGTCAGCCGGTATGGAGCTCCAGCGCGGAAACCTCTCACAGCGGTACGCAGAGCCAGCAGATGGATGCAATTCGCAAGGCTGTGGAAAAGGCAATGTCGGCGTATCCTCCCAGTTAGCTTCCTGTAGATAAGAAGCATTTCGCTGGTTCATGTCTTCAATCGGAGAATCATCATGTTCCGCCGTTTCGCTTTATTGGCAGTGATCGCACTGCTCAGTGCCTGCGCCGCCAACCAGGTCAATCACGACTACGATGCCAGCCGCGACTTCGCCGCCTACCGCAGCTGGAGCTGGAAAGAGCCCGCGCTGCAATACCGCCCCGATGACCCCCGGATCAAAAGCGACCTGACCGAGCAGCGCATTCGCGAATCTGTCTCCGAACAACTGGACCAGCGCGGCCTGCGCCCAGCCGCAGCGGGCGCGAAAGGCGACTTGAGTATCCAGACTTACTTGATTGTCGAGGAACGCCAGCAACAGGTGACCACCAACTATGGAGGCGGTTGGGGCAACCCCTGGTACGGCTATTGGGGCGCACCGATGTACAACGAAACGCGCCTGGTGTCCTACAAGGTGGCGACCATCCAGATCGACATGCTCGACGGCAAGGACGGCAAGCTGGTGTGGCGCGGCAGTGACGAGCAGATCCTCAGCCGCTCGCCGAACCCCAGCGATCGCAGCAACGCGATCCACGAAACCGTCACCCGGATCCTGGCCAATTACCCCCCAAACAGATAAACACCGCCCTCTGTAGGAGCGAGCTTGCTCGCGATGGACGACCAGACGACACGGGAAGCCTGACACCCCGCGTTATCGTTGACCTCCATCGCGAACATGTTCGCTCCTACAGGTTTTTTGTAGTCTGCACTGGCGAGATGCCAGCAACCCCTTCCACCCTTGACTACACTGCTCCACACCAATGGAGGCAGTGCTCGGCAGTGAGCCGGCCAAGGAGTGCACGATGTCGTCCCGCATGGATTTTCGCGGCCCGGCCCGGCAACGGGGAGCGATTGGCTTGATGGCGGCCGGAACCTTGGCGCTGGCCTTGGGATTCACGTTGTTGGTGATCGACTCAGGCAGGCTTTACCTGGAAAAACGCAAATTGCAGCGGGTGGCCGATGTGGCCGCGCTGGAAGCTGTCAGCCGCAATGGCGACTGCCAGTCGCCTAACCTCACCGCCGCAGGCTATGCCCTCGAAAGCGCCACACGTAACGGTTACAAGGCGAGCGATGGCATGACTCTGAACACAGCTTGCGGTTCGTTGCAGGCCGGGGCCGACAACCTGCGGGCTTTTGTGGTCGATGCCAGCAAAACCGAAGCGATTCGCGTGATCGTGACCCACACGGTCACCACCAGCATTGCAGCAGGCGTCTATGCGCTGCTGAGCCCAGGTCCGGCCAGTCTGACCACACAACTCACGGCCACCGCTGTCAGCGCACCGGCGGTCCTGCCGCCTCTGGCCAGCTTGACCATCGGCAGCACGGCACTGGTGATCGATGCCAGCAAATCCGCCGCCCTCAATCTGTTGCTGGGGCAGATGCTCGGCGGCAACCTCAACCTGAGCATCGCCGGTTGGCAGGGGTTGGTGAACACGCAGATAAACCTGCTGAGCTACCTCAACCAGCTGGCTGTCGACGTTAACGTCACCGCCGGCAACTACACCGAACTGCTGAGCAAGAACATCGCGCTGACCCAATTGCTGGATACGGCAATCACCGTCATGCAGGCCGGCGGTCCGACGGCCAGCGTGGCGGTCAGCGGCCTGACCGGTCTCAAGGCGGCGGCAGGCAGCACTTCGATCGTTCTGGGACAGTTGCTGCAGTTGCAAACCGGCACCGTTTCATCGGGACTCAATACCAATTTGCAGGTGTTCCAGCTGGTAGAAGCCTTCGTGCAATTGGCCAACAGCAAGAACGCCGCCGTGGCCAACATTCCGCTGAATATTCCGGGGCTGGCCAATGGTGTGGTCAGAGTCAAAGTCATAGAACCGCCGCAGTTGTCGGCCATCGGCAATCCGGCGCTGGTCACGGGGCAGCTCAATGACCCCAACCGGATATTTGTGCGCACAGCGCAGGTGCGAACCGTCCTGTCGCTCAACTTGCCGGTGCTGGCGACCATCAGTGGTCTGACTAACGCCATCACCAGCAACACGTTGGTGGGCGGACTGACCGATACCCTGAACAATGTGCTGCACCTGGATATTGCCGGTGCATTGAATTCGATTTTTTGTACGCTGGGTGGGACCTGCCAGCGCACCGACCTGAAAATCCTTCCCACTTCGTCGATCGACGTGGTGCTGGAAGTGGCCAGTGCCGACAGTCGTGTCACTGCCTATAACTGTGCAAGCCAGGCCACCAAGAGCCTGACCACCCAGACCAATACGTCACTGGTCAAACTTAAGGTCGGCAAGATTGATACGGCCAACGCCTTTTCATCGGCGGCCGATGTCACGGTGCAGCCACTGGCGCTGATCGATGTCGGCGTAATCACCTGCACCATTCCCTTTCTTGGGCTCGGCCAGCCGACCTGCGATCAGGCAAGCCGAAAACCCTTCTACGGTGGCGGTCTGGGCATAAAAATCGACACCTCCATCGCCAGCACCCAAAGCTCCCACGTCTACAGTCAACCACCGGAAATCAAGAAACCTCCGATGTACTACAGCCTCGGCACCCAAGGCATCGTCAACAGCCTGAAAACCACCTTGAGCGGGGTCCAGGTCGAGGCCTACAAACCTACCGGTTCGAGCTTGCTGGGGGATTTGCTGGTCACCACAAGCGGCACTCTCAATGGCGTCAACAGCACCTTGGGCAGCACGATCCAGTTGTTGCTGGCACCCGTGGTCGATCCGCTTCTCGACGGCCTGCTGGCCAACCTCGGCATCACCCTGAACAAGGTCGATGTCGGCGCCAACCTGAGTTGCAAGCCGCCGGGCCGGCCGACGCTGGCGATCTAATTCGCCGATGCAATCGGCAACTCAATACAAAACCGCGCACCCTGACTCGAATTCCGCACGCTGAGGGTGCCGCCCATGTTCTCGACAATGCCGTAACTCACCGACAACCCCAGCCCCGTGCCAACCCCCACCGGCTTGGTGGTGAAAAACGGCTCGAAAATCCGCTCCAGTAAACGCGGATCGATACCGCCGCCGTTGTCCTCCACCCACAGTCGCACCGACTGTTGATCCCGTTCGGTGTAGAGCGAAATCCATGGCTGGAACTCGGGGTTTTTCTGGCATTTGCCGAGCAGCGCATCCCGAGCGTTGACCATCAGGTTGATCAACACCTGCTCCAGTTGATCGACATACCCCAGCACTTGCACCTGGAATCCCAGGTCGCTGACGCGCAACTCGACGCCTTTGCCGCGCATGCCGTCGGCCAGCAGCGACAGCGTGCCTTCGATGGCCTGGGCCGGGTTGAACAGTTGCTGTTCGATCTCCGAACGCCGGCCGAACACCCGCATGTGATCCACAACTCGAGCGGCGCGCTGTATCTGGGCGTCGATGCGCTTGAGTTTGTCGGTCAGGTAGTCGATCTGCGCGTCGCCTTTTTCCAGGCGCTTGAGCACGTTGACGATGGCCATGCGCATCACGTTCAGCGGCTGGTTGATTTCGTGGGCCAGGCCTGTGGCCATTTCGCCGAGGGTGGCCATTTTCGCGCTTTGGGTGAGTTGCATCTGCGAGCGGCGCACTTCGGTGTTGTCACGCCCTACGGCTTGAATCTCCAGCAAGTGGCCTTGCTGGTCGAACACCCCGCGATCCGACCAGATCCACCAGGCGTGTTCCCGTCCGGGCAGTTGCAGGTTGATCTCGGCGCTGCTGACCGGGCATTGCGGGCTCAACTGGCCTAAACGCTGAGTGAACGCATCGCGCTGTTCCGCGGACATCCAGCTGCCCAGGTTGATCCCCGGCAGTTGATCCGGTGAGCACTCCAGATAGGTCGCCAGCGGCTGATTACCGAACGTCAGGGTCAGGTCCGGCAGGTAGCGGCAGATCATCGCCGGCGAGTCCTCCACCAGAATCCGGTAGCGCTCCTCGCTCTGTTCGATGCGCTCGGCGGCCTGGGTCGCCTCGGTGACATCCAGCCACAGCCCCACGGCCTCCACCGGCAGGCCAAGGTCATCGCGCAGCAGCTTGGCTTCATCGAGTAGCCAGTGGTAATCGCCGCGACTGTCGCGCAGCCGATAACGGGTGCTCACCGAACCTTCGCGCAACAACTGGCGGGTGCGCTCGAAGTAGCGCTCGCGGTCCTCGGGGTGCAGGCGTTCGATCAACGCGGCGCCTGCGCAATCATCGAGTGTCCAGCCGAGCAGTGGCGCCAGGCTGTCGCTGAAAAACGTCGGTTCCAGCACGCCTTCGACATAGCGCTGAACGTAAATCACCGCGGGTGAGCGGGCGATCAGGTTGTCCAGCCGCGCATGGGCCGCGGCCGCCTGTTGTTCCTGATTCTTGATGTCGCTGATGTCGAGCATGAACCCCACGACACGCCGGTTTTTACCGATGCCCAGGGCCTGGCCTTGCAGGCGATACCAGTGCGGCGGCGCGCCGGTGTCGGGGTGATAAATGCGCACGCACAGCAGCAGCGGCGTGCCTTGGTCCTGCAAGGCGTGCAGGCGACTGCGCAGCTCTTCGCGGTCGGCGGGGTGCACCTGTTCGAGCCAGTCGGACAACGGCAAGCGGGCGCTGGCAAGGTTCAGGGCCTTGACCAGCGACGGCGCCAATTGCACCTGGGCCGTTTCGCCGAACACCTCCCACCATCCGGTACCGAGCAGGGTTTGCAGCGATTCGAGACGCTCCAGTTGCAGGTGATGCCGATGCTCGCGCAGTCGCTCCAGCACGGGACTGGCCAGCGCGGCGGCGAATTGCAGCCAGTCGCGTTCGCTGACGTCCGGCGGGCGTTGTTGCGCGCCGAAGTAGCCAAAAAGCAACCAGGCCGCCACGCCTTGCGCGTCGTGATAGGGCACGACAAAGCCCTCGATATTGCCGAAGGCGTCTTGCAGACGCGGATGCTGAAGCAGGTTCGGGTGCTGGGGCGCCGAGCCGCTGAGGCAGTCCAGGCCCGTGCCCAGGCGCTGGCCGTTCTGCCACAGTTGCGGTGCGCCGGGGCTGGCGTAGTGCTGGTGAATCTGCCAGCCCTGTTCCTCCTCATCGAGTAACGCCAAGGCGACGCATGGAATGCGAAAGCGCTGGGCCAGGCTTTGCAGCTGCTCGCTCAATACTTCGGACAGACGCGAAAGGCTACACAGGCGCAACTGCTCGCTGATCTGCACCGCCAGCGTCTGGCACTGTTCGCGCTGGCGTGCTTGCCGGCGTTCGAGCAACAGGTCGCCGATGTCCAGCAATTGCAGCAGCCAGGCATCGTTCAGCGGCTGGACCCAGCCACGCAGGTGCAGGGGCTGGCCGGTGAGGCTGTAGAAATCCAGATCGAGCAATTGCCCCTGCCAGTCCGCGGGCAAGCCTTCGACCGTCAGACTGTTGTGAGGCAGGAGGAAATCGAGCAAGTGCGGCGCTTCTGCGCCAGGCGTGTGTTGTGCCAGCTGATGCCGCAGCGGGCCGCTCAGGCGCAGGACCCGACCTTGCGCGTCGAGCTGCATCTGCAAACCGACACTGCGCATGCTCGCAGGCTCCAGCACAGGCTGCGGCGCTGGCGGGTGGCGGTGGAGCAGACGCCCGAAGAGTTTGTCGCCGGCACTCAAAATTGCAGGCTCGAACTGGCGGAAAGCGAGGCTGGCAGGTTCGGTACCGGGCCGATGCCCGGCAGGTTCAGGAACGGTATGACCGCACTCAACTTGCTGGTGGGGTAGTTGATGCTGACCTTCAGCAGGCCGGCGGAAAAGGTGGTGGTCACATCGGTGTCGGGATCGAAATTGAAACCGGGCGGAATCCACGCCAATTGCCGTCGCAACTCGTCCTTGACCAGGGTTTTCAGCGCAGCGTCGTATCCGGGTGTGGCCGGGTCGAGGGCGACGCTACGGCGCACGGCTTCGGCGGTCGACTGGTTGAAAGACTGCATCAGCAACAGCGGCAGGCTGTAGGTGACGATGGCGTAGAACACGCCAAAGAAGATGACGAACACCAAGGCGAATTCAATCGCCGCGGCGCCTTTTTGTTTGCGGGGGAGGCTGGTTTTCATGAGTGCGTCTACCCTGACTGTCACAGCGTAATATCAGCATAGAATCATTCGGGCAAAAGGGACGTTTTTTACAGGATGCAGATTTTTGTACTGCTGCTCTGGCTGACGCTGTGTGCCGCGCAGGATGCCCGGCAGCGCCACATCGCCAATGGCCTGACTTTGGGTGTCGGCGCGCTGGCATTGGCCTGGCTGTTGTGGAGCGACACCACCTGGCTGGGTGCGACCGCCGAACAGGGCGGTTGGGCGGCGTTGCTGGCGCTGGCTTTCACTTTGCCAGGTTATGCACTGCGTCGGCTCGGCGCCGGCGATGTAAAACTTTTGACAGCTCTTGGTCTCGCGACCGACGGTCGGTATGTGCTGGGCGTGTTGATCGGTGCCGGATTGGCCAGTGTGCTGTGGCTGCTGCTGGCGCCAAGAGTCTGGCTGCATACAGGTCAATGGCTTAGAGAGCGTATTCGCTATCTACAGCCTGGAATGTCAAATAAACAGCCCTTCGCACCCTTCCTGCTGGTGGGCTTTTTGCTGACTTTGATCTGGATCCCCTATTTGTAGAGCGTCCGGAGTGGGTCTACTTTCTACATTAGTTGTACAAACCGGTTTTCAAGTAGAGGAACGGTCAGTATCTGACTTGGCAGGGAGTTGCACGTGAACAAGCGTACCTCCGCGGTAAAAATCATGGTGGTCGACGATGAGCCAGCGATCGTCGAATCCATTTGCGAATTTCTCGAGGACAACGGTTATCGGGCTGTTCCTTGTGAGTTTAGTCAAAAAGCCATTGCACTGTTCAACGAAGATCCGGCCATTAGCCTGGTGCTGTGCGATTTGCACATGCCCAGGATGGATGGCATTCAACTGGTTCAGGAGCTGCAACGGCTGAGCGGCAAGCACCGGGCGTTCGAGGCGATCATGCTGACCGGGCGCGCGGATAAGCAGGATGTGATCAAGGCGCTGCGTGCGGGTTTTGCCGATTATTTCCAGAAGCCGGTCGATCCCAATGAATTGCTCGAAGGCTTGCAGCGCCAGGAAGCGGTGTTGCTGGAGCGCAGCAAGGCGATGCAACTGGGACATCTGAATCAGAAGCTGCAGTATTTGTCCGAGTCGATCGATGATCTTTATCAGGATCTGGACAAGGTTCGGCGCGCGCCCTATGTGGCGGATGCGGGCGAGGGTGATGTCAGTGAGGTGGACCGGGTCGAGATTCCGGCGATCTTCAACCAGCTCTCGCCAAGGCAGCTGGAAGTGGCGCAACTGGTGGGCAAGGGGCAAACCAATTATCAGATTGCCTGTGAGTTGGGGATAACCGAGAACACGGTGAAGTTGTATGTGTCGCAGGTTTTGCGGTTGACGCATATGCATAATCGGACGCAGTTGGCGTTGGCGTTGTCGCCCAGTAGCTCGGGGTTACGGCAGCGCGTGACTGCTCATTGATATCGCTCTTTCTTTTGGGGACATATCCATTGCTTCGGTAACGGCGGCTTCCGGTTCCGCCCTGACGGTCGGGTCACTTTTGGCAAACGCCCGGAATGCCGGCCCAGCCAAAAGTAACCAAAAGGTCTCGCCCCTACGTTCGGTCCCTCGCCAAGGCTCGGGATCCCTTCGCTCCGGCATTCATCCGGGGGCATCGCC
>NZ_JAIQWX010000020.1 GCF_020164475.1 Pseudomonas sp. REP124 | reverse complement strand
CTGTCAGGCTGTCCAGGTATCGATGATCATCGCGCCTTCACGGCGCATCAGCAGACGCAGGTCCATCACGTCCAGTGGGTTGATCGGGCGGATGCCTTCGATCAGGGCCTTTTCGGTCTGGCCGTACAGGGCTTGCAGGGCAAAGCGGCAGGCGTATACCTCACCCCCCTCCTCCATGAACTGCATCAATTGCTTGTTCACCGCCAAATGCCCGGGAAACGCTTCGGCGCCCAGGGTCGGGAAGCCACGTTGCACGCCCAACTGCACGCCCGGTCCATACAGCAGGATTTTGGTTTCGAAGCCTTTGCGTAGCAGGCGCTTGGCCTGAAGCATGTTGACCAGGCCGATGGAGCCCTCGAAAGCGATGGTGTGGAAGGTGATCAGGACTTTTTCGCCCGGTTCGGCTTTGATGTCCTCGAAGACTTTCTCTTCGTAATTGACCAGGAAGTCGCCGTCTTTGTATTGGGGGATGTCCACGCTTGGCATAGTGTCGCTCTCCAGTATCTTCGTGCTTGAACGTCAGCCTGGGTCGGCTGCCGGTTGCAAGAGATAGAGCGAACGCCGTGCCAAAAAATAAAACGATTTTGGAGATCGGCTAACTATCTGATTTTGTTCAGCATCCCAATCTGATCTGGTTTTTTACAACCTATCTGCAGCTATCGCTGAACCACGCATTCCCGTAGAAATACGAATATTCGTAGTCACTGAACACGAGATTTCGTAGCCATGAACGAAGCTGACTCCCTCAACGGTTGGGCCGACCTGGCGTATTCATCACGGCACATGGTGTTTGAACACTGCGCTGAAGCCATCGCCCTGCTCAATCCCTACTCCGATCGTCTGGTGGACCTCAACATCGCCACCTGCAAACTGCTGGGGTACCCACGCCAGGAGTTGTTGGAGCTACCGGTTAGCAAGCTTTTCGGTCATCAACTGGCCGACCTGATCGTGTTTACCCAGGCGGTGATGGATAAGGGCCGCGCCTGGTCCGATGAGCTCAGTTGCAACTGCAAAAGCGGCGAACGCATCGAGCTGGAAATCTCAGCCACCACTTTGCAGATCAAGGGCCAGCAGCAGCTGATTCTGGTGCTGCGGGAACTGAGCGAGCAGAAGTACCAGCGCGACCAGGCTCACACTGAACGCACCATGCGCGGCGGGCTGATCGAGTGGCGCAACATCCTCAACCTGTTCCAGGAAAACGAACGCGACAACCAGTTGCTGCTCAGCTCAGTGGGCGATGGCATCTACAGCATCGACAGCGAAGGCCTGGCCACCTTTGTCAACCCGGCTTGCGCGCGCATGCTGGGCTGGGAAACCCAGGACATGATCGGCAAGAACATCCACCGTATTCATCACCACACCCATGCCGACGGCAGCCATTACCCGGTGGAACAGTGCCCGATCTACAAAGCAGTGCACGATGGAGTGGTCCATGAGGGGCGTCAGGAGATTTTCTGGCGCCGCGACGGCAGTTCGTTCCCGGTGGAATTCACCAGCACCCCGGTGATCTCCGATGGACGTATCGTTGGCGCCGTGGTGGTGTTCCGCGACATCACGGAGCGGCGCAGCACGGAAAACCAACTGCAGAGCGCCCTCGAAGAACTCAAGGTGCTCAAGGATCGGCTGCAAGAGCAGAACGCCTATCTGCAGGAAGAGATTCACATCGAACACAACTATCGCGAGATCGTCGGCCAGAGCGAGCCGATCAAGAAAATCATCCGGCAGATCGACGTCGTCGCCCCTACCGACGCCAGCGTGTTGATCAACGGTGAATCGGGCACGGGCAAGGAACTGATCGCCCGCGCGATTCACCAGGCCAGCCGCCGTAACGGCCACCCGCTGATCCGGGTCAACTGTGCGGCGATCCCCGCAGAACTGTTCGAGAGCGAATTTTTCGGCCACATCCGCGGCGCCTTTACCGGTGCCGTGCGTGATCGTGTCGGCCGCTTCGAGCTGGCGGACGGCGGTACGCTGTTTCTCGATGAAATCGGCGAAATCCCGCTGGAACTGCAAAGCAAACTTTTGCGCGTGTTGCAGGAGGGTCAGTTCGAGCGGGTCGGCGAAGAGCGCACGCGCAAGGTTGATGTGCGGATCGTCGCCGCGACCAACCGCGACCTGCGCCAGGAAGTGGCCGCCAAGCACTTTCGTGAAGACCTGTATTTTCGCCTCAACGTGTTCCCGATCCAGTCCCCGGCGCTGCGCGATCGCCTGATGGATATCGGCGCGTTGGCCGCGCACTTCCTCACACAGACCGGCAAACGCCTGAACATGCCTGGCCGACGTCTGCGCAACAGCGATATCGAACGCCTGCAACGCTACTCATGGCCGGGAAATATTCGCGAACTGCAAAACGTGATCGAGCGCGCGTTGATCACCTCGACGGGGGCCGACCTGAATCTGGACCTGCCGGACGAGCCCAAAACCTGCGAGCCTGCACCCCAGCAATCCTCTCCGGACGTTGCGATCATGACCGACGCGCAGATTCGCGAACTGGAACGCAGCAACATGCAGGCCGCATTGAAGGCGGCGGGAGGCAAGTTGTTCGGCAAAGGTGGCGCGGCGCAGATACTGGGGCTGAAACCGACAACATTGGCGTCGCGGTTCAAGCGCCTGGGTATCAAGCTCGAATAGAGGCTGTTCAGCCTGGATGCGACAGCTTCTTGAGTGAACACGTACCTCGGTTCAATCCGATCTCGGTGTCCGGTTGCTACTTTAAACAGGCTACTCGGCAACGTCTCGATAGCGAAGCGCAGATGGCAGGCAACACGGTTGCTCGATCATGCCCTCATATCTTTCAAGGCAACCATGACTCCCGAGCCCCATTGATTCAAGCTTTTCGAGCGTCATTACCCGGAAGCATGCCGGTGAGCACATCATCTCCATCAATGAAATGATGCTTCAGTGCAACCAGGACATGACCGCCCACCAGCGCCCCACACAACCACGCTGTGTATGTATGAACCCACTTGGCCAGGTCATACAGATCTTTGTCGGGTGCGACCAATGGGGGCAAAACGAATAGCCCTGCCACCATGATCTGTTTGTCCGCTACCGAACTCCAGTACCAGCCGGAAACAGGCAGGCCAACCAGAGCAACGACATACAGCAGAATATGCCCGACCAGTGCTCCCCGTTTCATGGTTAGACTCATCTTCTTCGGAAGCGCCGGCGCAGGATGAGTCAGGCGCCAGGCGATTCGAGCGACAACTAAAAACAGAAGCGTGCTGGCCATGGCTTTATGCAAAAACGTCAGCTCATGCTGAGCGTTCAGTTCCTCGCGCCAATGTGTCGCCAGCATTCCAATACACCAAGCCCCCAACCACAGGAGCGCCATGCCCCAATGCAGCCACTTTGCAGTGCTGGTATAGCTGTCTACCTTTGCCATCGCGGTACCCATTCAAACAGATCATTGCGGGCAATTATGGTCAGCACAGCCCATCAAAAAAATCACTTTTTTTGAGTTGAATTGATCTATTAATTTGATATGTGAGCCTCACCTATGGCATTCACCCGCGTCAAATTCATACTGGAACCTCACGAGGTTTCATTCTCATAACGTGGAATGAGCATGGCGCCGGGACGAGTTCATGACCTCAATAAACCACTCCCTGGATGGCAATTGATGTACTCAAAACACTGCGCATCAGCCGGAATCACCGACACCTCATGGTACAAACGCAGTGCAACCTGGAAATCCAGGGCCCGCACGTAGCGCATGAATCCTCCGAAGATAGCCAGGTGAGTCGGGTGAGTTTTTGCCCACTCTTCCAAGTGAGCCAGATCGTCGAAATGTGCCAGGCCGAAACTCTTTTCGAGTGGCTCTCCGGTAGTGGTGTCCAGCACTCTCATGAAGCGACAGGACAGGCAGCCCAATGCCCTGCCCTGATCTCGCAGATACGTCATACCCTCCTCCAGCACCGGCTGGATGTCTTGAAGATACAGGTGGCGCTCTTTGTCGCGAGTGGCCGCCCAATCCTGACCGGAACGGATGAGGCAAAGATTCTGCCGGCCGGGAAGCCGAACGCGAGACTGAACACTGAATGTCGAAGCCTTGGGCTTTTCACCCTGCAGTGGGTCAGTTTGAGCGATGGCAAATCGGTCACGCACACTGCCCCAGTAGCCATGCTCCTGAACAGGGTTGTCACTCAACGATTTGGCCAAGTGGCTGACCCCCTCAGGCGCCCCGAGAGAAGCCTGGAGCGTTTCGAAACGATCGGTGGTTGGGCTGACGATCTCGATAAACCAACCCACTTGCTCTGTTAGCCGTTGCGGGTCGTTCCACCATGCATCGAATCCGCTTTCCTGACGCCAGCGCTCGAAGGTCACAGGATCCGACCAATAAGCGATGGCGATGAGGTTGTGAAAACCTGCAGCATCCTGACAGTGAGCAGGATCCCAATAGCCTGGGCCATCGGGCAACGAGAACAGGCTCGTGATCGGCGCTAGCGCCTCGATCCCCGGAGTAGCGGCTGACTGTACCCCGAAATAGGCCATGACCACCTGACCGATCAAAGGGTCGAACCGTGTGGCCCACGCTGGAAAAGGAGGTGTATGGCCCTCCGACATTGCCGCAGGTTGGGTACGTGTTGCACGCAGGTGCGCAGGGATAGCCGATTCCATATACGCCTCCGATGTTTCGTCAAATTGGGTCGAAGTCATTCACTATAGACGTCACCAGGCTCTCCCTTTCCGAGATGAAGGTAGTGCAGACCCCTTCTCCGTTTTCAGTTTGATCACTTCACCCGGTTCATGGCCGAAGAACGCAAAAACCGGGCAGACCCGGTTTTTGCTAAACGCTTGTGAATCAACCGCCTCAGGCTTGGAAGTCCGTGGACAGAGCCAGCTCTTTCCACTCAGCCAGTTCGGCCTCCACAAAGCGGTTCTTCTCGCCGATGCGCGCTACAGTGTCGCTGCCCAGTGCCAGACGCTGTGGCGGCTTCGGTGCGTTTACCAGGGCCAAAATCGCTTCCGCGAACTTAACCGGATCGCCAGGCTGTGCATGGTTCGCAGCTTCTGCGTGCTTGCGCATCACGCCTACGGTGTCGTCGTAATCCGACAACTCCAGAGCAGTCTTGATCAGTGACTGCTCATCGAGAAAATCGGTGCGGAAAAAGCCTGGTTCAACAACGGTCGCGTGAATACCCAGCGGCGCCAGTTCCTGGTGCATGGCTTCGGTAATGCCTTCCACCGCAAACTTGGTGGAACCGTAGACACCCCAGCCCATGTAAGCCTGGTAGCCGCCGATCGAAGAGATGTTGATGATGTGTCCACTGCGCTCACGACGCATGTGCGGCAGTACAGCGCGAGTGACATTCAGCACACCGAAAACGTTGGTGGCGAACAGACGTTCAGTTTCGCTGGCACTGGTTTCTTCTACTGCACCCAGCACACCGAAACCGGCATTGTTGACCACCACATCGATGCGGCCGAAACGCTTGATCCCTTCCGCTACCGCCTGCTGCGATTCTGTCTCGCTGGTGACATCCAGACGTACTGCCAGAAGGTTCGGGTGGCTGCCCAAACGATCCGTGATGTCTTGTGGGTTACGAGCGGTGGCAATCACTGCGTCGCCGGCACGCAGAGCGTGTTCTGCGATGAGGGTACCAAAACCACGGGAAGCTCCAGTAATGAACCAAGTACGCATTTCAACTCCTCCTGTCAGCGACCCGAGCGTTATTGCCGGGCCTTCTCGATGAGTTGACGCTACTTTAAATCTGCATTACTGATGTGATAATCCCAGGTATTTTGCATGACTTTGTGAAAGGTGCTCACAAATGAAATCCCCCTCTACCGCCGACCTGTCGATCTTTCTCTGCATAGCCCATCATCTGAATTTCAGCCGCGCGGCGGTGGAGCTAGGCCTTACTCCCTCAGCTCTGAGCCACTCCTTGCGAGCTCTGGAAAACCGACTGGGCGTGCGTTTGTTCAATCGCACCACACGTAGTGTTGCGATGACAGAAGCCGGGGAGCGTCTTTACACCCGGCTCAAACCGGCTTTTCGAGACATCGATGATGCGCTTGAAGATCTCAATAGCTTCCGCGACAAGCCATCAGGCAATCTGCGCCTCACGGCAGGCCGTCAGGCGTGCGAGCTGGTGCTGCTGCCGATTGTCAGCCAGTTTCTCCAGATGTATCCGGATATCCGGCTGGAAGTCGTAGATAGCGATGCGCTGGTGGACGTGGTGGCGGGCGGATTTGACGCTGGAGTTAGATTCGGTAATCGCCTGGAAGCAGATATGGTGTCGCTTCCCATAGGGCCAAACATGCGCTCAGTGGTCGTGGGAGCCCCGGCGTTTTTCGAACGGCACGCCGTACCACAAAAGCCAGAGGATCTTCATGGTATCCCGTGCATTCGCCATCGATTCCCCAGCGGCTCGATGTACCGCTGGGAATTTGAAAGAGGTGGAATTGCCCAGGAGATCGAAATCAACGGCCCGCTCACCCTTGGCGATGTGAGCCTGATGGTCGGCCCCGCGCAGCAGGGCCTCGGCCTGGCGTATGTTTTCGAAAACATGGTCACTGGCGCTCTGGCCGACGGTAGCTTGATCCAGGTTCTGGCGGATTGGTGCCCCTACTACCCGGGCCTGCACCTTTATTACCCAAGTCGCCGCCATGTTCCTGCACCGCTCAAAGCCTTCATAGATTTCGCCCGGTCTGCTCGTCAGCAGGCGACGTAGTTTCACGATCTGCTGGAAAGGGTCACTTCGAGCAACATCCGGTAAGAATCTATTGGGCGGCTGCTTTTGCAGCGCCAGGTGGATGGTGCTAAACGTTGTTTCTTGGCCACCGTGGTGGGAGAACAATCATGCGTCAGGATCACCTGGATGGATTGGTAACCTTCATGACGGTGGCTGAAGAAAAGGGCTTCTCAAACGCCGCTATAAAACTAGGTATTTCCCCTTCAGCTGTCAGCCAAAGCATTCGAGGGCTTGAACAGCGATTGGGGCTGGTGTTGTTCAATCGAACCACCCGCAGTGTCTGTCTGACCGAGATTGGTGAGCGATATTTGGAGCGAGTGCAACCTGCACTGGAACAACTCTCCTCTGCCTCACAAGAGCTCGGCCGGGAGGCCAGCCTTCCCGCAGGCCTGTTGCGTATCAATGTTCCGCGTGCCGCGTACTTGATTCTGCTGCAACCGATACTTCAACGTTTCATGACCATATACCCCGAAATCAATCTGGAAATACGTGTCGAGAATCAGTTGGTGGATATCGTCAGCCAGGGGTTCGACGCGGGTATCCGGTTTGGTAGCGCCGTCGAGAAAGATATGGTGGCCTTACCGATCGGCCCCGCCTTGAAGGCGCAGATCATAGCCGCTCCCGAATATGTAGCGCGATTTGGTCAGCCCGAACATCCCCGTGATTTATTGATGCACAATTGCATTGGCTTTCGACAATCCAGCACGGGGCAGATTGAGCGCTGGGAGTTCGATAACGGTGAAGAAAAAATCGACTTGCAGATCAAGGGTCGACTGATCCTCAACGACTCGGAGATCCTGGTTCGTTCTGCGATGGACGGATTAGGCATCGCTTACATGATCAATGGCTATATCGAGCCCTTCCTGCGGCAAGGACGGCTAGTAAGAGTGCTGGAGGAATGGTGCCCGGTCATTCCTTCCTTGCACCTTTACTATCCTGACCGACGCCGGGTACCCGCAAAGTTGCGCGTCCTGATCGACTTCCTACGCAGCGATTACGCTGCTCCACCACTCGAAAATCTGATTCTGTAACCCGCAGTCAAATGACACAACTGGCTGCGGTTTCGAATGCCGCCCCCTGCTCCAGCCAGAGCACTCTGTCCGCTGCAAGAATGGCCGCTGGACGATGAGCAATAACAATCCGTGTTTGCTGTGGCCGAAAAGCGACGATGCTAGCCAATACCCGTGCCTCGGTTTGCGTGTCCAGAGCCGAGGTGGCTTCGTCCAGTACCAGTACAGGAGCATCTGCCAATACTGCCCTGGCCAGCGCAATGCGCTGCCGCTGCCCACCTGACAACAACGCCCCATAACTACCGACATGGGTGTTATAGCCTTCGGGGAGGGCCATGATGAATTCATGCGCACACGCAGCAGTGGCGGCTGCGACAATTTCTTCCAGACTGGCGTTGGGTCTTGAATAGCTGATGTTGTCGCGTATGGAGCGACTCAACAGCACCGCGTCCTGTCCTACCATGGAAACGTTGCGCCGAAGCACGTCCAGGGGCAACGTCGAGATGTCACGTCCATCCAGCATGACCTGCCCACCGTGGGGTTCGTAGAAGCGCTGCAACAACTTGGATACCGTTGATTTTCCTGAACCACTGGCACCAGCAATGGCGACGGTCTCACCGGACAGCACGTGCAGACTGAACCCTTCCAGGACGGGTGCGTCCGTCCCTGGGTAAGTGAACCCGATGTTGTCGAACACCACCTCCCCGCGCCGGTCATCCACAATCGCCAGCGTTTCACTGGAGCCGGATTCCTCCTGGGGCAACCCGGTCAAGAACAGAGCGTCCGCAGCATCCTCAAGCCCCGACTGAGCCGCCCGAAGGTTTTCACCAAACCCACGCAGATAGCCTGCCATCAGTAGAAACGACGTGACGGCAAATGCAACGTCACCCGGGCGAGTGGCCCCTTTTGACCAGGCAAGCAGTGCGACGCCACTGAGCCCTGCAAGCAGTAACAACAGCAGCAGGTTCTGCATCAACCCCAAGTCGACAACACGCCGCCAAGCTTTCGAAGATGCCAGCCCCCACTCCTGCGCGACCTCTTCCATGCGTGCACGCTCGCGCGTCTCCGCTCTGAAACTCTTGATGGTTGTGGCAGCAGCCAGCACATCAGCGGCCAGTCCGCTCAACTGTCCGTCGTTAAAGTTTGCGTTCAGGTGAGCCGGGCGTATCCACTGCATGCCGACCACCAGGTTACTGACGATAAACGCGATCGCTACCAGCAAAGCAAACAGGCCAGCCAGTGGCTCACGCCAACCGATCATCACGACGAGTCCCAGCAACACCATCAAGGCCGGCCCCAAATGCACCGTGACCGCATCAGTTACCTTGTCATATCCCGACATCGACCGACGTAAGCGTCGCAACGTATCACCGGAGGACTGCACCGCATGCCAGTGGGCAGGTGCGGACAGCACATGTTCAAAACTTTTCAGCAAGACCGCCTGCATGTTTCGCGACGCCAGCGGAATCCACAAGCGATGGGCGAGATTACGGCTGATGGCGAATCCTGCGAAGGCGCCCAGGAGGATGAACCAGTTCTGCCACACGGTGGGCGCATCAGTATTCAAAGCGACGCTTTCGATCAGCCTTGCTGACGCCCAAGGCAACAACAGATCGAACCCTGTAGCGGCGAGAGTCAGCAAAGTACCCGAGATAAAAAAACCACGTCGCCGCATCCACATTCTGGCCACGAAGCCGAGCACCTGGCTGTAGGGGTAAGGACGAAATTGTTCATTCATCACGGCACCTTCACGTCCACGCCAACGCGGGCGAGGTCATCTTCAATAGCGTGGCACTCGGGAGACTCGAGTATCGGCAGATGCGGCGCATCGCTGTCTCCAAAGTGAGCGGGTAGTCGGAGCATTGCCGCTGAGATCAGGGCATGCACATGGTGAGTTTCCCGAAGGGTTCGAACAAGATGCCTCCCCCCCTCACCCTTTGAAGCTGCACTTACTAATCCAGCGGATTGACCACAAAAACGAAAAGGCCGCCCGTTTCGGGGCGGCCTTCGAGGACAATTTTACGTTTAACGCAGCGGTTGTCCCTTCATCTCAGACATTCGCAGGTAAACGATGCCGCTGATCAAACTGATCGCCGCCAGGTAAATCCAGAACAAATGGCCGTACCCACCGCCAGTCATTGCCGTCATCAGGTACGGAGAGGTACCGCCAAAGACAGTAACGGACAAAGCATATGGAAGTGCGATCCCGGTTACCCGAACCTCTGCCGGGAACTGCTCGGCCATGGTCACCGCTGAGGCTGCACCGAAGCCGGTCAGAATCACCATCGATACAGTTTGAATCATCGCCACTTCAGCCAGGCTGATGCCTTGATACAGCAAACCAAAACTCGGCCAGGCCCACAATGCTGCACTGAAAGCGAACACAATCAGGACAGGGCGACGACCGACACGGTCGGCCAGCATGCCAACGAAGGGCATGAGCAACAACGAGACCCCAACTGCAATGGATCCGGCCAGCAACGTGTCACGAATAGACATGCCAGTAATCAAATGCACTTGCGACGGATAACTCACCATCCACACGTAGTTCAGCAGATTGCCTGCCATCGCCACGCCGATCACGCGCAGCACATCCTTGCGGTGAGTGGTAAAGATCTCGCGCAGTGGGCTCTTTTTTACCGTTTTCTTGGCAACTCTGGACTGGAACACTTCAGTCTCACGGACAGAAAGACGAATCCACAAGGTCAACAACCCCATCAGAGCGGCGATCACAAAAGCCACGCGCCAGCCCCAATCCTCCAGAGCGGTGTCACTCCCGATCGATGCCAGCATATAACCCAACAGGAATGACACTAACGTACCGGCATTTATCGCAAACCATTGCCAGGAGCCTGCGAAAGCCCGGCGATTCGAGGGTGCGGACTCGATCAGGAAAGCCGAAGCAGAACCGAACTCGCCGCCGGCGGAAAAGCCTTGGGTGAGACGCGCAAGTACCAGGATGATCGGAGCAGCGATGCCGATGCTTTCGTAGTTGGGGCAGATACCGATAACGAGCGAGGCAAGCGACATCAGGAGGATGGACAGGGTCAGCCCTTTTTTCCGTCCGTAACGGTCAGCGAATGTTCCCAATACCGCACCGCCGATTGGTCGCATCAGAAATCCGACAGCGAATACAGCAAGTACCGACAGCAACGCAGTCAGGCTGTTGCCGCTGGGGAAAAACTGACGGGCCAGGATTGTGGAGAACGTCGCGTAAATCACCCAGTCGGTGTATTCCACAATCGTTCCGAGTGTGGCGGCCACCATGGCCTTACGCTCGGTTTTGCTTAACTTTCGTCCATTGGTGTTCGAACTGCTTTCCAGTTCGGGCAGGTGATGCAGGGCCGCATTACTCTCATTGTTCATAGCATTGTTCCCGTAAGCACATTTCTTGTTGTGACGGAAACGATGGCATCGCTTTTCTGCGCAGTGAAGCGAGTTTAATGCCCTACTCAGTTGACGTTTGATCAACCGGGTTCGAAATCCCATGCCGCAGGTGCTTGCGTTCCATAAGCTCAGCGTCAGCTGAGTTTTTCTCAAGCGAAGGACGCTGAAAACTCCCTTGAACAACCTATGCATAAAGGTCGAATCTGCCGCCAGTCATCAAAGTTCAGACAACAAGAGGCGCACCGACATTGTCTGTCGCGTGCACCGAGGAGACACCCGATGTTAAAAGTTGAAAGTTACATTGCCGGCGCCACCCTGCCACCGTGCACCGGTCACTTCGTGGACAAACTGGATCCGCGCAGCGGCGAAAAAATGGGCGAAGTCGCTAACAGTGGCCCGCAAGACGTCGAATTTGCCATCGAAAACGCTCACCAGGCCGTACCCGCCTGGCGCGATATGCGCCCTTCCGAACGTGGTCGTATTCTCATTGAGCTGGCCCGTATCGTGCGCACTGGCGTTAACCGTATTGGCACGCTGGAAAGTGCCGAGACCGGCAAGCCTGGCCAGGAAATGGCGGCCTTGATGGATCTGACCGCCCAGTACTTTGAATACTATGCCGGGCTGGTCAACGTCATGGACGGTGAAGTCATCAATCAGGGCCCTGACTATCACGTATACACCCGACGCGATCCGTTCGGTGTTATCGGCGTCATTCTGCCGTGGAACGCCCCGCTACATCAGGCCGCTCGCGCCATTGCGCCTGCGTTGGCTACCGGCAATACCGTGGTGGCCAAGCCGTCGGAACACACCTCCGCTTCGCTTGTAGAACTGGCAAGAATCGCCGTTGAAGAAGCGGGCCTGCCACCCGGTGTTTTCAACGTAATTGTGGGCAAGGGCAGCGTCATTGGCCCCGTCATGGCGCGTCACCCGCTGATGCGTAAAATTTCGTTCACCGGCGGCCTGACTGCCGGCCAGGAGCTGGGACGTATCGCAGCAGAACGCATCTTGCCGCTGACGCTGGAACTGGGTGGCAAGTCCGCCAACATCGTGTTTGACGATGCCGATCTGGCTGCCGCTGCCAAGGGTGCCACTCGCGCCTTTACCTGGAACAGCGGTCAGTGGTGTGCAGCTGGCACTCGCCTGCTGGTTCAGGAAAACATTCACGATCAGTTTGTTGAAAAATTCATCAGTGAAGTAGCGGCGCTGCGCGTGGGCCCAGACTTCGACTCCACCTCGGGGCCGATTACCACCAAGGCACAGTTCGAGAAAATCAAAAGCTATTTCGAAGTCGCAGAACGTGAAGGCCTCAAGCCTGCTATCGGCGGTAAGGTCGGTACTGGCGAGCATCTGGGTACGGGCTGGTACATCGAACCGACGGTATACACCGGTGTAACCAATGACATGACCTTGGCCAAGGAAGAGATTTTCGGGCCGATCGTCTGCGTGATCCCATTCAAAGATGAGGCGGATGCCCTGCGCATCGCCAACGACAGTGAGTTCGGCCTCGGCGCCGGTATCTGGAGCCGCGACATTGGTCGGGTTCACCGAGTCGCTGCTGGTCTTGAAGCCGGCCGAATCGTGGTCAACGAATACAGCGGCGGGTTCGTGCAGACGCCTTGCGGTGGATTTAAACAGAGCGGCTACGGGCGCGAGCAAGGCATCGATGCCTTGTCTCACTACACCCAGCTGAAGTCGGTCATCATCCGCCTCTGACGCGTCCCTCCCCTACCAACCCAAGCACCCTGCCGTGGATCAAACCGCGGCGGGGTGTTGGCGTTTGACAATCCGGCTCACTTGAGCTTTTGTCATCCTCATCCAGGGCCATTTATGTCGTACAAGAAGATCCCCATGAAGGACAGACTACCTCCACTCAACGCCATTCGCGCCTTCGAAGCTGTCGCGCGTCACTTGAGCATTACCTTGGCCGCCGAGGAACTGAATGTCACTCCAGGTGCTGTATCCAGGCAGATTCGCTCGCTGGAGGACTACATGGAGCAGCCCCTTTTCACGCGAGGCCATCGACAGGTCAGCCTCACGGCAGCCGGTGAACAATATTTCAATGCCGTGGCACGAATCATTGAAGAACTGCGCAGCGCTACACGGCAACTGAAGCGTCCAACTAAACGTCGGCAGATCAAGGTTCGCGCTTACACCACGTTTGCCATGCAGTGGCTGATCCCGCGCCTGGCAAGCTTTCACCATGAAAATCCAAAGATTGAGGTATTGCTCACCGCTTCCCTGGATCCGGTGGATTTTCAGAAAGAGGATCTGGATGCGGCGATTCGGCTTGGCGCAGGAGACTGGCCTAATTGCAACAGTTATGTACTGAGCGAGAACTTACTGGCCCCGGTGTGCAGCCCTGCTTTGTTGAACACTGAACCCGGCTTGCATTCGCCTGTCGACGTTGCCGAATACACCATGCTTCATTCCATAGCCCGCCCTGACGATTGGGCCTATTGGCTTGAGGAAACGGGCGTCATCAGTCAGGTCGATTCGCGCGCAGGCATGATTTATCAGAGCTCATCCATGGTCTATGCCGCCGCCATCGGTGGGCAAGGGATTGCCATGGCTCAGTTGTTTCTGGTGGGAAAGGAATTACGTGAAGGCACGCTGGTGCGCCCATTCGAGCAAACCGTTGACCGTGGTGCCTACACGTACTATTTACTGACGCCCAAGCATCGTCCCGAGCGAGAGGACATGACGATATTCCGCCAATGGATACTGGAACAGGCGCGACTGAGCCGCACAGCAGAATGAAAAAATCCCGGCCTGAGCCGGGATTGATTTTTACCTACCGAGGAGCTTTGGGCTCCCTGGATTCGCGGACAGCGCCGCCCTGCAAGTACCGGTCGATTTCTTCATCGCTGAACGCAAAGTCTCTCAAAACACTACGCGAATGCTCACCCAGATCGGGTGCCGGCCTGTAGGGCTCAGCCGCTGCGGCAGCGCTGTTGACCGGGAAACCAACCGTACGCAACGTGCCGTGTCGTGGATGTTCGATGCTCGCCAGCAATGCATTGTCAGCCAGTTGCGGATGCACCAGCAGGTCACTGTAGTCGGCGACCTTTGCACACAGGATGTCGGCTTTGCGCAGGGCTTCCAGCCAGTGCGTCGTAGGACGCGTGACAAAAACCGAATCGAGCATTGCCTGCATCAACGCCCGGTGCTTGACCCGATTACCCGAGCTGTCGAAACGCGGGTCCTGCACCCACTCCCCATGCCCGAGCACCGCGCACAAACGCTCCCAGCGATTGCCGTTGTAAGCCGCAACCATGATCCAGCCATCCTCAGTGCGGAAGGCTTCGTTGGGCGCCGCGTACGGCGCCGCGCTGCCGATAGGCTTGGGCAACTGCCCATCCTGCAGGTAGCTGGTGATGGAAGACTGCTGCAAAGCCAAGGCGCTGTTCATAAGACTGACGTCCAGATGACCGCCCTTGCCGTCGACATGACGCGCCTGCAGCTTTGCCAGAATCGACATGCTGGCCATGTAGCCCGTCACCACATCGACTACCGGTGCCTGCACCTTGCACGGCGGCGAGTCCGGCAAGCCAATCAGACTCATCAAACCTGAGTCCGCCTGCAGGATACCGTCCACACCTGCCCGCTCAGCGTAAGGGCCCTGCTGTCCGTAGGCGGAAATGGAGCAGTAAATCAGCTTCGGGTTAACCTCAGCCACCGCCTCATACCCGAGCCCCAGGCGCGCCATGACACCGGGACGCATGCTTTCAATGAGCACGTCAGCTTCGGCCACCATGCGCATCAAGATAGCCAGGCTATCGGGATGCTTGAGGTCGAGACAAACACCCAGTTTGCCACGGTTGAAGCCGTGGTAGAGCGCACTGTCTTCACCGACCCAGGCCGGGCCAAGGGTGCGCCCCAACTCGCCTTCCGGAGGCTCGACCTTGATGACCTGCGCCCCCATATCGGCGAGCAGCATGGTGCAGGTAGGGCCTGCAGCAATCTGGGTGAAGTCCAGCACCGTCAAGCCTTTCAATGCGTCACGCAACATGCTGTAGTCCTCCCGCTTTGAACGTGTCGGGATTTTTTATTGTCATGATGGCCTCCAGGCCTTAGCGGCCCTGGTACTGCGGTGAGCGCTTCTCGGAGAATGCCGCCCGCCCTTCAAGCCTGTCCTCGGTATCGCGCAGAACGCCCCAGTACAACTCGGTCAGCCGCTGCGCATCACGATCGGACAGGTGAGCGGTTTGCGTTGACAGAGATTGCAACGCCTGGATGGCCAAAGGTGCAGCGCAGGCGATGCGTTCAGCCAGCTCAAAAGAACGCTCGACCAGTTGCTCCTGGCTATCGACAACTTCCGACACCAGGCCGATCACCGACGCGTGCAGCGCATCAATGCGCTGTCCGGTCAGGGCCATCTGCATCGCATGAGCAGAAGGGACCGCCCGCAGCAACCGATGCAGGCCGGAAACTGCCGGGATCGAACCCACTACGGCTTCGGGCAAGCCGAAACTGGCATTGCTCGACGCGATGCGCAGACTGCACTGCAAGGCCAGCTCCAGGCCGCCGCCCAGGCAGTGGCCATTGACTGCAGCGATCAGCGGCTTACGCAGATCAAGATCACTCAGATCCATCAGGCGAATGTAGAGCCCTGCGTCGGCAGCCGCTTCGTTTTCCAGAAACAGCGATTCTGCATAGGAGGCCGACGATTCCCGGGTACTTTTCAGGTCGGCTCCGACGCAAAACGCCCGATTGCCGCCGCCGGTGATAATGGCTGTGCGAATTTCACGCCGGTCACGCACCTCCACCAGACAAGCACGCAGCACTCGCAGGGAATCCAGGTTCAGCGCATTCAAGGCTTCGGGGCGATCGAGCGTAATTCGCGCTACCGCCCCTTGAATTTCCATCGTTACTGGCATGGTAATTCCCTCAAACGCTGGCCGAAGACAGGCTTCGGCCACCGCAGACGTACAAGGTTTGTCCGGTGACGTAGCTGCTCGCCGGGTCGAGGAAAAACTCCACGGCATTAGCGATATCGTCTGGCGTGCCAATGCGTTTGACCGGCACGGTATCTTTCAGGCGCGCCTGAACAGCTTCCTCGAAACTCTGGAACAGCGGGGTGTCAACGATCCCGGGAGCAATCGTGTTGACCGTGATGCCTTTGGCGGCAAACTCGATGGCCAGGCTGCGGGTCAGACTGACCACACCACCTTTGGCAGCCGAGTAGTTCGCCTGACCAAAACCACCCAGCCAGGCGCGAGACGACAGGTTGACGATGCGCCCGAAGTTACGCTCCAGCATCAGTGGCAATGCAGCCTTGCAGCAGAGAAACTGCGCACGCAGGTTGGTGTTCACCACCAGATCCCAGTCTTCCTCGGTCATTTTCAGGAAGCGTTTGTCGCGCACCACACCGGCGTTGTTCACCAGAAAATCCAGGGCTCCATAAGCCTCGCCGATTTCGGCGAAAGCTCGTTCAACCGCCGAGGCTTCAGTCAGATCCAGCGCAATACCATGGACGGGCAAACCATCTGCGGTCAGGCGTTCAACAGCCTCGTTGAGCACTAGCTCGTCACGATCCAGCAAATAGGTGATGACGCCGGCCTCTGCCAGACGTTGTGCGATGCGCAAGCCGATACCACGCGCTGCGCCGGTGACCGCCGCAACCTGACCGCTTTGAAAACGTTGTGCAGACATGTCACACCCCCAGTACGTGAACGGACGACGCCGCGTGATCAACACCTGCGATGCCGCCGCCTGTGCACTGAGCGACGCCGATGCGCGGTGCGTTGGATTGACGCTTACCGGCGCGGCCCTGCAACTGCCACATCAACTCAACCATTTGCGCCACACCCGTGGCACCCAATGGATGACCTTTGGCGAGCAAGCCGCCGCTTGGGTTGACCGCCACGCGTCCACCGATTTGGGTAGCGCCGGACTTCAGCAAGGACACCGCCTCGCCGTGCGCAGCCAGTCCAAGGGCTTCGTAGTAGATCAACTCTGCGATGGTAAAGGCGTCGTGCAACTCAACCACACCGATGTCGCGTGGATCGATCCCTGCCTGTTCGTACGCTTGGCGCGCAGCACGTGCAGTAATTTCTGCGTCAAGAATGTCATCGCGGGCTCCTTCAGCCAGGCCCGATACTACGGTGGAGCCGAGAACACGCACATCTTTGGCATGAGGGCCGGCACGTTTGCTCAGAACCAGCGCTGCGGCGCCATCCACTTGAGATGGGCAGCACTGCAACAGCGTCAGAGGGTCGGCAATCATGCGAGAAGCCAACACTTCTTCCAGGGTCACGGTGGTTTGCTGCTGGGCAAATTCGTTCAGCGAGCCGTGGTAACGGTTCTTCACGGCAATCGCCGCAAGATCGGCTGGCTGAGCATCGCGCTCGTGCAGGAAACGAGTGCCGCGCATCGCGTAGATCGCTGGCAGCACCATGCCAGCCTGGGCGAAGAGGTCGGTTTTCTCATCATTGCGCTGCATCGGGATGGTGCCACCGCCCAGTTGGGTCAGTTGCTCAATCCCGAACACCAGGACAGTGTCGTACTGATCTGCCAACAAGGCATGGCGAGCCAAGTGAACAGCAGTGGCGCCACTGGCGCAGGCGTTTTCGATGTTGTAGACCGGAATACCCGCCAGACCGAGGTCACGCAGGATGACCTGTCCAAGAATCATCCCGCCCAGGACGTTGGCACAGTAGATGGCCTGGATATCCTTGAGCTCAACACCGGCATCGGCCACGGCCGCCAGGATCGCCTGTTGCGCCAGTTCCGGAGCCTTCACACCCGGGTGCTTGCCGAAGCGGGTCATCGCCCCGCCCATCACGTGCATGCTCGTCATTGCCCATCCTCCACCAGTTCAAATACATAGCCGTAGGTGTCATCTGGCAACACCCGGCAGACATCACCAATCACAGGTCGCCGTTGACCATTCACACGGCCGAACAAACGAGCCGGGCCAGGCAAATCCACATAGCCAAGGGCGAACGGCTGCAACCCGCTCTTCGGACTCGGATGGATGATGGTGTAGCTGTACAGAGCACCTTCATCGGCCAGGGTGACCGCGTCGTATTGCTCAGCCAGTGGGGAATGGACAGAAACAGGCGGGAAGACCAGCTCGCCCGATACACGATGTTGGGATGCGAGCAGACGCACAGGGGCCTCGCTGCTCCACAGGGACGTATTCATTGTTCGACCTCCAGTAACAGATGCCGCGATCGCGGCGCCATGGAGGTCATGTTCAACAGTCCATGCAAGCTGGACAAACGATATAAAAAAGCCTCTCCCTTGAGAAAAAATCAAAGAAAGAAACTCAGGAGGTTTCGAACGCCTGTCTGTACGGCTTCTGGAGGGGACTCGAAGATGAAATGAAGTCGTGTAGTGGAGTGACCACCACCACGCAGGTGACAGTCACTCTCTCTGGATCTCAGACTTTACGCAGCGCTTGCGGGTCAATCGGCAGGGTACGGAGTCGCTTTCCTGTTGCGGCAAATATCGCATTGACCACGGCCGGAGCGATCGTCACCGTCGAAACCTCTCCAAGCCCACCCGGCGCTTCTTTGCTATCCACTCGCCATGTGTCGATTTGTGGAACCTCATTGATGCGCAACACCCGATAGGTGTCGAAGTTTCCCTGCTCAACCTTGCCATCCTTGAACGTTATATTGCCGAATAACGCCGCGCTCAATCCGAACACTGTTCCGCCTTGTACCTGCGCAACGACACTGTCCGGGTTGATGGCAATACCGCAATCAACCACCGTGGTCACCTTGTGCACTTTCACATCACCACTGTCGCTGACACTGACTTCCGCCACTTGAGCTGCATAGGTGCTAAAACATGAAGTCAGCGCCAGACCGCGACCATGCCCAGGTGCCAGTGGCGTATCCCAACCGGATTTTTCCCTGAGCATTTGCAGTACCTTGATGGCTCGGGGATGTTTTTCCAGCAAAGGGTACCGATACTCAAACGGGTTCGAGTTGTTCAGTTGAGCGAGCTCATCAAGCAGACCTTCAACCATGAACGCGTTTTGAGTATGCCCAACCCCTCGCCAGAACGCGGGAGTGATGCCTGTCGGCGGTTCGTGACGAACGTATTGGACGTTCACATTGGGAAAAGCGTAGGGGCCGAATGCATCGCGAGTCGCATCACCGTCTATTCCATTCTTGAATACAGCCGGTGCCCATCGGGCGAGGATCGACCCACCCGTTACTTTGTGAGTCCAAGCGACAGGCTTGCCCGAGTCATCCAGCGCGGCACTGAGATGGTTGTAGTGAAACGGTCTGAGGGTACTGTGGCGAGTGTCTTCTTCCCGTGACCAAATCACCTTCAACGGATAATCGACCTGACGGGCGAGCTTCACAGCATCTTCAACGAAATCGACCTCCAGACGCCTGCCGAAACCTCCGCCGATCAAATGGTTATGCACCTGTATCGAATCTTCGGGAAGTCCGGTAATTTTTGCAGCAACCGCTTTAGCGCGTGCCGGCACCTGGATGCCCAACCACAGATCACAACTGTCCTTGCGCACATGCACCGTACAGTTGACGGGTTCGAGGCAGGCGTGGGCCAGAAACGGTACTTGATAGACCACCTCGACTTTCTTCCTGGCCTGAGCCATGGCCGCCGTCACGTCACCGTCGTTACGCACTTCAAGACCCGGCCCAAGGGATGCCTCTCTGATGTTTTTGAGCATCGACTCGCTGGAGACCGTGGCGTTGGCCCCGCCATTCCATTTGATTTGTAGCGCCGCCAGCCCCTTGCGCGCAGCTCCCATATGGTCGGCGACCACTGCAACCGAGTTGTCAGTACGTAATACCTGCCGCACACCCTTGACTGCCATGGCGGGTGCCGGGTCGACAGACTCCAATGTTCCCCCAACGACAGGGCTCAGCATTACAGCGGCCACTTTCAAACCTTCAGGACGCACATCTATTCCGAAGACTGCAGTGCCATTGACCTTGGAAGGCGAATCCGTGCGTTTGGCCGACGTTCCAATCAACTTGAATTGGCTCGGATCCTTCAAAGGGATGTTTTCCGGCAAGGGCAGTTTGGCCGCAGCGTCAACCAATTCGCCGTAGCCCAAGCGACGACCGCTTTCGGCGTGCAACACCACGCCCTTATCGGCGGTACAGCTGTTTGCAGGCACTTTCCATTGCTGGGCTGCGGCGCTGATCAGCAGGACTCGGGCGACGGCACCGGCTTCTCGAAGCGGTTTCCAGTTACCTGGCACTGATGTCGAGCCACCAGTTACCTGGAAGCCAAGCATGGGATTGGCATAACGTTTGTCATCGGCAGGAGCGTGTTCAATGACGACCTGATCTAGGCCGACCTCCAGCTCTTCAGCGATCAATGCCGGCATGGACGTGTAAGTCCCCTGCCCCATTTCCACCGGCTGAATAGTCAGGAAAATGCGTCCATCGCGATCAATACGAATATAGGCATTCGGGTTGAACCCGCTCTCTTGCGCCTGCGCCCCACGCATCGAAATTGGCAGTGCAAAACTGATCAACAAGCCACCACCAATAGCGGCGCCCGCCTTGATGAAACTCCGTCTGCTGATACCTTCAGACTCCTCCAATGAGCTTTTTGGTGGAGCGCAATGGGGAGTGTTCATGAAGATTGCTCCGCAGTGGAAGACGTCGCCTGACCTGAAGCAATCTTGATTGCCTCCCGTATCCTCACGTAGGTGCCGCAGCGACAGATGTTGCCTGACATTGCACCATCGATGGCCGCATCGTCGGGCTTCGCGTTGCTCGTCAGTAGCGCCGTGGCAGACATGATTTGTCCAGACTGGCAGTAACCACACTGCACCACTTCATGTGCCAGCCACGCCTCTTGAACACGCTTGCCAACATCGGTCGCGCCCACACCCTCTATGGTTGTTATCTTCGCCGTCGCCAAGGCGCTTATGGGCATCAAGCACGAACGTATGGCCGTTCCATCCATGAGTACCGTACAGGCTCCGCAGAGCGCCATACCGCAGCCAAACTTGGTACCGTACATTCCCAAGACATCGCGCAAGACCCATAAAAGTGGCGTGTCCGCTTCGACATCCACCTCGTAGATGGATCCATTGATATTGAGACTCTGGCTCATGTCTGCTCCTCGCCTTTACACGTTTTTGGTCACATGCTGGGAAGAAGGACTCAGCCTCCCGCCGATTGAATGCACGTTTGGCAGGCTAATGACTGGAGAGTATCCACTGGGTGACTGTCGCAAGATCCGCATCGTTGAGTTGCGCTTGGGGTGGCATCGGCACAGGCCCCCATTGACCCGTGCTGCCCTTCTTCACACTCTCGCCAAGTTCAGCAGCCGTTTTACTACCGTCCCGGTAGCGATTGGCGACGTCTTGCCATGACGGCCCTACCGTTTTGACCGTGGCCTGGTGACATGCGGTGCAAGCATTGCGCTGCAAAATCTGGAGCGTTGCAGCCTGATCAGCTTTGACCCCTTCCAGGGTGAACAACCCCAACACCGCTACTGCATAGTGAAGTTTGCGCATATGACGGTCTCAGATAATTTCTTTTCCCCAAGATTAGTCAGGGTATGCCATGGAATTAGCGCGATTTCATGCATGAGCTTTGAAGGAAAAGTTAAAACTGACGGCTTGGACAGGATCCGCAGCAGCATCACTCAACGACGATCCGTTCACGCCTCTACTGCGGCGTGGCGCAAATGATCAATGAGCAATCGAAGACGATTGGAAATGCTGCGACGATCCGGGAAATAGAGCATGTAGGGTGAAACAGTCGGACTCCAATCACTTAGCAAGCGGGTTAGTTGTCCCTTTTGAAGCAGGGCACTCAAGTGCCCATCCGGCATATAGGCGATTCCAAGACCATCAACAGCCGCTTGCATCAGCGCGATAGGACTGTTGTAAACCAATCGACTCTTCACCCTTATATGATGAGACTCTTGGCCATTCTCAAATGACCAGCGCTCCAGCGCTCCACGATCGCCGAGCCGATAACCAATGCAGTCGTGTTGATAAAGATCACTTGGATGATTTGGCGCGGTGCGACGAGCGAGATAATCCGGAGACGCAAATGCCCCCATTCGCAGTTCAGATCCAACGCTGACTGCCACAAGATCGCGCTCTACCTGCGCTGCCAAACCCAGCCCTGCATCAAAACCCTCCAGCACCAAATCAACTTTCGACTCACGTAAGACCACATCCACATCGATCGCGGGATAGAGCTTGAGGAAGCTGCTCAATGCTGGCCGCAGTACAGCCAAATAGGCTGATGTTGTCGCGATCAAACGCAGCTCGCCAGAGGGGACAGACGCGTTCTCGGAAATGTGTTGTGCCGCTTTTGCCAACTCCTCGACGAGAGGCTCTATCTGCCTGAGAAACTGCGCGCCCGCTTCCGTCAGATTGACACTTCGCGTTGTACGTTTGAACAACACCACACCAAGTTTGCGTTCCAGGCTTCTCACCACTTGACTGACAGCCGAAGGCGAAACGCCCAACTGCTGTGAAGCCCAGGTGAAACTGCGCTGTCTCGCTACCTGTACAAAGGTCACCAGACCATCCAGTTGATCCTGGCGCATAGCCTCGCTCCGAATGTCTGCTGACAATTGCCGCATTAGCCAAAAGATTGAAATGCAAAGATCAGTCTGCGGTGAATGCTCGACAAGCGAATAAAACGGACGACTGGGTTTCGTTTTAATCAATCCATCTTTTCAATGTCGAAAAGAAGTCTCTGACTCACAAAAGCCGCCCGAAGGCGGCATCGCACGAGTTCCTGGTGATATGAAAACGCGATTTATGCGGGCAGCAAGAACGTCCAGAGTTCATTAGACGAACTCTTTGCCGACTGCCCATAAGCGCTCAACATGATTTAGCGATCACCACAACGCCAGCGTGTAAGTCAGGATCAGACGATTCTCGTCGATGTCGTTGGTGAAGTTGCTGCGCATGGTGGCGTTCTTCCAGCGCAGACCGAGATTTTTCAGTGGGCCGCTCTGGATCACATAACCCAACTCGCTGTCACGCTCCCACTCTTGACCTACCCCGCTCCTTCCTCGCACCACAACATCGTCGCCAGAGATGTAGCGCGTCATGAAGGTCAATCCCGGGAGACCCAACGCAGCGAAGTTGTAGTCATAGCGGGCCTGCCATGACCTTTCCTCTTGATTACCGAAATCGTTGATCTGCACCAGGTTAATCAGGTAAGCGTCGGTACCGTTGATGTTGGCGAACCCCGTATCACCATCCATGCGTTGATAACCGAGTCCGAATGCATGTCCTCCCAGGCTGTAAGTAAACATTGCCTGCAGTGCGCGGTTGTCTACGTTACTGCCTCCATCATCGAGACTGCGCGCCCAGCGCAGATCGGACTTTAACGTTTGCCCCGCCGTGACGTTCCACACATGGTTGAGAGTCAGGTAATGCTGTTTGTAGATACCCTCCAGACCACCGTAGTAATAGCTGGTACTCAGATCCGGCAACCATTTGTACGTGGCGCCACCAAAGTCGAACTTGTCGCTGTCTGAATGCCGTCCCAATCGGATATTGCGAGACACGCCGTTGTAGACCGCCATGGGCTCATTGTCGGACGAGTTGCGCAGGTTGATTCGATCGAGTCTTCCCAGATCCACAGAAAGATCCTTGACCTGCGAGCTGTTCAACCAACCACCTCGAAAAGTCTGTGACAGCAGGCGGCTGTCGTTGGAGAGCGCTACCGGCAACTTCGGCATCAACGTGCCAACCTTCAGGGTGTTTTTTGACACTTTGAACTTACCTGTCACGCCCACCTCACCGTATTCATCCTCTGCCCGATGCGGCGCCTCTCGATCGGATTTGAGTAGACCTGTTCCCGTACGATCCGGGCTGGAGTCCAGCTTGATGCCCAGCAGGCCGATGGCATCCACCCCCACTCCAATAACCCCTTCGGTGTAGCCAGACTCATAACGCAATAACAGGCCTTGAGCCCACTCCTCCGCCTTGTTTTGAGCCGCGCCGGACTGCCTGAAATCGCGGTTGAAATAATAATTGCGCGCTTCCAGACTGGCCTTGCTGTCGCTGAGAAAATCGGCACTGGCGCTCTGCGAAACACCCGCCATAACACCGCAGATCAGCACTGGCCAAACCCGAACTGAATGGTGGATACGGTTGAATACAGGGAATTCCGGCCACGACGAAGCGTTGACCGGGATGATCGGATGGGACAATTTCATGACGTGCTCTCTTGTTCTTGTTGTGCCCGGTGCATTGACCGGATCGCTGTGTGCGGAGCTGATCGTAGAAATCGTCCAAAGCCACTGACAATCGATTAAAACGGTCGTCACGCCTGAGTTTTTATCAAATTGGGAGGGCCTCCAGAATCCTTGCGTATAGCGGAATACGCTTTGATTTTTTCTCAAGCCGGTGTGTCGAAAAAGTGCTTTGTTGCCCAGAGTCAGCTCTGCCTAGGATGTGCGCCTGTTCCTCGCAGAAGCCGAAAACAGTGGATCACCTGCCTTCACCTGTGCCGTGGTTAAGTGGCCGTAGCCTCTATTTCGTTCAGGGGACATTGGTCTCTGACCAAGGGGAGTTGCTCGCAACGGCCCAGGGAACGTTCAAACGCAGGTAGCCGCACGTTTGCTCACTACGTAACTCCATTCCCGGGACGAATTGTTTTTTGCAAGATTGTGTGACACAGACGCGCTGGTCTGTGGCCGCACAATCAGCTTAACTATTGCGAACCAATCATTGGGCTTGGGAGAGTGACCGCATGTCTTCCTCTACCGCTGCTAACGTCCTGCCTCAGGACGGTATCGACCTACGACGCACCGAACTGGCGACCCTGATCAAAAAATTCGCCCCGGATTTTGGTATTCACCCCACGGCGATCAAGAATTTAAACCTGATCCGCAGCGACCATCCGACTGAAGACTTGCATCAAATACTCAAGCCCGCATTGTGCGTGGTCATCGATGGCCGCAAAGAAGTACGCCTGGCCAACGAAACCTACATCTACGACCCGCTCAATTATCTAGTGGTCTCAGTGACGCTCCCCATCGTCGGCAAGGTAATTGAAGCCAGTCCGGAGCGCCCCTATCTATGCATGCGTCTCGACATTGATCCGGCGCAGATTTGTCGCTTGATCGCCGATGCCAGCCCGATCGGAGTGCCTGTCGCGCGAGACGGCGAACGAGGGTTGTTCCTGGAGCGCACCGACATATCCTTGCTGGATGCCGTACTGCGCTTGCTGAGGCTACTCGAAACTCCGGATGACATATCCGCCCTCGCCCCCTTCGCCATACAGGAAATTTTTTATCGGTTGTTGAAGGGGCAACAGGGGCAGCGTTTGCACGAAATCGCCATCCCGGACTCCCAAGCTCATCGCGTCAACCGCGCGATCGAGTGGCTGAACAATCATTACGCCGAGCCGTTGAGCATCGACAACCTGGCCCAGTTGATCAACCTCAGCGCATCAGCCCTCCATCATCGCTTCAAGTCTGTAACGGCCATGAGCCCACTGCAGTACCAGAAGCAATTACGTTTGCAGGAGGCACGACGGCTACTGCTCTCGGAAAAAAGTGACGTTTCATCAATCGGCTACAAGAAGGGCTATGAAAGTCTTTCTCAATTCAGCCGAGAATACAGCCGTCTATTTGGCGCTTCGCCGAGCAAAGACATGGCCCGCCTGCGTGCAAACGCTGGATAACGGTTGTGTGCAAGCAAACAGAATTGAGCAAATCGAGAACAGGAATCGACTAACTTCGGCGCAAGCCTCGGCCCTAATCTGAACCCATGCAGAAACACAACTGCACGGGTTAAGCAGATTGACGATGATCTGAACGACCCGGCCCTAAACCCTTGATTACGACCGGAGTCACCGCCATGAAAACTGTTAGCCAACTGATCGCCGTTGCCACTTTTGCTCTGAGCGCTACCGCATTCGCGGTACCGAGCAATCAGGAAGATCGCTTCTTTACCCAGGTTTCTGAACAACAGCACACCATTGCTGCAGACGGCTCGGATCGCACCCCAGGGATGCAAGTCGCTGCCGATGGCTCCGACCGCACCCCGGGCATGCAGGTCGCTGCCGATGGCTCCGACCGCACCCCGGGCATGCAAGTCGCCGCCGATGGCTCCGATCGTACTCTTGGCCGCAGACTGGCATGAATACATTTGGTGGTCATCGCCCGAATGGGCCTTAAGATCGAACAGATCAGCCCTGCAAAATTGAACCTTGCAGGGCTTTTTCTTTTTTCAAGGAGGGAAATCGCAAGCCCAACGCCCGGGTGTCCATGAAATCGCCTGCACCTGCTTCGGTCGTTTACGCGCCAGGGTGGGAGAGCACATCCTTGAGCGAGTCGACAATCGGCTTGATGTAGTTCAAGCGTCAGCCCGACCGCAGGGGCTCGTGGGACTCGCTTTCGAGCCTCACCATGCTTTGCCAATCCTATCGCCCCCCTTGCTGATACTCCCGAGGCGTACACCCGAACTCCCGCCGAAACACCGTGTGCAGATACTGCGCAGATTTAAACCCACACGCTCTCGCAACGTCGGCAATCGCCGTATCGCTATTCTTCAGGCCACTGGTAGCCGCCGCCAGTTTGAAGCGCAGGATCTCGTCGTGCACGCTGCAGCCGCGCTCGGTGCGGAAATGCGATTCCAGTGACGAGCGCGATATGCCGACATAGGCCGCGACCTGCGCCGTCTTGATGCCCTGGCAGGCGTATTGGCGGATGAACAGCAGCGCCTGCATGACATGGGGGTTGCCCAATGGCTGGTGCAAGCTGGACACCTGCACGTTGACGGCGTCAGGCGGAATCAGGATTTGCGTGCCGGTGGACGGCATGCCGTGGAGCATCTGGTGGAGTAATTGGGCGGCGGTTCGGCCCATGGTTTCAGTGCCCTGGATGACCGAACTCAAGGGTACGCGGGTCAGGCTGCGGGTCAGCGGGTCGTTGTCGATGCCAATCAGTGCCACCTGTTCCGGTACGGCAATGCCGGCGGTCAGGCAGGCTTGCAGCAACTGTCGAGCGCGGGCGTCACTGACCGCGATGATTCCGATGGGCTTGGGCAAGCTTTGCAACCAGGCGATCAACTGTTCGACGGCGCTGTCCCAGAGCGGCGCGCTGGTACCCATGCCGCGATAGATTTCGGCGTGCAGGCCGTCGCGCTGCATCAGTCTGCGAAAGGCTTTCTCCCGCTCTTGGGCCCAACGATTGGCCTGTGCTTCAGGCAGGCTGAAGCAGGCAAAACGCTGCAACCCCGCTTCGATCAGGTGCCTGTAAGCAAGGGTAATCAGTGCGTTGTTATCGGTAGCGACGTAGGGAATCGTTTTCGGATAGGCCCCCTTCTCCTCATATGACCCGCCTACCGCTACCACCGGCAACTTGATGTCGGCCAGCGCCTCGCCAATCAACGGATCATCGAAGTCGGCAATGATCCCGTCACCCTGCCAGCGCTCGATGCCTTTCAAGCGACACAGAAAGTCCTCCTCCAGGAACAAATCCCAGGACGCGCGCGTGCTGCTCAGGTAGTTGCCGATGCCGCTGATGATGCCGCGGTCGTAGATCTTGCTGCCGTTGAACAACAAGGCAATGCGGTGAACAGGCGGTACTGTTTTCATTGTTTTACGCAGGTTCGGGGCCTCTTCCACAGAGGCGATGTGCACAGACTAGGCCCGTGGGCGGCGAAGCTCAATACGCAAAATCGCACTCTGTGTTGGTGTTTTTCATAATCAGCAGGCAGGGAGCCGTTGCTAGTATCGGGACACCGCCAAGAACAACAAGGACATGGTCAATGCAGTACTTTCCCGAAGTCGATCCGATCCGCTACGAAGGTCCGAACAGCGATTCTCCCCTTGCCTTCCGTCATTACGATGCCGACAAAATCATCCTCGGCAAACCGATGCGCGAACATCTGCGCATGGCCGCCTGCTACTGGCACACCTTCGTCTGGCCAGGTTCCGATGTGTTCGGTGCCGGTACGTTCAAGCGCCCGTGGCATCACGCCGGCGACCCGATGGAACTCGCCATCGGCAAGGCGGCAGCCGCGTTCGAGTTCTTCTCCAAACTGGGTATCGATTACTACTGCTTTCACGACACGGACGTCGCCCCCGAAGGCAACTCGCTGAAGGAATATCGCAATAACTTCGCGCAGATGGTTGATCACCTGGAGCGACATCAGGAACAAAGCGGCCTCAAGCTGCTGTGGGGCACCGCCAACTGCTTCAGCAATCCGCGATTTGCGGCGGGTGCCGCGAGCAACCCGGATCCCGAAGTGTTCGCCTGCGCCGCAGCCCAGGTGTTCAGCGCCATGAACGCGACCCATCGCCTCAAAGGCTCCAACTACGTGTTGTGGGGCGGTCGCGAAGGCTACGAAACCTTGCTCAACACGGACTTGAAGCGCGAACGCGAGCAACTGGGCCGCTTCATGCGCATGGTGGTCGAACACAAGCACAAGATCGGTTTCACGGGCGATCTGCTGATCGAACCCAAACCGCAGGAGCCGACCAAGCACCAGTACGATTACGACAGCGCCACTGTGTTCGGTTTTCTCCAGCAATTCGGGCTGGAACACGAAATCAAGGTCAACATCGAGGCCAACCACGCCACCCTCGCCGGCCACAGTTTTCATCATGAGATCGCGACGGCAGCCTCGCTGGGCATTTTCGGCAGCATCGACGCCAACCGCGGTGACCCGCAAAACGGCTGGGACACCGATCAATTCCCCAACAGCGTCGAAGAAATGACCCTGGCCATCTATGAAATTCTCAAGGCCGGCGGGTTCAGCAATGGCGGATTCAACTTCGACTCCAAAGTTCGCCGCCAGAGCCTGGATCAGATCGACCTGTTCCATGGCCACGTCGGTGCCATGGACGTGCTCGCCCAGTCCCTGGAACGCGCAGCCGCCATGCTGCAGAACGACCCGTTGCAGAAGCTCAAGGATCAACGTTACGCCGGGTGGCAGCAGCCGTTAGGCCTGGCGATGCTGTCGGGTGAATTCACCCTTGAGTCACTGGCCGAGCACGCCTTCGTCAACGAACTGAACCCGCAGGCCGTCAGCGGCCGGCAGGAAATGCTCGAGAACATCGTCAACCGGTTCATCTATCGCTGATGACCCACGCAGCCTGCGAGCGCTGTGACATTTCTACGACAAAACAGTGCTTGCGGCGCCTGCGGTTTCTCTACAGTTTTACCCAGCCCGATACTCATCGTCAGGCCGTTTCTTCAAACAACAATAAAAGGACGCCCCACAATGAAGAACCTGAAACGTACGCTACTGGCCTCTGCCCTGGCCCTGCTGTCATTGCCGGTGATGGCTGACGCCGCCCACCCGAAAATCGGCTTTTCCATCGATGACCTGCGCCTGGAACGCTGGTCACGCGACCGTGATTACTTTGTCGCGGCGGCGGAAAAAATGGATGCCAAGGTGTTCGTGCAATCGGCGGATGCCAACGAACAGAAACAGATTTCGCAGATCGAAAACCTCATTTCCCGGGGCGTCGATGTCATCGTCATCGTGCCGTTCAACGCCACGGTTCTGACCAACGCGGTGGCCGAAGCGAAGAAAGCCGGGATCAAGGTCGTGTCCTATGATCGGCTGATCCTCAACGCAGACGTCGACGCCTACATTTCCTTCGACAACGAAAAAGTCGGCGAGATGCAGGCCGGCGGCGTGATGCAAGCAGCGCCCAAGGGCAATTACTTTTTGCTGGGCGGTGCACCCACCGACAACAACGCGAAGATCCTGCGCGAAGGCCAGATGAAAGTGCTGCAGCCGGCCATCGACAAGGGCGATATCAAAATCGTCGGCCAACAATGGGTCAAGGAATGGAACCCGACCGAAGCGCTGAGCATTGTTGAAAACGCCCTGACCCGCAACGACAACAAAATCGACGGCATCGTCGCCTCCAACGACGCAACCGCCGGCGGCGCGATCCAGGCACTGGCCGCTCAGCAACTGGCCGGCAAGGTGCCGATTTCGGGTCAGGACGCCGACCTCGCCGCAATCAAGCGAGTGATCGCCGGTACCCAGACCATGACCGTCTACAAGCCGCTGAAACTCATTGCCTCCGAGGCCGCCAAGCTCTCGGTGCAACTGGCGCGCAACGAAAAACCCGCCTACAGCTCGCAGTACGACAACGGCAGCAAAAAAGTCGACACCATCCTGCTCACGCCCACGGCGTTGACTAAGGACAACATCGACCTGCTCGAACAGGACGGCTTCTACACCAAGGCGCAAATTGCCGGTAAGTGATCAAGGCATCACTTTCTGGTCATGCGCAAAACCTTGTGGGAGCGAGCCTGCTCGCGAAAGCGTCAGCACATTCAAAAGCGATGCAAGCTGAACCACCGCCTTCGCGAGCAGGCTCGCTCCCACACCGGTTTCATGATGTCTGAGTTCCTGTTTTGCGAGCCTCTCCATGCCCGACTATCTGCTGCAAATGAACGCAATCGTCAAAACCTTCGGCGGTGTCAAAGCACTCAACGGCATCGATCTCAAGGTCAAACCAGGTGAATGCGTGGGACTGTGCGGCGAGAACGGCGCCGGCAAGTCCACGCTGATGAAAGTCCTCTCGGCGGTCTACCCGCATGGCACCTGGGACGGTGAAATCCTCTGGGACGGACAACCGCTCACGGCACAATCGATCAGCGAAACGGAAGCCGCCGGCATCGTCATCATTCACCAGGAGCTCGCGCTGGTTCCGGACTTGTCGGTGGCCGAAAACATCTTCATGGGCCATGAACTGACCCTGCCCGGCGGACGGATGAATTACCCGGCGATGATCCACCGCGCCGAAGCTCTGATGCGCGAACTGAAAGTCCCCGACATGAACGTATCGCTGCCGGTTTCGCAGTACGGCGGCGGTTATCAGCAATTGGTGGAAATCGCCAAGGCCCTGAACAAGAAAGCGCGCCTGCTGATCCTCGATGAGCCATCCTCGGCCTTGAGCCGTTCGGAAATCGAGGTGTTGCTGGACATCATCCGCGACCTCAAGGCCAAGGGCGTTGCCTGTGTCTACATCTCCCACAAGCTCGATGAAGTGGCCGCGGTATGCGACACCATTTCAGTGATCCGTGACGGCAAACACATCGCTACCACGGCCATGGCCGACATGGACATTGCACAGATCATCACCCAGATGGTCGGCCGGGAAATGAGCAACCTCTACCCGACGCAGCCCCACGACATTGGCGAAGTGATCTTCGAGGCCCGTCACATCACCTGTTACGACGTCGATAATCCCAGGCGCAAACGCGTCGACAACGTTTCGTTCGTCCTTAAGCGTGGCGAGATCCTCGGCATCGCCGGGCTGGTCGGCGCAGGCCGCACGGAACTGGTGACCGCGCTGTTCGGCGCCTACCCCGGTCGCCACGAGGGCGAAGTCTGGCTGGAGGGGCAACGCATCGACACCCGCACGCCCCTCAAAGCCATTCGTGCAGGTGTCTGCCTGGTGCCAGAAGACCGCAAGCGCCAAGGCATCATTCCGGACCTGGGGGTCGGCCAGAACATCACCTTGGCCGTGCTGGACAGCTATTCGAAACTGACCCGCATCGACGCCGAAGCCGAGCTGGGTAGCATCGATCGGGAAATCTCGCGGCTGCACCTCAAGACCGCCAGCCCTTTCCTGCCGATCACCAGCCTGTCGGGCGGCAATCAACAGAAAGCCGTTTTGGCGAAGATGCTGCTGGCTCAACCCCGGGTACTGATACTCGATGAGCCCACCCGGGGTGTGGATGTCGGCGCCAAGTACGAAATCTACAAGTTGATGGGCGCGCTGGCCGCTTCAGGCGTGTCGATCATCATGGTGTCGTCGGAGCTGGCCGAGGTGCTCGGCGTCTCCGACCGCGTGCTGGTGATCGGCGAAGGCAAGTTGCAGGGCGATTTCGTCAACCATGAACTCACGCAGGAGCAGGTGCTCGCCGCCGCCCTCAGCCAGCCTGGCAGCCATAACAATAATGATCGGAAATCCGCGTAAATGAATCAGGTTAAACAACTGTTCACCCGCTACAAGATGCTCGCGCTGGTGTTTGCCGTGGTGTTGATCTGGCTGTTTTTCAGCTGGCAGACCGAAGGCGGGTTTCTGACCCCGCGCAACCTTTCCAATCTGCTGCGCCAGATGTCCATCACCGGCATCCTCGCCTGTGGCATGGTGCTGGTGATCATCAGCGGCGAGATCGATTTGTCGGTCGGCTCATTGCTGGGTCTGCTCGGCGGGTTGGCGGCCATTCTCGATGTGATCTACCACGTTCCACTGCTGGCGAACCTGAGCCTGGTTGTCCTATGCGGGCTGTTGATCGGCCTGGCCAACGGCTACATGGCGGCATATCTGCGCATACCCTCCTTCATCGTCGGCCTGGGTGGCATGCTGGCTTTCCGCGGCATTTTGCTGGGGATCACCGGTGGCACGACCATCGCTCCGGTATCGCCGCCGCTGGTGTACATCGGTCAGGGTTATTTGCCCCACTCCATCGGCGCCGGCCTGGGCGTCGTGTTGTTCGCGCTGACGGTGTTCCTGACCTGGAAACAACGGCGCAATCGCGCTCTTCATGGTCTGGCGGCGCATTCCCTGGCACGTGACGTGATACGTGTGTTGTTGATCGGCGCCGTGCTGGCCGGCTTCGTCCAAACGCTCAACAGCTATGACGGCATTCCCGTGCCGGTTCTGCTACTGCTGATTCTGCTGGGCGTGTTCAGCTACGTTGCCAGTCAGACCGTCTTCGGTCGACGCATCTACGCCGTGGGCAGCAACATGGAAGCCACGCGCCTGTCCGGTATCAACGTGCAGGCCGTGAAACTGTGGATCTTCGGGATCATGGGCGTGATGTGCGCCCTCGCCGGCGTCGTCAATACCGCGCGCCTGGCCGCCGGTTCGCCTTCGGCCGGCAGCATGGGCGAACTCGACGCCATTGCCGCCTGTTTCATCGGCGGCACCTCCATGCGCGGCGGTTCCGGCACCGTCTACGGCGCCCTTCTCGGCGCGCTGGTCATCACCAGCCTGGACAACGGCATGTCCATGCTCGATGTCGACAGCTATTGGCAGATGATCGTCAAGGGCAGCATTCTGGTGCTGGCGGTGTGGGTGGATGTGAGTACGCGTACCGGGCGACGTTGAGCAGCGGCGCGGCCTATCTGCAGGAACAAAAGGGAGCCCGGAGCGATAAACACCGGGCTTTCTGTCCATATCGAATTTCAACGGCTGTAAACCCTCCAAAGTTGATCTACCCGAGTCGTGAAGCTCTGGCTCATCATCTCCCGGCGCATTCCCCAGTCGGGATCGCCCGGCACACTCGCCAGACGCATCGTCCCTCTGCCCCAGCGCTCATTGATTGAATCCAGAACGCCCATGACTTTCTCCGTCGCAACCGGTTGCGAAATCGAGAACAGGTCATCGGTGTATTCACCTTTCTGGCACAGGTTGACCAGCAGCACCTCAGCCTTGCTGTACTTGAAGCCCGGGCGGAAAACCCGGTTTACCGCTTCCATGGAAGCCTTTGTCATGAGCCGTACGTCATCGGTCGGGTATGGCAGCTCAACCAGCACGCCGTTGGCGTATTTCGCTTCCTCCGGATTGAACATGCCCGTGCGTATGCTCACGCGAATCTTTTTGCACAGTGATTGCTGTGCCCGCAGTTTCTCCGTGGCACGCATCATGTAGGTGGCCACCGCTTCCTTGATCGGTGCGATTTCAGTGAGACGTGTGCCGAACATTCGGCTGCAGCAAATCTCCTGCTTGGGCGGATCGGGCTCGTCGAGTTCAAGGCACGCTACGCCGGCCAGTTCACGCGCGGTCTTTTCGATCACCACGCTGAATTTTCTGCGCAGCGTCCAGGCATCGGCTTGCGCCAGATCCATGGCCGTGTTGATGCCCATGCCCTGCAAATGCGCTTTCATCCGCTTGCCGACGCCCCACACCTCTCCCACATCCGTGTTGCGCAGCGTCCAGTCGCGCTTGAATGGATCGCAGAGATCGACCACCCCGCCCGTTTTATCGAGCAGGCGCTTGGCGGTGTGGTTCGCAAGCTTGGCCAGGGTTTTGGTTCCGGCAATACCGACACCGACGGGAATGCCAGTGCGCTTGTAGATCGTTGCCCGCAATTTGCGACCGAAAACGGTCAGGTCGCCAGGGACTCCCGTGAGATCGGCGAACGCCTCGTCGATGTAAAGGAAAGGTGTCAACCCATGGACATAGGCTGGAGCGTAATGATCATGCGGTTTTAGAGTTGGTTTCGGATGTCCATAGAACACACGCGTTTTGCACGTAGATAGCCCACGTAAGTCCATGCCAAAAAAGCTCGTTTCATGTGCCAAACACTGCCTGCGTGACCCAAATGTGCGAAATTGCACTCCACCTGACCACTCTCTCACCTTCGACCTGACCAGCAATTTGCGTTCGTTCGGACCGCCGATTCCATCAGAATGTCCACCACGCTCAGTAGCCATGAACGACAGAGAGCGGCCGATTCTGTTGAAAAATTCGGTTTTTCCAGATTGGCCCTATGATGACGGCTGAAAAGGCTTTTTTTGCACGTCGCTACGCGAAATTTGAGCCCCGACTACTCTGCTCAAAGGAAAGATTTCAATCTCACGCGCGTACTTTTCTGTCGAGGAAACCATGGCCGACTTTTTCAACAGAGTCGGCCAGAAGCAGCCCTTCATACTAGCGGAGAAGGCTGCATCTCACTACGCTCGAGTAACCGCATGGAAGGAACAGTTTGAATGGATTACCTAATTCGGAATGCATTGAATGCGGATGCCCCAGCTATCAGTCGGGTCATCATTGATACCCTGCGAGAGTCCAATGCTCAGGACTATTCACCCGAAGTTATCAATCAAGTGGAGCAAAGCTTTTCTCCACAGGCGATCCTTCGTTTGTTGATGCAACGTCAGGTGTTAGTAGCAACACTCGGAAGTCATGTCGTTGCAACGGCCAGTCTTGAACAGGACGTTGTGCGAAGTGTGTTTGTCGACCCTGTCTATCAAGGGAGGGGCATCGGACGTCAGCTGATGACAAGAATTCAATCAATCGCCATATCCGGAAGAATCAACGAGCTGCGCATCCCCTCTTCTATCACTGCTGAAGGTTTTTATGCTTCGCTTGGCTTTAAAAAAGTTCGAGACGTATTTCACGAGTCCGAGCGTACGATCATCATGTCGAAGACATTGGCTCAGTAGTTTTACTGTCTGTATTTAGATGGCTGCTTTGGGTCGACTTCTGCCTGCCACGAAGGATGGGGGTCTACCCAAAGCTGACGTTATCCAAGAACTGCTATCGCCCAGAAATTGAGAAATCCAGACGATCAGCCGTAACATTCGGTGCCGGTCTGGTCGGCGCAGGCAGAACGGATGTCATCGAATGCTGGAACGTTCACTCTCCGAAGAGACCGTTAGCGTCTACGAGAGGCTCAGAGACAACCGCTGCCTCGTTGCTTTTGCCGCAAACAACATCGAGCGAATCCGCAACAAGCGCGTCGTCCGTGGCTGCGAGATCACCGAGCCGGGCGAGAAGAAAAGTGCGGACAATGTTTCCAGCTTGATCGACATGAAAGGCATAGAGGGGAGTGATTGATCGAGCTTCGCACCTAGCCATAGCCCATGTGACCGAATATTTTCGCCCAGTTTCTTTGTCTGAAAGCTTTGTGATAGATGTCTCCCGATACAACACATTCTGAGCATTGGAAGTAACCACTGATGCATAAACCGCTATAGCTGGACTGTATGAGACTCGATAGGTTGGAGCTAAAGGCGAGATATTTGGCGTGCTCTCTCTAAGTGCACTCAAGGTCAACTTGTCAAAGTCAGTGCGAGTTTTCCCTGATAGTGCGTTGGAAATCTCATCGATCACTACTTGGTCGAAGATAATTGATTCTTTTGGATGCTCAGGGCCAGCAGCAAGGGCGATTGGGGGCAGTCCAGCGAACAAGAATGCAGATAGTAATGTCAACAAACGCATTGGAAACTTCCTTGGATATTCAACAGTGGTTGAGTGGTTTGCGCTTCTTATCGCGATGTAGTGTTTTAGGGCTTCTTTGTCACTCCGTAAGTCCTTGCACGGCGCAGTAGTGTCTACGGCAAATGCGACAATGCTTAAAGAAGACCGTACTATGTGTGATGGCAAGGGCTGCTGCTCACTGATGAAGTTACTTATTTGCCATCACCGTGTCCACCGTCCACTTTTGGCCGATTTGTGCCGCTCACGACAGGCAGAAACCGGCCGAGAGTGTGTAAAAATACTTCTGCGAACCCTTGATATGATTTCTGAGGATTTCATCGTAGGGATCGCCCATGATGCGCTTTATCCAAGGTGAACACCGAGGCCAAGGCACCGTACTTCCCGAAAGCCTCGACGACTTCGTCAGCGATACTAATCCGGCGCACTCGTAGTGGCTGGCCAGCAAGTAGAGCTGGTGCTCCTACAGCCGCGCCTCTGCCCGCAACGGTGGAATGTTGATGCCAGCGTATCGGAGAGTTGGACTACGGCATTGTCGGTATCAACCACGGCGAGCCGTCGACATCTCAAGCACCGTATCACCGTTTGGTGGGCAGAAAATGAGTGGCCTGGGCCGTGAAGGTGGTGTCTGGGGCATTCAGGAGTGCCTCGATACCAAATTCATTTCCCCTGGCTCTGAAAGATCGGTAAGCCGACCCTGCAAAGCCTGCCATCGACAACTGGGAAACCGGTCGTCACGCTTTGTTCTAAACCTCTGTTGTGTTGACCCGCCCTTTCAGGTGCTTTCCCGATCCACCAGGGTAAACCCAGTATCAACTCGCACCGTCTTACCGCCGTCGGGATGCTTAAAACGCTCCAGCAGTGCACGGGCAACCTGGTCACCGATGCGCTTGCCGTCCACCCGCACGGTGGACAGCGCAGGATGCACATGAGCAGCGCTGCTCAGGTCGCCGAAGCCCATCACAGCGATATCCTCGGGAACGCGCATGCCTCGGCTGGCTGCTTCGGCGAGCACACCCTGTGCGACGGTGTCAGAGCTGCATACCACAACATCCGGGGCTTCACCGGCCTCCAGCAGTTGCTTTAGGCCCTGGCGGCCGACTTCCAGCGTGGCCGGCGGGGTCAACACCTGCATGGGCACGCTGGTAATACCGTGGCGTGCCAGTTCGCCAACCAGGCTGTTGCAGCGGCGCAGGCCGCGAGGGTCGCTGATGCTGACAACGGAGAAACGCTGGTAGCCTTTGCCGAGCAGGTGTTTGGCGATGGCCGCTCCGACGCCCTCATGGGAAAAACCAACCAGCATGTCGAGAGGGTCTTCACTCAGGTCCCAAGCTTCGACCACTGGAATGCCCGACTGGGCCAGGCGCAAGCGGCTGGATTCGGTGTGCAGTGTGCCGGTCAGCACGATGCCGTCCGGGCGTCGCCCCAGCACGGCTTCGAGCAGCTTCTCCTCCTGTTCGGCCGAATAGCCCGTCAGGCCCAGCAGGGTCTGATAACCGGCTTCGGTCAGGCGGTCCATGAGGGCCTGGACGGTGTCGGCGAAGATCGAGTTGGCGATGGTGGGCAGGAAAATTGCCACCAGGCGGGTTTTTTTGCTGGCCAGCGCGCCGGCCAGCATGTTGGAGACGTAGCCCGTCTGGCGCACCGCCGCGAGCACTTTTTCACGCATTTCTTCGCTGACCACCTCTGGGCGGTGCAAGGCACGCGACACGGTAATCGGGGATACACCCGCGACCTTGGCCACATCGACCAGTGTCGGGCTGCCCGCTTTTTTAACTGCCTGCGCATCGGCCGTCGACGACGGCTTCGCGATTTGTCTTGCCATGCTGATTCCGAGGCTATTCGACTGACCGAGTACGCGGCCCCAGGCAAGTATTGCCCCGGGCCGCACTGTGGGCAAGATACCCGGTAGGCCGGCGAACTGCCAGATCAGCGCTGCTTCTGCTATTGCCCGTCGATGGCAGCCGGCTGCCCGTCGAAGCATGCATGCAGGCTGGCCAGGACCATTTCACCCATTGCCAGGCGCGTCTGCTGCGTGGCGCTGCCGCGATGCGGCTGCAGCACTACGTTGTCCAGCTCGCGCAGGGCCTGCGGCACGTTTGGCTCGTCGACGAACACATCCAGCCCGGCGCCGGCTATCACTCGGTCGCGGAGCGCGGCCACCAGTGCCTGCTCATCGACCAGTTTGCCTCTCGCCACGTTGATCAGGTATCCCTGCGGCCCCAGGGCCTGCAGCACCTTGGCGGTGATGATCGCCTCGCCGTTGTCCGCCGACGCGGCCAGCACCAGAACATCGCTGCAGCGTGCCAGCGCCTCGATATCCCTGACATATTCATGACCGCTCTCAGGCTGCTCCTTGCGGTCGTGGTAACGGATGGTCATGCCGAATGCCTGCGCGCGATGGGCGATGGCGTGCCCGACCCGGCCCAGGCCGACAATGCCCAGCGAGATACCCGAGACTTTTCGAGCCAGAGGTTGCGGCGTCTTGCCCCAAGCGCCGGCACGTACGATTCGCTCGCCGGTGCCAAGCTCGCGCAGGGTCATGATCAGCAGGCCGATGGCCATGTCGGCGACGTCGTCAGTGAGCACGCCTGGCGTGGTGCTCACCTGCACGCCACGGCTGGCAGCATGGACAAGGTCCACAGCGTCGGTACCGATACCGCTGATGGCGATCAGGCGCAGCGCGGGCAGGCGGTCCATGACCGGGTTGGCCAGGCCCTTCGCGCCACCGGTCACCACTGCCTGGATGGACTTGCCATGGCAGGCCAGAAATGCGTTCGGGTCTGCTGCCTCGTAAAGCCGGTGGACGCTATAGCGTCGCAGCAGCTCGCGGTCGATGTCGTCGGGCACGGGTTGGGTCAGAAGAATGTTGATCATGGTGTTCATACCTCAGGGGCGTGATTGCAACGGAAGTGGGGGTCATGCACGTTCAAGTGCCAGCTTGCGCAGCGTGCCCATGCTCAGGAACGCCAGCGCGCCCAGCAGCGCGTGGCCTGCGACCACGTAAAGCGCGCCTTCGAACGAGCCCGTCGCATGCACGATGTAACCGATGATGATCGGCGTGATGATCCCCGAGATGTTGCCGAACATGTTGAACAGCCCGCCCGCCATGCCGGTAATCTGCTTGGGCGCGGTGTCGGACACCAGGGTCCAGTCCACCGCCACCACGCCCTTGCCGAAGATCGCCAGGGACATCAGCAGGGTGACAATCCAGATCGAGTCGGTGAAGTTGCACAGCACCAAGGTGACGCCGATGCTCATCCCGCACACCAGCGGGATCTTGCGCGCCAGGGTCAGCGAGAAACCACGACGCAGCAGGAAGTCGCATACGGCGCCTCCGCACAGCGCACCGAGCAGGCCGCAGATGCCGGGGATTGCTGCAATCGCACCAGCCTCCATGATGTTCAGCCCGCGGCCCTTGACCAGATAGATGGGGAACCAGGTCAGGAAGAAATATTGCAGCGAGGTGTCGCAGTATTTGCCCAGGTAGATCGACCACATCATCGGGCTGCGCAACAGCACCTTGAGATCGGAGAAGCGTGGTTGGAACGCGCCTTTCTCCCGCGCCTTGTCCATGTCGATCTCGGCACCGCCGCTGCGGATATGTTCAAGCTCCGCATCGTTGACCAGGCCATGCTCGGCTGGGGCCTTGACGAACTTGAACCATAGCGCGCTGATCGCGATACCAAGCCCGCCCATGAACCAGTAGACATGCTCCCAGCCGAAACGGTGGGCGATAAAGCCCATCAACGGCGCCAGCAGGACCACCGACAAGTACTGCGACGAGTTGTAGATTACCGTTGCCAGGCCTCGCTCCTGCATGGGGAACCAGGCTGCGACAATGCGGTTGTTGGCCGGGTATACGGGGGCTTCGATCACCCCCAGCAGGAAACGCAGCACGAACAGCGTGGCGACCGCGACCGGTACCGAGAGGAAGCCGGTCATGCCTTGCGCCACGGTGATGCTCGACCACAGGAATAGCGAAATGCCGTACACCCGCGCCGAACCGAACTTGTCCAGCAGCCAGCCGCCGGGCAACTGGCCCATGACATAGGCCCAGGCGAAGGCCGAGAACATGTAGCCCAGTGTCACCGTGTCGATGCTTAGCACTTCCATCAGCGCGGAGCCGGTGATCGACAGCGTTGCCCGGTCGCCGACGTTGATCGCGGTGACGATGAACAGCATGGCGAGAATGTAGTAGCGGACATGGGTCCGTTTCTGGCTGGTGGGAGCTGCGCTCGCCGCTGCAGCGGTTGTCAATTGATCCACGTACGTAACCCTCTTATTGTCTTTTTTATGTCGATCGGACCCGTAGGCGCTGTCATCAGCGCCCGGGCCTTGTGGTTCACGATTTTTTCCGGTCGTACAGTTGCAGCAGGGCCTGGCCGGCCCTTGGTCTTACGGGCGTGTGCCGACCTCGACGACTTGCGCGGTCCAGGGCTGTACCTGCTCGCTGAGGGAAAGGCCCAGGCCCGGACGGGTCGGTACCAGCATTCGCCCGTCGCGGGTTTCGAGACGCTCGTTGAACAGCGGCTCCAGCCATTCGAAATGTTCGACCCATGGCTCAGTTGGGTACGCTGCTGCCAGGTGTACGTGCAGCTCCATGGCAAAGTGTGGTGCCAGCATCACGCCGGCCTGTTCCGCCATTGCGGCTACCTTGAGGTACGGGGTGATGCCGCCTACCCGTGGCGCGTCGGGCATCAGGAAATCCGCACTGCGCAGTTTGATGAACTCGGCGTGCTCGGCAACGCTGGTCAGCATTTCGCCGGTGGCAATAGGCGTGTCGAACTGCTGCGCCAAGGCGGCATGCCCTTCGGCGTCGTAGCAGTCCAGCGGCTCCTCGATCCATACCAGATTGAACTCTTCGAAGCGCCGGCACATGCGCTGCGCAGTCGGCCGGTCCCATTGCTGGTTGGCGTCGACCATCAGTGGGAAGTTTTCACCCAGGTGCTCGCGCACGGTGCTGACGCGGTGCAGGTCGATCGCGCAATCGGGTTGGCCAACCTTGAGCTTGATCCCGCCAATGCCTTTCTCGCGGGACAGGTCGGTGTTCTTAAGCAACTGGTCGAGAGGCGTGTGCAGAAAACCGCCTGAGGTGTTGTAGCAGCGTACCGAATCGCGCTGGGCGCCGAGCAGGCGAGCCAGCGAGAGGTTGGCGCGCTTGGCCTTGAGGTCCCACAGGGCCACGTCGAAGGCACCGATGGCCTGAGTCGACAGGCCACTGCGACCTACCGAGGCGCCCGCCCAGCACAGCTTGGTCCACAGCTTGGCGATGTCGCTGGGGTTTTCGCCGATCAGCGCCGGGGCAATTTCTTTGGCATGGGCGAACTGGCCCGGGCCGCCGGCGCGTTTTGAATAGCTGAAGCCCAGCCCGCGGTGTCCATCGACCGTTTCGATCTCGGCGAACAGAATGGCGATCTCGGTCATCGGCTTCTGGCGACCGGTCAATACCTTGGCGTCGCTGATCGGGTTCGCCAGCGGCAGAAACACCGATGAAACCTTGATGTAGGCAATTCGGTCGTTGTCAGCGCACTGCAGGTTTTGCGGTTGTTGTGGCATTTGAGGCTTCCTTCGGATTGGCGGTTTTATTTTGATGATTGCGCAATCATTCGCTCGTAAAAAAATACCCGAGGAGGCTTGGGCTCCTCAGGGCATAGGGAGAGATTACACTGATTGCGCAATCATTCAAGTTCCAATTTGCTCTTGGTTGGGCGCCGAGCTCGACCCTTCTGGCGGGCGTTTAGGTGCAGCTGGAGGCTGCCCGGTGCCCCTCCCCCGCAAAAAACACATCCCCCGCTTCACACCCGACTCCCGATAATGCATATCCACAACAGGTTCTGCGTCGAGATTCATGAGACACGCGCATAACAGCATTGGCGAAAAACACAGAACGTTTCAGTCAACCCCAGGGTCAGTCTTAGGAGGGCAGCGAAAGCGCCGCAGTGCGCTGCTCTCCCAAAACCTGCAAAGGAATTGACCTGATGACGATTTCCCGACGCACCTTTCTGATCGTTGGAGCCGTGACCGCCGCCAGCGTTGCGCTACCGCCCTTCATTTGCGCACAGGCCAGCGCCGCCAACGCCGCCCGTCCGATCAAGGCCAAGGTGTCGATCGAGGTGAACGGCCAACAGCACGCCCTGGACCTCGACACTCGCACCACCCTGCTCGATGCGCTGCGCGAACAGCTGCATCTGACCGGCACCAAGAAAGGTTGCGATCATGGCCAGTGCGGCGCCTGCACAGTGATCGCCGACGGCCGGCGCATCAATTCCTGCCTGACCCTGGCGGTGATGCACGAAGGTTCGAAAATCACCACCATCGAGGGCCTCGGCACGCCGCAACAGTTGCACCCGATGCAGGCCGCTTTCATCAAGCACGACGGTTATCAATGCGGGTATTGCACACCGGGGCAGATTTGCTCGGCGGTGGCGGTACTGGGGGAAATCCGTGATGGCATTCCCAGCCACGCCAGCCCCGACCTGACCGAACCACCGAAGCTGATTGCCGGTGAAATCCAGGAACGCATGAGCGGCAACATCTGCCGCTGCGGCGCCTACTCCAACATCATCGAGGCGATCAGCGAAGTCGCAGAGGCCAGCGCATGAAACCCTTTACGTACCTGCGGGCCAAATCACCCGCCGACGCCGCCGCCCTCGCCGCCCAGGCCAACGGGTCGCGCTTCATTGCCGGCGGCACCAACCTGCTCGACCTGATGAAGCTGGAAATCGAAACGCCCTCGCATCTGATCGACGTCAACGGTGCCGGCCTGGACCGGATCGAAGCCACGGCCGATGGCGGCCTGCGCATCGGTGCGCTGGTGCGCAACACCGACCTCGCGGCCGACACGCGGGTGCGCAAAGACTATGGGGTGCTGGCGCGGGCCCTGCTCGCCGGCGCGTCCGGCCAGTTACGCAACATGGCGACCACCGCCGGCAACCTGCTGCAACGCACCCGCTGCCCGTATTTCTACGACCCCAACCAGGCCTGCAACAAACGCCAGCCCGGCAGCGGCTGCTCGGCCATCGACGGCGTCAGTCGGCAACTGGGCATCATCGGTGTCAGCAACGCCTGCATCGCCACCCATCCCAGCGACATGACCGTGGCCATGCGCTTGCTAGATGCCCAGATCGAGACGGTGAAACCCGACGGCAGCACCCGGGTCATTCCCATTGCCGATTTGCATAGGCTGCCCGGTACCACACCCAACATCGAAACCAGCCTGACCGCCAATGAGTTGATCACCGCTGTCACGCTGCCACCGCCCCTTGGCGGTACGCACCTCTACCAGAAGGTTCGAGATCGGTCGTCTTACGCCTTCGCCCTGGTATCCGTGGCCGCCGTGATCCAGAAGGATGGCAGCGGTCGAATCGCCCTTGGCGGCGTCGCGCCCAAGCCCTGGCGCGCGGAGGATGCCGAAGCCCGGATGGCCCAAGGCGCCAAAGCGGTGGCCGGGCAACTGCTCGCCGGCGCCACCCCCACCCATGACAACGCCTTCAAACTGACCCTGGTCGAGCGCACGCTGGCTGCGGTAATGGCCCAAGCGAGGGAACAGGCATGAAATTCGATACCCCGGCCAGCACCAATCCCATCGATCAATTACAGGTCGTGGGCAAGGCCACCACCCGCATCGAAGGCCCATTGAAAACCACCGGCACTGCTCATTACGCCTACGAGCATCACGACGTCGCGCCGAACCAGGCCTATGGCGTGGTGATCGGTTCGGCCATCGCCAAGGGGCGCATCGCCTCGATGAATCTGGAGGCTGCCCAGGCCGCGCCCGGAGTGCTGGCCATCGTAACGGCGGCCAACGCCGGCAAGCTCGGCAAAGGCAAATACAACACGGCGAAGCTGCTGGGCGGGCCGGACATCCAGCACTACCACCAGGCCGTCGCGCTGGTGGTGGCGGATACCTTTGAGCAGGCCCGCACCGCCGCGCAGATGGTCGACATTCGCTACGAGCGCGCCGAGGGCGTGTTTGATCTGGCGGCCACCCGCGAATCTGGCAAGGAAGACAAGGAGCAGATGCCCGATACCCTGCACGGGGATTTCGAGGGAGCATTCGCCGCCGCGCCGGTGCAACTGGACGCCACTTACACCACACCGGATCAGGCCCACGCCATGATGGAGCCGTTCGCCTCAATGGCAGCCTGGGACGGCAAAAAACTGACTCTGTGGACCTCGAACCAAATGATCGACTGGTCCGTGACCGACCTTGCGACCACCCTCGGCATCGACAAACAGAATGTACGTTTGATCTCGCCCTACATTGGCGGTGGCTTCGGCGGCAAGCTGTTCCTGCGCGCCGACGCGGTGCTGGCGGCGCTCGGCGCACGCATGGCCAAACGGCCGGTGAAAGTCGCCCTCGCCCGGCCCTTGATGTTCAACAACTCGACCCACCGCCCCGCCACTATTCAGCGCATTCGTATCGGATGCACCGCCGAAGGCAAGATCATCGCCTCGGCTCACGAAGGCTGGAACGGCGGCTTGCCCGACGGCAAGGTCGAGTTGGCGGCGCAACCGAGCAAATTGCTGTACGCGGGGGAGAACCGTCTGGTGACCATGCGCCTGTCGACCCTCGACCTCCCCGAAGGCAACGCCATGCGCGCGCCGGGGGAAGCGCCAGGGATGATGGCCCTGGAAATCGCCATGGATGAAATGGCGCACAAACTGAAGTTGGACCCGGTGGAGTTTCGCATCCTCAATGACACCCAGGTCGATCCGGTCGACCCCAAGCGCCCCTTCTCCCAGCGCCACCTGACCGAATGCCTGCGCACTGGCGCAGAACGGTTCGGCTGGAACAAGCGCGCGGCGCAGCCGGGTACGCAGCGTGAGGGCCGCTGGTTGCTCGGCATGGGAGTGGCGGTGGCGTTCCGCAACAACCTGCTGGTCAAGTCTGGCGCGCGGGTGCGGTTGAATCAGCAAGGCATCGTCACCGTCGAAACCGACATGACCGATATCGGCACCGGTAGCTACACGATCATCGGTCAAACCGCGGCCGAGATGATGGGCGTCAGCCTGGACAAGGTGGTAGTGCGCCTTGGCGATTCGAGCTTTCCGGTGTCGGCGGGGTCCGGCGGGCAGTTTGGCGGCAATTGCTCGACGGCCGGGGTGTATGCGGCTTGCGTCAAGTTGCGTGAAGCCGTCGCGCAGCGCTTGGGTGTGAAGGTGGACGATGCGACGTTTGCCGAGGGCGAAGTACGGACTGGCGATAAACGCATACCGCTGCAAGACGCCGCGCAAGCCGGGGAGTTGGTGGCCGAAGACTCGATCGAGTTCGCCGAGCTGAGCAAAAAATTCCAGCAATCGACCTTCGGCGCGCACTTCGTCGAAGTTGCGGTGGACAGCGCCACGGGCGAAACCCGAGTGCGGCGCATGCTCGCGGTGTGCGCAGCCGGACGCATCCTCAACCCGACCTCGGCCCGCAGCCAAGTGATCGGCGCGATGACCATGGGTGTGGGAGCGGCGTTGATGGAAGAGCTGGCGGTGGACAAGCGCCTGGGCTATTTCGTCAATCACGACCTGGCGGGCTACGAAGTGCCGGTGCATGCCGACATTCCCCATCAGGAAGTGATCTTCCTCGACGAAACCGACCCGGTGTCCTCGCCGATGAAGGCCAAGGGTGTTGGTGAGCTGGGTATCTGCGGCGTCAGCGCGGCGATTGCCAATGCGATCTACAACGCGACAGGGATTCGGGTTCGTGAGTACCCGATTACTTTGGACAAGATGCTGGATCGATTGCCGCCGATGATTTGATGGGTTCTGTGTCGAACCACAACGCTGACTTTTTGATCCAACGATGACGCTGGTGGCCTGACACCCTGCGGTGTCTGCGCCTCCATCGCGAGCAAGCTCGCTCCTACAGGTCCCGCGTCGATCACAAATGCCGCGCACGACACCAATCCACTGTGGGAGCGGGCTTGCTCGCGAAGGCATCAGGCCGACCAACATCGATGTTGAATGTGCCGGCCTCTTCGCGGGCAAGCCTCGCTCCTACAACCAACATCAAAAGGGGACAGATTTATTTATGAAAAATAGATCTGTCCCCTTTTGGTGCTGAGCAGATCAGCGCTTGGGCAACTACCCAATCTCCACTTCGGATCGATAGCCCATCCCTCCTGAAGCTTCAGTTGATTAGTTACCCCATGTATTAACTGATATTTCAGATCGTCCGTTTATCTTCATGATGATCATAAATATAGTGACCCCATCGTTCTCCAGAAGCACAGCCAAGTTCAACATTCCATTAAAACCGGCGATGTTGGCTGGCCGGCGAAAGGGGTCGAGAAGTTGAGCATCAACCTGACCACATCGCGCCTATATTTTCCAAGCGGTACTGCTAATTCGAGCATCAACTGGTGCTCGTGGTCCTGAACAAAACTCAGGTCAATCCAACGCTGTTCATCCATAACATTGGAGCTCCACCATTATGAAATCACAACGTATCGTAAGCGCCACTCTCGCCTTTAGCATGCTGTTGGGTGGGAGCTTCATCGCAGGTCAAGCCCTTGCCGCCGACGCTGCTGCCAGCCCCCCAAAATCTGCCAGTTCCGCCCCCAACCAGTTTCTGATTAATAAGGTCAGCCCGGAATACTGGCGAGTGCAGATCAACAACCCGCCTTTCAACATATATGGTCCGGATTCAACCTTACAGTTCGAGAAGGTGGTCAGCGCGATAGAAAGCGACGCCAAACTCAAGGTGGTGGTTTTTGAAAGCAAGGTGCCTGGCTTTTTCCTGACCCACTACGACTTCGCGGAGCCCCTGGAGCGGACACTGGAAATGCCCAACGGGAAGACCGGCCTGCCGCCCCTTCCGGACATGTTGGTACGCCTGAGCAAGTCCCCAGTGGTTTCCATCGCCATGATCAACGGCCGCGCCTCTGGCGTGGGCAGCGAACTGGCACTGGCCAGCGATATGCGTTTTGCCAGCGACAAGGCAGTGCTTTCCCAATTTGAAATTGGCGCCGGCTTTGTTCCAGGCGGAGGCCCAATGGCGCGCCTGCCACGCCTTATCGGCCGCGGCCGTGCATTAGAAGTCCTGCTAAGCGGTAACGACATCGACGGCAAGCTGGCCGAGCGTTATGGGTACGTAAACCGCAGCTTTCCCGAAAACGAGCTGAACGGCTTCGTCGATGCACTGGCGCGCCGCATCGCCACCTTCGACAAGCAATCTCTGGGCGAGATCAAGGATCTGGTGAACGTAGCTTCCCTCCCTTCAAACGAAGACGTCGGGAAGGAATGGCCCGCTTTTCTCAACTCTGTTCGACGCCCTGCCGCCCAACACCATATCGGCCGCCTGATGGAACTAGGCCTGCAACAAAAAGCTGATGTGGAAATCAATCTGCCCAAGTACACCGGCCAGGTCAGTGCCGAGAAAAACTGAGGCGCAGAAGGCTGCAACAGTGCGGGTTATACAGGGGCTGGGCCAAGCTTGGCCCCTTCATTCCAGCAAGATATCTCTTATGAAAGGCGAAATTTTTGTGCCTGAAAGCTGAGGCCAAAAGGGGGACAGATTTTAGATCTGTCCCCCTTTTTGTCTTGTCCAGAGGACATGAACTTTTTCGTCCAGGGAGATAGGCGACCAGGATCTTTGAGGGTTGCAGGAAAAATATCTGCACGATACCCTCCCACCCGTCGCTGCCAAATCAGCGACCGGGTGTGGAAACCCGTGTAATTCAAGGCGCAACAGCGCCCCCATCACGTCTGCCGGCGCTTTTTTTATGCCAGCAGCGTGCTCTATGGCGGCTGTGCGTGGGACGTCTTCGGACGTGCCGGTTTCCTTGATTCCCGGTTTTCCACCCTGCGCACAGCTGTCACCCATTCGTGTGGAAACGAACGTGACAGCTCCGGTAATCAAGGAGTTAGATCATGTGCACTAGAAATCCGTACCAAACCTGGCCTTCCCCTCTACGCAATCCCCAATCGCGTAACCCCCTCCTCCATTGCCTCTCCCGCACCGGAGGTGGCCAATGACCGAACAACCCGAACTCAAAACCATCGGCCTGACACCCGCGATCTATTGCGCGGATCAACCGCTGTTCCATGTCACCCGCGACGTTCCGCTCGGTGATGCGTTGAGCATGGCTTCCGATTTTCTGTTTCTTGCCAAGGCGCTGACCAAGGACTCGGCTTTTATCAGGGACACGGATTATCACGCCTGGGCGGCGCATTATTTGACGGCGATGAGTAAGGCGTTGGTCGATGATGCGGTGAAGGTTTTGACGCGGGATCGGACGGTTGTGCCCAAGCCTCAGCGGACGGAGGAGACTGAGGTGTAGGTTCTGGTTTAAGCGTCAGGCGTGCTTCTTGTAGAGGCGGGTTGGGTTTCGGTGGGCGTGGGTATCCAGCAGGCGACGCGGGTGTCTTGCGTTCTTCGCGAGCAAGCTCGCTCCTACAAGGGGCGGGTTCCAGAAACAAGAAGGCCCGAACGCAAGGCCGGACCAAGACAGCACCAGGAAAAATGGAACAGATTTACTTATTAGGATCACTGCCGGCTTCTAGCCGTTTTCTGCCTTTCACTACCGGCTGAAATCAACCCCGAGCAGGCGTCAGTCGTTGAGAAAGCCGTTTGTAGCTCGTGGGAGTTGAAATGTGAGCAAGGCCTCAAGTGGCGATGCGAGGGTTAATCCCGAGGCCATGACCTCACCAGTTCGCGCAATCACATCAAGAGTCTCGTCTTTAAACGTAACGACCCAATGTCTAGCACTTGAATATGGGCGGCTGACGGTTTCTTCTGAGCCAATAAGTTCGTTGAACGAGTAAGGCTGAAGGCCTGCACGCACATAGGGGTGGCGTCCTAACCCCTCGTCCCCTATAGGCATAAGACGATGATCAATGAGCCCGGAAAAACGCACAATCGCAAGGCTTTCGTTCAAAGCCTGGAAGTAAGCGAGCCAAAGGTTGCCCGATTCAACCAGAAGAACTGGTGATTCAGGGATGCCTAACTCGGGAGCAACGGCCCAGATTAAGGACTTAGCTCTATTCATGATTTCTCAGAAGCCTTAGAAAAGAAGTGGACGATACCATTGTGGTGCAATGACCGCTTCTGGCCGTTCTCAGCCGGTCGTGACAGGCAACAATCGGCCAGAAGCATCCGTTCCGGCATACTTCGACGCATTACAGCTGTTGAAAGCAGCTACGAAACATTGAGCAATTCGTCAATTGTTTGATCGCGTTTTGTTTCGAATTGTGAGTTAGATCCTCTAAGTTCAGCATCCCGGTGCCTAGCTTTGGGGGGGCATCACTGGACTAAATCGAATGCATTTTTGATCCAGTTCTATGCCGTTGCGAATGCCGACCCTGGATGCAAGTGGGCACCCTAGCCACGATTTCCTTCGAGGTGGGTGCCTTCTAACTACCTATTGCAGCGCAATGTGAGAAATGTTTAGTTTGTTTTAACGCTAAAAAAGCCTTTGAATGAGATAAGCATAGTTCGTAAGATTTATCATATTCTTGGAAGCAAATACAACTAAGATCCTTATACATTCTCCTCGGACTTCAAGTCCAGGAATTCTTGATAGCGCTCTGTTGGCCATTCGTCATCGTCTGCTGCTAGGCTAATCGCTTTCTCGAACATTTTAACTGCCTCATCGTGCTTGTCGCTTACTTCCCCAAGATATATAGCGTAGTTAACCATTATCCAGTTGTTCTCAGGCTCGTACCCTAGTGCGCTTGCATATAGAGACCCAAGTAGATCATGGTTCTCTTCATGGTCTAGGTGGTTGCGGATAAAGTTGGCGTAGGTACATGTAAGCCATCCGCTGTCTGGGTGCTCACTCACCAACTGCTTAAATAGCTGTTCAGCCTCGGCGACTTTGCCTCTGATGTTGGCTAAAAATTCGGCGTAACTGCCCACATGAACTTGGTTTTCAGGGCTTAGATGGATAGATTTTTTGAAGTATTCTTCTGCAAGATCGTAATCTTCTGTAACCGAACTTAGGTGGACGGCGTAATCATTGAGAAGATTTGCGTTGTGGGGGGCTATTTCAATGGCCTTCTTGTATTCAATATCAGCCTGCTCATTCTCATCACAGTCAACTGACAAAAAGAATGCATAGTTCCCGATTAGCTCTGCACTGGCCGGGAAGTGCTTAAGTCCTTCAAGATAAACACTACGCCGAGATTCGATATCCGTTTCAGCCTTTGCTTTCATATCCCAAGCCCACCAGCTCTGATCTGAACGCACTGATTGGCTTAATACCTCTCCGCCTCTCCGCTCGGCAGGTGACCCGTGCATAGAGGTGTCACGAAGTTGAATTGCCTGCTCCCGATAGCGACGTGCCCGTTCTTGCCCCAGCTCAGCAGTTCGCTCTGCAATGGCGGCGACATCGAATTCGGTGACCAATTGCGCAGCCAATCGCAGCATGAATTGGTCAAATCCGGGAACTTTTACCAATAAGCCATTATGCTTTCTAAGGACATTTAAAGCCTTCTCAGGTGGCGGGGAGCCTTCTCGATAGCACCATACCATACGCCCAGAAATATCTCCTGGTTCCAGATCCATGAGCATATCCATTAAGCTGCCGTCGTTTCCCCCATAACCAACTACAATGGGCGTAAAATACTGAAATAGCCTCTTTAAAGCGAGCTTCCAACCTTTCTCCATTTTTGAAACGCCAGCCGGATCATTTATTGGATTGAGGTATAAATCACGATGAATCTTAGCTACCAATGGGCGACGCATTTGTGGGCGCACAAAACCAGCGAGAGATTCATGCGCTACGACTAATGGCGACTGGTGCGCATGCATCGCAAGTGCATCGGCGACCAAGTTGTCAAAATTTGTGGTTACAACAACTTTGTGCCTGGTATTTTGTATGATTTCAGCCAGTAAAGAGTAGCCGAGACTTGGAAGTTTTCCTTCCATGGCAGCCTCTAGTTCTGCATACCCTGCTTCTTTGTCGCAGCGAAAACGATGCTCAAAAATTTCCGGATAAAACTCGCCAGAGTTTTCTATCGTTAATTTTTCATTAATTATCTTTGTCTCGTACAACCACTCGTGTAAGGGGCGTTCATCGAGGCATTCCCTCAAATGAATATCCTCAATCCATCTTTTCGCTAGCTCTTGTCCAGTGGGAATTCCGGATGTTCGTGAGGCACCAGCTCCTAGAATGAATGCGAACTGTCGATCTTTCATTGTTAGATCAATACGCCTCATATCATCAAGAACGCCATCTAGTGACCATTCCGTAACCAGGTTATCCATGTCCCACCATCCTAAAAGCTGCGTATTTGCACGAAAATTAAGTAATTCTAGTGAAGGTGATAGCGTTTTGCCAGTCAGCGCAATGCTCTGTTGCGAACATTCTTAGTCAACTGCGAAGCGCGTCCCCTAGGTCGTTTTAGAAAAGCTTCCGGCCAATCGGTGTCCTCCGCGACGGGTAGCAATGGGGCGATAACCATCATTGATGAACGACTGCTAATGGTCGATTTCAGCCCTTCATAGTAACCACCAATCCCCCCACCAACCTCAAACACTCCCCTCCCGCTCCACAACCAAAACCCTCACCTCCCCCCGAGGATGCGCCACATGCTCACACCCCTCCCCCGCAAAAAACACATCCCCTACCTCCAACGTCACAACCCGCTCCACACCCGACTCCCGATAGTGCATATCCACCACCCCATCCAGCACCGCAAACACCTCTTCCCCATCATTCACATGCCACTTGTAAGGCTGGTCAGTCCAGTGCAGGCGCACGGTGGTGCCGCCCATGTTGGAGATGTCGTCGGCGCCCCAGGCGCGGGAGGCGGTGAAGTCTTTGCTGCGGATGATTCTCATGGTGGGCGGGTCTCGGGCAGGACGTTGAGTGGCTGCAATCTACCAGAGTCGAACGCCTCTGCAGGTAACGGGCACCGTCGCGCCTGGGCGGCGACGGTGCCTCGTAGATTACCCTGCTACGGCGCGGCAGCCGGCGGTGGCGCAGGCTCATCGCTGACCCGCAACAACCCCCAAATCCCTCCCAGATTCCCGAACGCCGCATAGTCCCGGTACAGATAATCCCCCGGCACCGCATTCGCCCCGCCCGCACTGGGGAACATGAAGCTGAAGTGCGCGGCCGGGAGCACGCTTTCCTGGGCGCCGATGTACATGGCCATGGGGTTGTAGCCAAAGCGCACCGAGCCGATGCCTGCGTTTTTCATGGGGTAGCCCCAGGTGTCGAGCTTTTCGGCCTGGAACGGGTTGAACGCCCAGACATGGCCGTCGAGCTGGAAGGTCGCGCCACGGCTGCCGCCCGACGGCATCAGAACGTGGGTGCGGAACGGCTGCCCGGGTTTGGCCCGCAGTATCGGTGTGACCGGATCGCCGCCGACCAGCGCATTGCTGTAGGCCATGTGCGCATTGGGCACTGCGCCCAGGCCATTGCCGGCCGCCTGGCCGAACGGTGCGTTCGGCGCGCGGGCGAAGCGGTACCACAGGGGCTCGCTCTTGTAGTTGATGGCCATGTCCGAGTTGTCTTTGGGGTCGTTGGGAACGCCCGGGCCTTCGGACGACATGTTCTCCACCGGCAGGCCGTTGGCCCAGCGCATGTTCAGGGATTTTTGCCAGATCATCATGAAGTCGCGATAGCTGCTGGTGCCCGTCGGCTGCACGGTGGCCGATGCCCTTGAAGCGGCATCCTCCTGCCAGGTGGCGCCCGGCGGCACCACTGACATGGCCCCGACCAGGCCTTTTTGCGGTTGCTTGATCGGGTCGGACGGCATCAGGTTCAGGCCACCGAACTCGATGGGGGTCGCTTCGATCATGTCGACGTTGCGCCCCAATTGAGACGCCACCGGCTGACCGGCGCGCTCCAGGTGCCCGGCGTAGTACTGATAGGTCCGGCTTGGCCATGCACCGGTGCTGCCGGCCCGTGGCGCCACGGTCTGCACCGGGTTGCTGCCGACGTTGAAGCCATCCGATTTGCTGACGTCGTAGGTCAGCAGCTGGGCGTGCAGGCCAACGTGGCTGGAGGGCCGCATCAGGTTGTTGTTGAAGGTGGTCGAGCCCTGCGCGCTGGAGCGGTCGCGCTTGACCGTGCCTTGCATCACCGCGTAATTCGGCAGGTCCGGCATCATCAGGGGCAGGCGGTTCTCCAAGGTGATGTTGATGCAATCCCCGGCGGCGGCGCGCAGCGTCAGCGGCTCGACGGGCACCCCGGGCTTGAGCTTGCCGCTGACCGGATCCAGATCGGCCTTGCGCACATACAGGATGGCCGTCGGGTCGTGCAACGGACCGGACTGCCCTCCGATGGTGAAGGTCTCGCCATCTTCAGGATCGAAGATCGTCACCTGCGGCACCGTCACCGGCCTCGGGTTGTAGACCAGGGTGCCGCCGAGCGGATTGAGCGGACCGCCGACATGCTGGCCAGCGCCTGCCGGGTCGCCGATGGTCAGGCCCAACGGGTTGGCGAGGATGTCGTTGGCCAGCGCCGCGACCACTTCGTAGTTGCGCTGCACCGTCGGCCGGGTGCCGATGCCGGTGGGATTGGGGCTGATGCGCGGGCACACGCCATTGAAATTGACGGTGTTGCGCGCGGCCACCGGCCTTGGGTTGTTGGGCAGCGGGAACAGGTCGCTGCGGCTCTGCGAGTAGTTACGCATGATGCCCCACAACCCACTCCAGTAGCCTTCCAGAGAGGCATCCATGGAATACAGGTAATCGCCGGTCTCGCTCGCCGCGCTGGACATCATCGCCACCGGCGCCATGAAGCCGAACTGCTCGGAAATCGCCACCATCTGCGACGCCTTCCAGCCGGTGTTGGAGCTGTTGCCGAAGCCGCTGCCCGAATGCAGCCACTTCACGCCGTGCACCGTCACGTTGTGCTCCTCTTCGTGGCCGCCGGCATTGACCCGCAGGCGCACGTTGTCGCCGGTGTAGGTGCGCAACGTCGGCGTGAACGGATCACCCGGCAAGTCGCCCCGGTTGATGTGTTTGGGCAACAGGGTCACGCCGCCGGTAGGGCCGGTCGCCGCGGTGATTGCGCTGGGGGCCAGGTTCAGTGCAGGGATCGCCCGATCGGTGCGGCTTTGCAGCGCGTACGACAGGTCACCGGCCAGGCCATCAGCCTGCATGCCACGCTTGCCGTCCGGCGCCATTTTGTTCGGGTCGTAAATGCGCAAGCCCAAGGGCTCGTGGCGGTAGTTGACGACAAAGATGCCGGGGTCCGATGCCGAGATCGCTTGCGGGCACGGCCGCGACGGGCACGTCAGCAGTTGGCCACTGGCGACTTCCACCACCGACTCCAGCAGGTTGGCGGCCGACTTGCGCGCCGGCGGGTTGATCGCGTAGCGGAAGCTGTCCGCCGTGGCCGGGAAGGCTGCGGCATTGGGCACACCATCGGGGCCTGCGCCGACGTAGACGCCGGCCTCATAGGCGTGCTGGAAGTCGCTGAACTCGAGGAAGAACTCGCGGAAGCTGTCGTTGCGGTTGTCGCCATCGAGATCGCCGGTCTCGATCACCGCTTGCCAGGAAGTCGGGCCACCGTCCTGGCGCCCGCCACCGTTGTACAGAGGCTCGCCGGTCTCGGCGTGATACCACTTGGAACCGGCAGGCTCGGCCAGCACCGTGGCGTACATGCCCACTTGCTGGTGGGTCGAAGGGCCGAGGTGGTCGTGGGTAAAGATATTGCCCAGGCCGCGATCGATGTTGTGCACGTTCAGCACCGGGTCGGCGAACCAGCGTTGCAGCGTGGTGCGCGCGCCCAGCCAGTCAGCGCGATTGAATCGCCCGAAGTACGGATGCTGCTTGGCCACCGGACAATCCCCGGTGCCTTCCCGTGGGTCGCCGTCCCGGCAATCGTTGAAGCGGCGAATGGCGTGGATGCGCTCGACCACGGTGGACGGCGAAAGCACGCCATCCTCGTAGTTCCAGCCGTTGGCCGAGCCGTCGGCGGACGTCAGGTCCCACTTCGGCAGGTGAATGTGCTGGCCGATGACGTCGGTTGGCGTGCGCACCTGGTAGTCGTCGAGTTCATAGACGGAAGGCACGAGGTTGGTGTGCTGGTACATGGTGCAGTCGAAGGTGTTCATGCGCATCACCAGCGGTTCAGGTGGGCGCTGCTTGTTGATCACCGGCCACGCATCCTCCCACAGGGTGAGGATTCGGGTTTGCGGGAAGTGGTAGCCGATCTTGTTGAACACGGCGTCGAACTGGATATTGGCGCCCTTGTAGACGCGCGGGTGATCGGCCGTGAACAACGAAGCGCCGGTGAACGACTGAGCGTCCAGACGCTCACCGCTGTTGAAATAGCCGGCTCCGGCGGCGCGGGTCAGGCGCTTCTGCCGGTCGTCCATGCAGGGTTCGAAAAACGGCGCGCCGGCCACCGGTGGGGCGCCGTTGGTGAGGAAGTCGCGCGGTTGCAATTGACCATTGGGCAACACGGCGAAGCTGGCATGTGAGGGCTTGGCGTGGAAGGCCATGCCCGACTGTTCGACCTCGGTGCCCTCCTCCGGGAAATACACCGGTTTGGCGCGCTCAAGACCCTTGCTCATGTCCACCAACGTGGTGGTCACCTGCGCCTCGCCGCCAGCCGCCCAGCCATCCAGGCCGTGACGCGGCAGGCCGCCATCCCAACCACCGGCCTGCGCCGGGTCCAGCGCCGACCAAAGTTCCTTGCCGCTGCCTTTGAGTGCCGTGGCCGTTTGCGCATCGAGCATGTCCAGCGGTGGCGTTGGCGGCCGTTGGCCGACGGTGCTTTCGATGCCGCCGATCCAGAACGGGTAGCCGGGATTTTTCAGGCTGCCATCGGCATTGCGGTTGGCTTCACTGCGATCGACCAGGGCCAGGGAGCCGACGACTTTAGGTGCAGGCGGTGCTTCGCTGTCATCACCGGGCTCGTGCTCGGCGGTCAGTGTCTCGCCGCTCAATTTCGGAATCACTACCACCTTGCCCGGCATCGGCGGCAAGGCTTTGCCCGGCAGGGGCACGATCGCCGGGATGGGCGTGCCGGCGACGATCTCGCCATCGGGCAAAGCCCGGGCGCCGGCGGCCGGCAAGCCACTGCGCAAGGCAAACGGCTGGGCGTGAAACTCGTTGTCGCCCTCCTGGCTGACCGCCAGGCGCGTGCCTTCCTCGAACACATCATGGATGCGCCACATGGCCCACATGCCCTGGGCGAAATGCGGATAGAAATGGCAGTGATAGATCGCGTCGCCGACCACCCGATTGCGGTTGCCGGAACCACCGTTGGCGATCTCGTAGGTGTAACCCGAGCCCGGGCCGACGCCTTGGGCATCCATGTAATCGGAGTTGTCATCGTTGGGGTTGAACAGCCATTGGTGACCGTGCAGATGGAAAACGTGCTGCTCGTAACCCACGCTGATATTGCGAAACTTCACCGCATCGCCCAGGTAGCTGTGGGCGACGTTGGACGGCTCGGCTGGATACAGCGCCATGCTGGCCTTGATGCCGACACTGTCGGCCGGCGGCACCTGGCCGGGCGCCAGTTGTTCGAGGCCGATGTTGGCCGGCACGTCCACCTGCATCGCGATGTCGCCGGTGGTGTGGGCGCTGAGGAAGAATTCCTCGTAGGCGCAGGACAGGCAATCGTGCATGGGGCCGACACCGACCCGGTTGGCGATCACCTCGGCGCCCATGCCACCGGAACCGTAGTTGACCATGAAGGCGTCGCGGGTCGGATCGAGCATCTGACCGAACGCCAGATCGCCCCAGAATCCTGGAAACGCCTGGATGACCGCGGACTGGTCGTGGAACACCGCGGCGAAATCGCGGAACGGTTCCAGGCGATTGGGCAGGCTGGGGTTGCGCTTGCCCTGGCTTTCAAGGGGATAGGTGCTGGGCGGGAAACTGCCGTCGGCATTGGGACCCATGATCACCGCGTCGGCATTGCTGGCAATGATCTCGCTGCCGTCGACCATGCTCAGGATCGGTTTGCCGGCCTTGCCTTCGGCGATCCAGGGTTCAAGCATCGGGTAGCGCGCCTGGTAGTCGATGATCGGCTGACCGGCCGGTGTGCGCCCGCGCGTTGCCAGGCGCATGTCTTCTTCGGTGACCGTGTTGTGATAGGCCCGCCCGCCTTTGGGCAACACCACGACCTGGCCGAACAGGCCGTTGCCGACGTTGCCGGAAGAACCCTCGCTGCCGAACGTGGCGCCATAACTGGTCGCCACGAAAGTGCCTTCGCGTTCGGCGTAGAGGGTGTAGCTGCGGCTTTGACCGGGCGCCAGCAGGGTGTTGTCGTTACGCCCGCTGTTGGCGGAAATATCGTTGATCGAGCCAAACGCCTGCAGGCCGTTGACCTGGAATCCCACATGGCGGTCGGCGACTTGAGCGTCGACGTGCAACTCGCCGTTGGCACCGTTCTCGTGGTCACCGCCCTGGCCATTGGGGTTGGCCTGGAACGCCAGCAGGTTTTGCAGGTTGACCGTCAGACAATCCCCGGCCGCCACCCGCAGCACCAATGGGCGCGGACGTTTGTCCGGGCGCAAGGTGACTTGACCGGGTGTGGCGCTGCCGCCCTGGGTGATCAACACCCCGTTGGTGTCGACCACATCCGCGCGCAGGGCGAACATCATGCCGTTGGGGTTGTGTGCGCCGAGCCGGTTGAACATCAACGGCTGGTCCATGGCCACGACATTGGCGACCAGGGTTCGCTGGCACTGCACCGCAGCCTCGGCCAATTCGCCACCGGCGAGCCATACGCCGGCGAGCAAGGCCAAGCCTTGCGGTCTCTTTAACCAGCGACGGATGCCATCTAGTTCGATGTGAGAGTGCAGTTGCGCGCGGGTCATTTGGATAGGCCTCCAAGTCAGCACAAACATGGTTGGGCTTGTGCACCGCAAATATCGCGCCAGATGCAAATCAAGTTTGAATTCAACTAGTTGAGAACTAACTGCCCATAATCGGGGAAATACCACCTCTCTTGCTTAGTTCCCCACTTCCCCCAAACCTATTTCAAAGTGTGTATGAGAAACCTGCATGACTCCCGCACGCGCGATTAACTGTCACGGAGACGCTCTCGATAAGAAAAATTCGGGGATTTAGTTGTCGACCGCAAATGACAGTATCAATAGTGAAACAACTTGGACCCTATAAAGATGTGACCTACAGTTCAATTCGAGTTCCCCACCAGTGGGTGATTTCCCCCACCAGCCTCTAGTTCGACAAACACGAAGTTCCCCCAGATCTTGAAATTAAATGAATTCCGCACCCCTCGACATACTTTGTCACACTTCTATCTAGGCACCGTTTCCGCCCAATAAAACGGGAACACAGGATCGAAATCGTCTTATGAAAAACCAGATCTCTTCATTATTCCCGGAGCACAGCCCAGCACCCTGACACCGCCGATTCCATTACCCAAGCCGACGCCTGACCAACTAATTTCGACTTGGTTAATCCATTCATGACATTTTCAAGACAACTTCCAGAGGATTAAACAGGCACGAACGTTGCTGATGTCGATTCAGAACCCTTCGACCGAGCTGCACCCCCAGCCTGCGTCACTTCAAGAGGACTGAATCATGCACAACAGATTGACCCTACTGGCAAGTTCGATCCTGCTGGCGTCACTCGGTGGCGGGACGGCGCAGGCGGCACTTTACGCCGTGGACCCGGGCGTCCCTGGAGAACGCCCCTACCCCCTCGATAGCGGTAACAAGACCGGATACGCCGCCTGGTATCAGGACACCCATGGCCGAGCCCTGGACCTGTGCCTGAGCAAAGCAGTCAGCTCTCGCACAGCACCCACCCCCGGGGCGCCGGCCTACATGTGCGTCCTCAACCCGGCACCCGGCGAGTTCGATGACACCCAACCCGTCGTCTTCCCGACCAACTATCCCGATGAGACCTTCTGGTACGCCGCAGACGGCGCCATCACCGACGCCGCCAGTGGCATCGACCTGGACTACGTTGCAGCCATCGAAGCGGCATTCAACGGCGAGGTCGCGGACGGTCACCAACTGAGCTTCGCCCGTATCCGCATTCGTGTGGATGTGCCCGTCGCCGGCGTCTACACGGTCACTCACCCCTATGGCGTGGAAGTGTTCAACGTCACGCCCGAAGAGTTCGCCGACACCGGCGGCACCCGGGCGATCAACATGACCCGCGATATCGGCATCGGTCCATCAGGGGACTATACCGGCGCGCTGAAGGGCGACATCGGCCCGTTCCTGCGCAGCGTCAATGGCCCTTACACCGAGACCAATCCGGAGACCGGCCAGCAGGAGAAATACATCGGCGACCCGAATCTGGAGGAGCTGGTGACCGGCAGCCCGTTCAACACCAACTACCTGCGTATCCAGGGTCCCAACGGCATCGATACCCGCAGCGACACCTTCTCCGTGTCCGGCAAGCTCAGCACCGTGGATCTGCCGGCCCCGGCCATGGTCAAGCGCGCCAGCTACTCGCGGGGCAACTCCGGCGGTGACGTGGTCGCGCATCAGGATGTGTTCACCATGGCTCCGCCGCCGCCCGGGACGGTCAACTTCCTGGACAGTTCGGGCGCGACCGTGACCATGACCGAAGCCAACTCGACCGGCAGCTGGTACGGCCAGTCGACCGTCAACCCGTCAGTACCGTCGACGCTGCAAGTGACCGCCGACAACCACCTGGCGATCCCTACCCTCCTTGCCCCAACCACTGTCGCCGTGCAACTGACCGATCTGGTCACCATCAGCCGCGCCGAATACAGCCGCAGCACCGGTCGACTGACCATCGAGGCCTCGACCAGCGACCGCATCACGCCGCCCAATCTGACCGCCTACGCGGGCAAGAGCGGAGCGCTGATCGGTGAGCTGTCGGGCGGTGCCGACAAGTCCCTGTCGCCCAACGCCGGCACCGTGCCGCCAGCGACCATCCGGGTGACGTCGGCCAACGGCGGCAGCGATACAGAAGAAGTGGTCATCGTCCAGTGACCCATCCGAATTCGGATCAAGAGCCAGGAGGTAACATGAACAAGTGGCCACGTTTCATCTTCAACACACTGAGCCTGTCCATTGCCGTGGCAGGCAGTGCCCACGCAGCGCTGCAGAGTTTCGACCCGGGTCCGTACACCCTTTCCACCGGCCGGTTCCCGATGTGGTACCAGGACTTCAACAACGTGAAGCTGGAGCTCTGCCTCTCCAAGACCACCAGCTCCCGCGCGCCGGGTACCCCTGACGCCCCGGGCTATATGTGCACCATTCCCGCCGAAGGCGGCTTCAATCCCGCAGAGCCCATCGTCTTCCCCAACAACTGGCCAGGCGAAAGCTTCTGGTTCACTGCAGACGCCAGCGTCGGCGACCGAACCTTCGGCATCGAGCAGTACGTCGCCGCGCTGGAAGCGGTGGCCGGTGAAGGCGAGATCATCGATGGCGAGCAGCACAACTTCGCCCGTATCCGGATCCGCGCCGCAGTGCCTTCCGCGGGCATGTACACCGTGCGCCATCCGTACGGGACCAAGGTGTATGTCGTTGCCACGCCCGGACGGCGGGCCATCAACGACACCAGTGACATCGGCATCGCCACGCTCAACTATTCAGGGGCTTTGCAGGGTGCCATCGGGCCGTACCTGTACAGCGCGTCGGCCCCCAATAGCCTGACCAACGAAGCCGGCAACGAAATCGCCCGTTACTTCACCGAGACCAACCCCGAAACCGGCCTGCAGGAGAAATTCGTCGGCGACCCGAACATCGCCGAGCAGGTGCGCGGCAGTCCGGTCCTCGATGACCAGGGCAATCCGCAGAACTACATCGAGATCTCCGGTCCCGCCGGCACTCTGCGCACCAACCTGTTCTCGATCTCGGGCAAGATCTACGACGACCGCACCCAGACACCAGTGGAAGTAGAGCGCGTCACCTACCAGCGCGACAGCAACGGCTCGCTGGTCGAAGTATTTGCCGACTCGTTCCGTACCAACAGCACTACCCAGGCCGTGACGCCGGCCGCCTCGACGGTGTGCTACCGCACTACCCTCACCCTCACCGGAACGCCACCGGGCCCGTGCCTGCCTGGCGCGAATCTGCTCACCGACAACAACGGCTACTTCCACACCCACTTTGCGACAGCGGGCGCCCCGCCATCGGTGGTGGTGCTGACCGCCAGCGAACTGGGTGGCGCGAACAAACCCACCTCGGTATCGCGCACGCCAGTCGATGTGGTGAAAGTCAGCACCGCTCGATACGACCCGGCCAACCACCGCCTGACCATCACCGCCACTTCCAGCGACAAGGTCGTCAACCCAGGCCTGGTCGCCCAGGGCTACGGCCCTCTGCCGGTCAGCGGAACCCTGGTGGTCAATGATGTGGCCCAGCCACCGGAAAGCGTTACGGTGAAATCGGCTGCCGGCGGTTCGGACAGCGAACCGGTGACTGTCGCCGGCATCGTCGATGTCCCCGGCGACAACGAGAAACCGCTGGCCGTGGCGGATACCGCCAGCACCAGCTCGGGCGTACCGATCACCATTAACGTGCTGGCCAACGACAGCGATCCGGACAACAACACGCCGCTGACCATCGGCAGCTTCGTACCACCGGCGGCCGGCCAGGGTACGGTGGCGCTCAACGGCACCACCAGCCTGACCTACACGCCACCGGCAACCAACGTTGCGCTGCAGGCGACCTTCAGCTACATCGCACTGGACAACAAAGGCCTCGCGTCGGATCCGGCAACGGTCACCGTCAACGTCAGCCCCAACCTGCCACCTGTCGCCAACAACGACACCGCGGCCACCCAGGGCGGAACGCTGACGCTCAACGTGTTGCTCAACGACGCCGACCCCGAAGGCAACGCGCCCCTGAGCGTGATCATCCTGTCCCAGCCGGCGGCTGGCCAGGGTAGTGTCAGCACCGACGGCACCGTGGTGACCTACACCGCACCGCAGAACTTCACCAGTGCCTTCACCACCACCTTCACCTACCAGGTCCGCGATTCGCTAGGCGCGCTCTCGGCACCGGCCACCGTCACCGTGCAAGTCACCCCTCAGGTCAACCAGGAAAACCTGGTGGTGACCACCGCCGAAGCACGGGCACGCTCCAACAACCGCTTCACCTGGGACCTCTCCGGGACAACCTCGGCGGTGGTCGGCAACACCATCACCGTTCAGGTCTCCACCGCCAGTGGACTGGTCACACTGGGCACCGCGACCGTTCCGGTCACCGGTCGCTGGAGACTGTCGGCGACGACCACGACCATCGTGCCGAGCGCGAACAACCCGACGGTTACCATCCGGTCATCGCTTGGGACCGTGAGGACGGCGCCGTTGGTGGTTCAGTAACGCAAACGCCCCGCCTTCGCTAGCGGAGGTGGGGCGTATCGTTTGATGGCGTGTTGATGTGGATCTGAATGCCGAACCCATACCTGTGGCGAGGGGGCTTGCCCCCGTTGGGCTGCGAGGCGG
>NZ_JAIQWX010000002.1 GCF_020164475.1 Pseudomonas sp. REP124 | reverse complement strand
TTGACGACCATCGCGAGCGTGCTCGCTCCTACAGGGGAGGGGACCGTTTGTCGGTTTTTGTTTTGAAGGAAATGGGTCAATGGGCAGGGATTTTGGAGTGGTGAAGGAAAGCTCCTACTGCGTCCTACAGTTGCCGGATTCGTGAAATGGCATGTGTCGTAAATCCGGTTAATTAGAGCTTCCCGTTCTTCTGTAAGAACTCTCCGTTAATGCCGAGTGAAGTTTCCTACATGTCAAAAAATACCCGCTTGTAACTTGATCAAAAAAGCAATAAGCATGTGCCCGACACATTCTCAACTGACGGGTATCGAGCAATGATGAACGACTTTCTACGTGACAGTTTCTTCAACTACGACGATGAGTTGGAGGTCAACGCTTGCCCGTCTGGAACCGATGGTTGTGGGGTTGCTGGCAAGGAATCAAAGCCCGTTGGGCATGGTTGTTCCGGCGTTGAGCGGAGCATTCATGCAAAGGACTGTCATGAAGTTATTTTCAAGCAAGTTCGAGATCATCAATCTTCCTGTTGATGGTTATCTGGTTTCCAGAAAAGAACAATCAAGAACACGGGAATCATCCCTGTTGATGGCAATCAATGAACTGAAAGATCCCACTTTGTCGAAAGAGGAAGTTGACGAGATTTTAGTGTTCTACGGATTAAAACCAGACGAAGACCTGTAGGAGCGAGCACACTCGCGATGGATGCCAGAACACCGCGGGGTGTCAGGCAGCCAACGTCATCGTTGACGACCATCGCGAGCAGGCTCGCTCCCACAGGAATGATGCAAGCGCAGCGATCTGGCAGCCCCGCCAACACAACTGGCACGCAGGGCAAACCCTGTGCTTCGCCGACCGCCGACAATCCCTTCCAACCTGCCGGGGCTCCGTTGTCCTGGCGCTTTCTGTGTTGGCGTTCGTTTTGACGGGCGCGTGGATTTTTCAAGGTCGTTTCCTATGTTTACCGCCCTGCGTTTTTCCCTCATGGGTCTGTTGTCTTTCACCCTGGCCCAGGCCGCCGTGGCTGCCGATTGCGCGCCGGTTCAGAGCCGGGGCGAGCAAGTGTTCGCCAATGAGTGCGGGGTCTGTCATTCGGTGAGCAAGGGTGCGGTCGGGATGATGGGGCCGAATCTGGCCGGTGTGGTCGGGCGCAAGTCCGGCTCGCTGGAAGGCTTCAACTTTTCCCAGGCCATGCGCAGCAAGAACATCGACTGGCAGGCCGAGAGCATCGAACAACTGATCACGCAACCCCAGGCCTTCGTGCCGGGCACCTACATGCCTTACATGGGGCTGGCCTCCGCCGACGATCGTCAGGCGGTCGTGTGCTACCTCAAGGAACAACACTGATCGGGCCGTCTGTGCGCCCGGACATCTCGTCTGAAGAATAAAAAGGTGATTTATGAGCAACGTTGAAATTCTGCCGCAGGTGGCTGCATTCCTCGAGCGCCGTCACGGCTGCTTTATCGATGGTCAGTGGGTGTTTGCCGAAGGCGAGAGCATTGCCGTGGTCAACCCGGCCACCGGCCAGACCCTGTGCGAAACCCTCGATGCGCCGCTGGCAATCGTCGAGCAGGCGGTGCAGTCCTCGCACAAGGCATTCAAATCCGGTGTCTGGTCCTCGCTGCGTCCGGCCGATCGCGAGCGCATCCTGCTCAACTTCACCCGCCTGGTGGAAGAGCACGCCGAAGAGCTGGCGCAACTGGAAACCCTGAGCCAGGGCAAGTCGATCAACATGGCCCGCGCGCTGGACCTGAACGCCACCGTCGAATTCATGCGCTACATGTCCGGTTGGGCGACCAAGATCGAAGGCCAGACCTTCGACGTGTCGATCCCGCTGCCGCCGGGCGCCAAGTTCACTGCGTTCACCAAGCGTGAGCCGGTGGGCGTGGTGGTCGGCATCGTGCCGTGGAATTTCCCGCTGCTGATCGCCGCCTGGAAGCTGATGCCGGCATTGGCCACCGGTTGCACCGTGATCATCAAGCCGGCGATGGAAACCCCACTGACCGCCATGCGTCTGGCAGAGCTGGCGCTGGAAGCCGGCATTCCGGCAGGCGTGTTCAACGTGGTCACCGGTGGCGGTGCCAACGTGGGCGGCGTGCTGACCCGGCACCCGCTGGTGAGCAAGGTGTCCTTCACCGGTTCCACCGCCGTGGGCAAGAGCGTCGGCGTGGCGTGCATGGAAAACATGACGCGCTTCTCCCTGGAGTTGGGCGGCAAGAATCCGATGATCGTGCTGGCCGATGCCGACATCGAGAAAGCCGTGCAGGGCGCAATCCTCGGCGGCCTGCTGAACAACGGTCAGGTCTGCGCTGCGGCCTCGCGTTTCTACGTGCACCGCTCGATCCACGACAAGTTCGTCGAAGCCCTGGCAGCGGCGGTCTCCGCCATGCCGATCGGCGCGGGCATGAACTGCGATGCGGCGATCAACCCGCTGGTGTCGCGCAAGCAGCAGCAAAGCGTGCTCAAGCACATCGAACTGGCTCGTCGCGAAGGCGCGCGAGTAGTGACCGGTGGCGAACTGCTGGAAGGCGACGGCTTCTTCGTCCAGCCGACCATCCTCGCTGACATCGACCACGGCATGGCCGTGGCCCGCGAAGAAGTGTTCGGTCCGGTGCTGGGCGTGATGCCGTTCGACGATGAAGATGCCGTGATTGAACTGGCCAACGACAACCGCTACGGCCTGGCCGCGAGCCTGTGGACCAACGATCTGAGCAAGGCGATGAACCTGGTGCCGCGTATCGAAGCCGGCACCGTCTGGGTCAACGCCCACGTCCTGCTCGACCCGGCCATGCCGTTTGGTGGCGTGAAGCAATCGGGCATGGGGCGTGAGTTCGGGCGTGCGGTGATCGAGGCTTACACCGAGCTGAAGTCGGTTTGCATCGCGCATTGATCCAGTAGCAGTTGGAGGGATCTAACTGTGGCGAGGGGGCTTGCCCCCGTTGGACTGCGCAGCAGTCCCATTTTTTTGGGGCCGCTTCGCAGCCCAACGGGGGCCAAGCCCCCTCGCCACAAGGGAATCCATCAGCCACAAGATTGTGTTGAGCCATCAGGACGCAGGCGGTTTTGCCAGCTCTATCCCCGCGGCACTCAGCCGCTTGAGAATTTCGAACAGCAGCTCGCTCTTGATCGCACCGACCGTGCGTGGGCTGTTGACGTAGCCGGTGACGGTCAGGGTGATGCCTTCGGGTTTCAGCTGGCTGAAACGCACGAACGGCGCCGGTTTTTCGATGATCGATTCGTGCTTGAGGTAGGCGTCGTACAGCAGGTTGCGCACCTCCTCGGGATCGATGTCCAGCGGGAACATCAATTCCAGCGTCGCCACCCCCTGGGCACTGCCGCCCAATGTCACGTTACGCAGGTTCTGCGAGATCAGTTGCGAGTTGGGCACGATCACGATCGAGCGATCCGCCAGCTGGATTTCCGTGGCACGTACGTTGATCCGACGAATATCGCCTTCCACGCCGCTGATACTGATCAGGTCGCCGACCTTCACCGGGCGTTCGGTCAGCAGAATCAGCCCGGAAATGAAGTTCTTCACGATCTCCTGCAAGCCAAAACCGATACCCACCGACAGCGCACTGACGATCCACGCCAGATTGGTCCATTGCACCCCCAGCGATGAAAACATCAGCAGCACCACCAGCATGTAGCCGATGTTGGCGAACAGCGTGCTGAGCGACGCGCACATGCCGGGGTCCATCTCGGTCTTGGGCAGGAACTCGTTGTCCAGCCAGCGCCGCAACGCGCGGATCAGATAGATGCCGAACAGCAGTGCGAAAATCGCCTGCAACAGGTTGCCCGGTACGATGTTGAGCTTGCGCAGCCCGTCACCGCCGAGGATCGCCAGGATATTTGTCGCCAGTTGCTCAAGCGTCGATCCCACCCCACCCACTATCAGAGTGATGAACGCAATCAGCAGTAGCGTCGCACGACCGGCACCGGACAGTACGGTGGAGATCTGCTCGAGGCGCGGATCGCCGATCCCCATTAACTGCTTGATGCTCTTGCCTGTGGCTTGCCGGGGTGAAAACAGGTGTTCGCAGCCGTCCTTGACGATCTGGATCAACAGATAGAAACCGGAAAAGACGATGAAGAACCAGACCAGTTCGTAGGTAATGAAACGTGCCAGCGACACGTAGCCGACGAACAGGGCAAGCAGGGCCACCACCACCGCCGCGCAGACGAACGTGTAAACCATCCCGGCGAACGTTCTGCCGGCTTCCGGTTGTGCCGCGGCCATGACTCGCCGGGTTCTGCTGATGCGCCACAGCAGCAGCCCCACCAATATTGAAACCGACAGTGCGACAAGGCCCCTGAGGGCAATCACCACGTCGGAACTCATACCGGTCGCATTGGCGATCTGCGACACCGAAACCAGAGTCAGCAGCAGCCAGGACAAACGCATCGGGAAGGGTTTGATCGCCAATGCCACCGGATCGGCAATCGGTGGCAGACGCCAGGATGGATGCTGGGTCGACAACAGCGCGCGGCTCAGACCGATGATCATCACGCAGGTGTAGGCGATCTTTTCGAAATCCTCCGAGAACCCGGCCATTTGCGGCGTCAGCGGCATTTGCCGGGTGAGGGCGAAAAACAGCAGGTGCAGGGCAATGGCCGCGGCCATCACCGTGGCGAGCACCGAAGCCAGTGCCAGGGCGCTACGCCTGAGTCGGCCCTCGGGCACACGGTGAATGCACAGCCAGGTCAGGCCGCGCTCCGCCAGGCCTCGACCGAGGGTCCAGAAGCTCAGAGCCAGCGCCAGCAACATGAAGGTGATCAGGCGCTGACCCGGTTGCCAGGCCGCGTGCAGGGTGTCGCCGGCCTGATTGATGAACGATCGCAGGCGCTGGCGATCATCCATTGGCAGGTCGAACAGCGGTGCCCAGAACCAGGGGTTGAGCACGCCCTTGGTCTGCTGGGTGACTTCGGTTTCCAGCAGGCTGCGGCGAATCGCGGCGATCTGGGTCAGCAGTTCGGCGGCACTGGCCTTGATCGCCGTCAGATTCTTGAGCTTGTTGTCGATCTGGTTTTTCTGCTCGGTCAGCGAGGCGAGTTGACTGGTGATCTCGGATTTTTCCAGATCGGCGCCGGTGAGCGGGGTGGGGCTCAGCACTCCCAGTTGCGCTTGCAGTTGCGCCTGTTCGGGCAGGAGCAGGGCGCTCATGCGATCGACTTCGCGGATCAGCGCCTGAACCAGATCCTGCGGACCTTCCAGCAGGCTGTAGTTGCTGATCTGCGAGACCTGCTGCTTGAGATTGTTGAGCCGTACTTGCAGGGCTTGCAGATCAGCGTCGGAGATGCTGACCGAGGCCGGGATGATGCTCACCGCCGGCGTCTCGGGCGCCGGCGCCGCCAACAGCCTCGCGCCATCTGGCCCGCCTAGCGCGAGAACCATGACAATCATCAGCCTCAATGCGTAACGCATAGGTGTACTCGACTGGTTGTTTGTCACTCAGCCTAGGTCATGAGTTGGATTGGTGAGGGATTATTGGATGGATGTCGCCGCGCATTTCTCAAGTGAAAGATAAACCTGTGGCGAGGAGTGCTTGCCTGTGGCGAGGGGGCTTGTCGAAACGTCGCACCGCCCCGTTGGGCTGCGAAGCGGCCCCAAAATCTGCAGCCGCGGTTTTGCAGATGCAACGCAAATGCAGTTTTTACGACTGCTGCGCAGCCGAACGGGGGCAAGCCCCCTCGCCACAGGTGAGCAGCGTTGTTCCAGGGTTTTCGTGTTACTCGCCCAACCGCCGCGCCGGGAAGAACAGTTCGAAACACGTCACCCCATCCGCACTGCTGACACTGTACGCCCCGTCATGCAACTGCATGATGGTCGCCACGATCGACAACCCCAACCCATTGGACTGCGCCGAGCGTTCCCGGGACTGGTCGACGCGGTAGAAGCGTTCGAACAGCCGGGGCAGGTGTTCGGCGGGGATGGTCTGGCCGTGGTTGCTGACGTGCAGGCGAATGCCATCGGCGGCCGGGGTGGCGCGGATTGTCAGTTCGGAATCGGCCGCGCCGTATTTGATCGCGTTGGAACACAGGTTGGCCATGGCCCGGCGCAACAGCATCGGTTCGGCCCAGATCAGGCCGCTGCCTTGGGCATCGATGTGCATGCCAGCTTCCGCCGCGAGCCCCTCGAAATAATCCGCCATGCGTTCCATTTCCTCGGCCGCGTCCAGCTCCTGGCGCTGGCTCAGGGCGCTGGAGGGGTCGGTGCGGGCCAGGAACAGCATGTTGTCGAGCATCCGCGCCAGACGCTCCAGCTCCTCGACGTTGGAGGCGAGCAGTTGTTGATAGGCCTCGATGCTGCGGTTCTGTTGCAGCGCGACCTGGGTTTCCCCCAGCAGATTATTGATCGGCGTGCGCAGTTCATGGGCCATGTCCGTCGACACCTGGCCCAATTGCACGAACCCCTTGCCCAGGCGGTCGAGCATGGCATTGAAGGCGTCGATCATCGGCAGCAGTTCCCGAGGCGCACCTTTGCTGTCCAGGCGTTCACTGAGATTGCCGACGTCGATGCCCTGGGCATGCCGGGCCAGGCGCCGCACCGGCAGCAGACCGCGATCCACCAGCACATAACCGGACAACGCCAGCAGAATCGCCGCCACGCTGGCGAACAGGTAAACGTTGAGCCGGTAACTGGCGAGCACTGCGGTGCGCTCGGTCATCAGACGCCCGGTGAGCACTTGCAAGTCGCCTTGATCATCGGATTCGATCGTCGCCGCCAGCGCCGAAAACGGCACCCCGTTGACCGCAGGCATATGTTGCACGTCGCTCAGACTCAGGGGGTGGTCCAGGGGCATCGGTGCCAGGGCAGGCATGCTCAGGTTGCCCGGATTGACCACCAGCAACGGCGGTTTGCCGGGGACGCCGATGGTCAGCAGGGCCTCGCGGTTGCCAAGCATGTTCTGGAACAGCGCAGGCTTGGTGCGGATCAGCTCCAGGGTGTTGCTGTCGTTGAGGAAGGTGCGCAGTTGATCGATGCGAGTGACCAGCGCCGCGTCGTCACGGCGGATCAGCTCGCGTTCCAGATCGTGGTACAGCGCAACGCCCAGCGCGGTCAGCGAAATGAAGGCGAGAAACGCAAATACCAGCGCCAGACGCAGTGTCAGGGAGTGCCGCAAACCGGGGAGGATTTTCATGGTTGGGTGTCGAATCGGTAACCGATGCCGCGCACGCTGTGGATCAGCTTGAGCGGGAACGGGTCGTCGATCTTCATCCGCAGGCGGCGCACCGCGACATCCACCACGTTGGTGTCACTGTCGAAATTCATGTCCCAGACCCGGGAGGCGATCATCGAGCGCGACAGCACTTCACCCTGATGGCTGGCGAACAGGTGCAGCAGGGCAAATTCCTTGTTGGTCAGGGTGATGCGCGTGCCGGCGCGGGTGACGCGGCGTTTGAGTACGTCGATCTGCAGGTCTTCGATCTGCAGTAGTTCATCTTCGCGAGTGGGGCCACGGCGGGTCAGCGTACGCAGGCGCGCCACCAGTTCGGCGAAGGAAAACGGTTTGATCAGGTAATCGTCGGCGCCCAGTTCCAGCCCTTTGACGCGGTCGGCGATGTCATCGCGGGCGGTGAGGAACAGCACCGGGGTATCGGCCTCCTTGCGCAGGCGGCGCAGGACTTCCCAGCCATCCATTTTCGGCATCATCACGTCCAGCACGATCACGTCGAAGTCATGCTCCAGCGCCAGATGCAGGCCATCGGCACCGTCGCGGGCGAGGCTCACGGTGTAGCCGAGCTCTTGCAGACCGTTTTGCAGGTAATTACCGGCCTTGGGTTCGTCTTCGACTACGAGGATGTTCATCGGGATCTGGCCAGTTGGTGAGTCAGGTTCGCGCAGGCGGGCTACGGCGGCGCGTGAGTGTCGCCAGTGTAGCCCGTTCATTCGCCGGTACGCAGGGGGACGATCAGTGATCGTTGGTGCAACCGCTGCCCTGTACCAGATAGTCAAGTTCATGCTGGCGATTCTGGTGGTCGAGGTAGCTCAATTGGGCAGGAACGACGCCGCATTTTTGAGAGATGTCGGTTTCACCCAGCACCTTGGCCACGTCGAGGTGGACGTAGGCTGAGTCTTTGTCGTGGATGATCGGGGCGCTGCTTTGGGTGTCGGCAAACGCCGAGCCGGTGGCGAGCAGGGCGGCAAAACCAAGGATCAGAAGTTTCATGATGAGTCTCTCTATTCAGGGTTTGGATGGCTGTCCGAGGTTGGCCGGTCAGTGAGTTCAGATTACGTGGGCGATCCGGACAGCCGACCAACAGTTCGATGACAAAACTGTAATAAATGGCCGTCGGTTACGGCTGGCGACCAGCGGCCGCGAGGATCAGATCAGCGATCTCCTTGGAGTGGGAGACCAGCGACAGGTGGCTGGACGGCAGCTCGATGGTGGTCGCACCCATGCGTTTGGCGAGGAAGCGTTCCAGGTCCGGGTTGATGGTCTGGTCCTGAGTGGATACCGCGTACCAGGACGGTTTGCTGTGCCAGGCAGCGGCATCGGTGCGGTCGGTGAACAGGGTCTTGGCGATCGGTTGCTGCACGGCGAACAATTGCATCGCCTTGTCGTGCGGCACGTCGCTGGCGAAGTATTTGAGGAAAGCGTCTTGCTTGAGGCTGACGTAGCCGTCGTGCTCTTCGGTTCCGGCGCGAACCGGCATGGTCGGGTACTTGGCCGACAGGGCGACGAAGTCTTCACCGGCATCCGGTGCGCGGGCCGCGACGTAGACCAGCGAGCTGACTTTCGGATCGATCCCGGCCTCGCTGACGACGGTGCCTGCGTAGGAGTGGCCTACGAGTACGGTGGGGCCGTCCTGCTGATCAAGCACTCGCTTGGTGGCGGCAACGTCATCGGCGACCGAGGTCAGCGGGTTTTGCACGGCGGTTACATGCAAGCCGGCAGCCTGCAAGCGGCTGATCACATCCGCCCAGCTGGACCCATCGGCCCATGAGCCGTGGACCAGCACGACGTTATTGGCCTTGACCGGTGCGGTCGTAGTCGCGGCCATGGCCGAGCCGGTGCCCAGCACGAAGAGGCTGGCGGCGATCAGGCAGAGTTTGCTCAATGGATTCATGGTGTAGACCCTTGTCATCATCAGTGGAAGGCGCGTCACCCGGCGTGGGTGACTGACGGCCTCACTTTATGAAGCGAGGGTGCGGGTTACGCTGACAAGTCGATGACATGTTTGTAATGAAGTCTGATCCCACGCGAAAAATCCGTAGGAGCGAGGCTTGCCCGCGAAGGCGTCCCCAAAAACACCGCAAATTCTGTAGGAGCGAGCTTGCTCGCGATGGAAGTTCAGTCACTGCGGGCATTCAGGCAGCCCGCGTCATCGTTGACGACCATCGCGAGCAAGCTCGCTCCTACAGGGGGGCGCGGTGTGGCTGTTCAGGCCAGCATCGACATCAAACCACCCTGGCGATCCAGCTTGGCCAGGTCGTCGAAGCCGCCGATGTGGATGTCGCCAACGAATATCTGCGGCACGGTGCGGCGGCCGCTGCGTTCGATCATTTCCTCAAGCTTGCCCGGCGTGCGCTGGACGTTGATTTCCTGCATGGCGACGCCTTTGCTGGCCAGCAGGGATTTGGCGTTGCGGCAGTAGGGGCAGGTGTCGGTGGTGTAGAGGGTTACGGTGTTCATCATTAGTCTCCGGTAAAGATTAACTGTAGGAGCGAGCATGCTCGCGATGGTGGTCCAGACACCGCGGGGCATCAGGCAGCCAGCGTTATCGTTGGCGACCATCGCGCGCGTGCTCGCTCCTACAGAGAGCAGAAGTCAGGCTTGGATTGCGGGAAAATCGATATCAGTCAACGCCACGTTGTTCAGGTAGTTGGTCAGCGTCTGCGACGCCACATGCGCCACCACTTCAACGATCTTCGCGTCGTTGATCCCGGCGGCGCGGGCGGCGGCGATCTGGTCGCTGGTCAAGTGGCCGCGACTTTCGGTGATCTGGCGGGCGAGCAAGGCGAAGGCATCGAGCTTGCCTTCACGGGCGCTGAGAATCTCCTGGCTGGACATCCCGGCCTTGCCGGCGAACAGCGTGTGGGCCGCCAGGCAGTAGTCGCAGCCGTTGACTTGAGAGGTGGCGAGGGAGATTGCTTCCTTCTCGGTGGCGCTCAGGGACGTCTTGCCCAGTGCCGCCGAGTTTTGCATGTACGAGGCCAGCACCGCCGGGGCGTGGGCCAGTACGCGGAATACGTTGGGCAGGAAGCCGATTTTCTTCTCCACGCCTTCCAGGAATGGGCGGGTGGCGTCGGTAGCGTGTTCAACTGGGACAATGCGAGTCATGGTGATTCTCCGGTTTGAAGCGCGATGGGCGCTGGGTACGGAGGTCATGCTATTGATTCGGGCTGGTCAATTGGATGCAAATCGTCGACGATATGCGACAGATCGTCCAGAACTGCTCCCGGGAGCCTCTCCATGGATCGCTTGTCCACCTTGCTTGCGCATTTCGGCGTCAACGCCGGCACCTTTCACAGCGGTACGTTCTGCGGCGTGACGGCCTTCGATGGCAGCCAGACCGGGGGCCACGTGCACCTGCTGCAGGCCGGCGAGGTCGGCCTGAAGCTTGCCGATGAGCGCGAGCTGCACCTGACCGAGCCAACCCTGATCTTTTTCCCCAGGCCGTATCGCCATCGTCTGTTCGCCACCGAAGCGTCCGGCACGCAACTGGTGTGCGCGTCGCTGAATTTCGACGGCGGCTCGGGCAATGCCCTGGCCATGGCATTGCCGGATTATCTGGTGCTCAAGCTCGATGAAATCCCGACCCTGGCCAGCACCCTTGAGTGGTTGTTCAACGAGGCGTTCGACGGCACCTGCGGCCGCGAAGCGGTAATGGATCGGCTGTTCGAGCTGCTGGTGATTCTGTTGTTGCGGCATATCCTGAGCACACGCAACCAGCAACCGGGGATGATGGCGGGTCTTGCGGATGCGCGTCTGGCAAGGCCTCTGAGCCAGATGCACGAAGCGCCGGCCAAGGCCTGGAGCGTGGCCGAGCTGTCGGTGCTGGCGAACATGTCCCGGGCCAGCTTCGCCGAACACTTCAAACGCGTGGTCGGTCAGGCACCGGTGGATTATCTGGTGAGCTGGCGCATCAGCCTGGCGCAGAAGCGCTTGCGCGAGGGCAAGCCGATTGCCTTGATCGCCGAGGAGGTGGGCTATGAAAGCCCGTCGGCGCTGGCGCGGGCGTTTCGCCGCAAGACCGGCGTCAGCCCCCGTGAATGGAGGGGCTGAACGATGACCACGGACCTTGTAGCAGCTGACGAAGCCTGCGTCCGGCTGCGCAGCAGACGCCAATTCGGATACTTCGGTCTGACAGGAAGAACGCATGCGCAGGTCTCACGACTGCTGCGCAGTCGGACGCAGCCTTCGGCAGCTGCTACAAAAGCGGCCACAAAAGCGGCGTGGCTACTGGAGGATCTGGAGGAAGAGCGCGAATACAGTTCGCCGGTCTGTTATCTCGATCAGTTCCCCGATTACTGAGATGCGAAGTTGTTCAATGACTTTGTCGTCGTACAAGCGGTAATCTCGCCGGCTCGCATGTAAAAACAATAATCAGGAGTCACCGATGCATCCGATCCGTCTCGGTCTGGTGGGCTACGGCAAGATTGCCCAGGACCAGCACGTCCCCGCCATCAGCGCCAATCCCGCGTTCCAGTTGGTGGCTGTCGCGACCCAGGGCCAGCCTTGCCCCACGGTTGAGAACTTCAAGTCCCTGAGCGAATTGCTCGAGAAAGGCCCGCAGGTTGACGCAATCGCGTTCTGCACACCGCCTCAGGGCCGTTTTGCTCTGGTCCAACAGGCGCTAGCCGCGGGCAAACATGTGCTGGTGGAAAAGCCGCCTTGCGCCACCCTGGGTGAGGCGATGGCGTTGGCGAGTCAGGCCAAGGAGCAGGGTGTCAGCGGCCTGTTCGCCTGGCATTCGCGCTACGCCCCCGGCATCGAAGCCGCCCGCGACTGGCTGGCCAGCCGCACCCTGCAAAGCGTACAGATCGACTGGAAGGAAGACGTGCGCAAATGGCACCCCGGCCAGGCGTGGATCTGGCAGCCCGGTGGCCTGGGCGTGTTCGATCCGGGCATCAATGCGCTGTCGATTGTCACTCATCTGCTGCCGCTGCCGTTGTTCGTCGAGGCTGCCGAACTGCGCGTGCCGAGCAACTGCCAATCGCCGATTGCCGCCTCCATCAAGATGTCTGACGCGCACCACTTGGATGTGCGTGCGGAGTTCGATTTCGATCATGGTCATGACGAGCTGTGGAGCATCGAGATTCGTTGCGCCGAAGGCGTGCTGCGCCTCGACAACGGTGGTGCGCTGTTGAGCATCGATGGCGTGCGCCAGAGCGTTTCGGAGGAGGGCGAGTACGCGGCGGTGTACCGGCATTTCCAGCAGCTGATCCGCGACAAGGCCAGCGATCTGGACCTGCAGCCGTTGCGGCTGGTGGCTGACAGTTTTTTTGTCGGCAGCCGTGAGTTGGTTGAACCGTTCTACGATTAATGAGCGCGATGCAGGAGCGAGTTCGTTTGCGAACTTTGCTCCTGTTACATTTTGGCAGGCCAAATTCAAAGCTGTCAGTAATGCGGCAGAAGTCGAACTTGTTAATAGTGTTCAGTCTCTTGCATAAGATCTGATCCGCTTTAGCTGACGTTGTTCTTAGATAAAAATAAACTAATTTTGCCGATAAATAGTTGGAACTTTTTCTGAAGTAGCCAGCATAATGGCCACCCCGTGACTCACGCGAACAGGCCGTGGTCCGGGGAGAAGCCCGATCAAAGCCACAAGGATTATGTGTGCTATCCGTGAACTAATGACGCGGTGAGCGCTGACGCTCTTTATTTTCCGGTAGTAAGAGCATCAGCAAGTTCAGTTAATGAATAGTGTTCCCTTGGTATTACAACTAAGTCTCTGTGTGTAACTGTAGTGGAACACCCGGGAAGATGTTTATGCACACAATTCGAAATACTCTAGTGGTCGTGAATTCCCGGCAATCCGGTGATCTGATTCTGGACCGCGCCAGGATGATCGCGAACTCCACCCGCTCACATCTGCATCTGCTGGCATGTGAAAAGGGCAATCATCATTCTCCATGGCTGAGTCAGCTACAGGATTCCCTCGTGCAGGAAGGTTTGAGTGTCAGTGCCCAGCACGACTGGCAGGGCAGTGCACACAAGACCATCATCGCCGCGCAACAGGCCGAAGGCTGCGGCCTGGTGATCAAGCAGCACCTGCCCGACAACCCGCTGATCAAGGCCTTTCTCACCCCCGATGACTGGAAGCTGCTGCGGTATTGCCCCAGCCCCGTGCTGATGGTGAAAACCGCCCGGCCCTGGATGGGCGGCATCGTTCTGGTGGCCGTGGATGTCGGCAGCGGTGACGTGGAGCATCACGTGTTGCACTCTGGCGTCGTCAGCCATGGCTATGACATCGCCAAACTGGCCGGTGGCACGCTGCACATGATCAGCGCCCATCCCTATCCCATGTTGTCCTCCAGCGACCCGATCTTTCAGCTCAAGGAAAGCATCCACGCGTATTACCGCGAGCTGTGCCTGAGGTTTCAGGCCGAGTTCAACATCAGCGATTCGCGCCTGCACATCGAGGAAGGCCCGGCCGAAGTGCTGATTCCCTTCTTGGCGCACAAGCTTGAAGCAGCTGTCACGGTGATCGGCAGCGTCGGGCGTTCGGGGCTGAGCGGCACCCTGGTCGGCAACACCGCCGAGATGGTGCTGGATGCGCTGGACAGTGATGTGCTGGTACTCAAGCCCGATGACATCATCCTGCACCTGGAAGAACTGGCCGCTCCACCGTCCAGCCCGGAAATCGACACCGACCTGACCTCCTGGCCGTACACCCACCACAACCATCACCCGTTCGTGCAGGCCCATGATCACCTGGCCCCAGACGTCGCGACACCTGCCAGCAATGCGGAGAAATTCAAACTGACGGGGCGTTGAAGGCACTTCGGGTATCACAGAGACCTGTGGGAGCGGGCTTGCCCGCGAAGAGGCCGGCACATTCAACCTTGATGTTGACTGACTTGACGCCTTCGCGGGCAAGCCACGCTCCCACAGGTTTCGGGTTGTTTGCGGGTTTTATGATCGACGCAAGAAACTGTGGGAGCGGGCTTGCTCGCGAAGAGGCCGGCACATCCAACATTGATGCTGGCTGACCTGACGCCTTCGCGGGCAAGCCCGGCTCCCACAGGTTTTGAAGGCGCTCGAAGGATTTTGGTCAGCCCTGAAATGCCTTTGATTTATGTGATTTTGATATCAGTGCTATGTGATTGGCGCTGTTTATCGATCAATTCGTGAGCGGTAAGTTGCTTCTCTGCGATATCAAATCGAGAGCAAGCAATGATTCAGTATTTCTTCCGCCATCACGCTTCGCCGGTTATCAACGCTCCGGGCTCCGGTTGGCTGGCGACAATCAAAAGCCGCATCACCCTGAAGGCTACATTGATGGCCGCCATGCTTGGCATGGCTGGCGTCGATGCCGAGGCTGCGGACTACAAACAGAACCCGTTCACCCTGACCTACGGTGGCGCGCTGACGAAGAACGAACCCGGCAAGGTCAACCTCCATCCGGTCACCTACAAGCTCAATGGCCTGGACATTGCCGCCAACGTCTACACGCCGGCCAACTATGACGTGGCGAAAAAATACCCGGTGGTGGTCGTGGCGCATCCCAATGGTGGGGTGAAAGAACAGGTCGCGGGCCTGTATGCCCAGCGCCTGGCGGATCAGGGCTACATCACGATCACGGCGGATGCGGCGTATCAGGGGGCCAGTGGTGGCGAGCCGCGTAATGTCGACAAGCCTGCCAACCGCATCGAAGACATCCACGGTATGGCGGACTTCATCGCCCGCTATCCCGGCGTCGACAGCAGGCGTCTGGGCTTGCTCGGTATCTGCGGCGGTGGCGGTTACTCATTGGCGGCGGCGCAGACCGACAAGCGCTTCCAGTCAATCGCGACCTTGAGCATGTTCAACTCCGGACTGGTTCGCCGTAACGGCTATCAGGACTCGCAAATTTCCACTGTCGAGGAACGCCTGCAACAGGCGTCGGCAGCCCGCGCCCAGGAAGTGGCTGGCGGTGAAATTCTCTACGTCGGCGACGCCAAACTGACCGATGAGCAGATCGCCAAACTGCCGTTCGACCTGTATCGCCAGGGTTTCGAGTACTACGGTAAGACCCACGCCCACCCTAACTCGACGTTCCGTTACAACCAGAGCAGCCTGCTGGATCTGATGCGCTTCGACGCAACGAACCAGATCGAGTTGATCGACAAGCCATTGCTGATGATCGCTGGCAGCAAGGCCGACAGTCTTTACATGTCACAGCAAGCCTTCGCCAAGGCCGCCGGCACCCAGGACAAACAACTGTTCACCATCGATGGCGCGACCCATATCGAGACCTATTGGGTGCCGGAATACGTGGACGTCGCGATGGGCCAGTTGACCGCTTTTTACGCCAGAACTCTTTAATCCAGAACTCGCTGACTTGAACGGATACCTCCTCATGAAAAATACCTTGATAGGCATCGCGGTCTGCGCTGCAGCGCCTTTTGCCGACGCCGCCGGTGCAGGCAGTGCCGATGAATCTCGCCGCACCGAACAGCAGATCAGCCGAGCCGGCAGCCAGGCATCGATGGCGGGGCCGGCGGATTATTTCACCGGGCGTGTACGTGTCGATCCGCTGTTTCCCGCCTCGGACGAGATCAATGCTTCCGGCGCTTACGTCAGCTTCGAACCGGGTGCGCGTTCGGCCTGGCACACCCATCCCGCAGGACAGCGGTTGGTGGTGACGTCCGGCCTAGGTCTGATCCAGGAATGGGGCAAGCCTGTGCAGGAAATCCATCCGGGCGACGTGATCGTCTGCCCGCCGGGCGTCAAGCACTGGCATGGCGCCGCCCCGGCGAGCGCCATGACGCACCTGGCCGTGACGGGCACGGTGGATGGCAAGAACGTGAACTGGCTGGAAAAGGTCACCGATGAGCAGTACAACGCTCGTGGCACGTCGACCCCAGCTGTTGCGCCACCGGTTTCGCAAACACTGTCCGCGAAGCAGCGGGCGATCCCGTCAATTGCTGCCGCCATGGCCACCAGCAACATGCCGGTGCTCAATGCGGCGTTGAACCAGGGACTGGATGCGGGGCTGAGTGTCAGCGAGGCGAAGGAAATCCTCGTGCAGCTCTATGCCTACAGCGGTTTTCCTCGCAGTCTCAATGCGCTTGGCGAGTTGATGAAAGTGGTCGAGGCACGCAAGCAGCGCGGTGTGCAGGACGATCCGGGGCGTGAGCCGGGTCGCGTTGTTCCTGTCGGAAACGAACTGTTGGCGGCGGGCAGGGCGAACCAGACACGCATTGCGGGTGCGCCGGTCCAGGGGCCGCTGTTCGACTTCGTACCGGTGATCAATCAGTACCTGCAGACGCACCTGTTCGGCGACATTTTCGAGCGTGACAACCTGGACTGGCAGAGCCGTGAACTGGCCACCGTCGCCGCGCTGGCCGCCACGCCCGGCGTCGAGTCACAACTGCGTTCGCACATGGCGGCCAGCCTGCGGGTCGGCTTGACCGTTGCGCAGTTGCGCCAACTGATTCAGGTGCTGGCCGAGCAGGGCGATACCGCTGCGGCCAAGCGTGCCGGCGAAGCGCTGGACACCGTGCAGGCCAATCAACCCGGATAACGCAGGGATTCGCGCAGTAACGTGAAGGCCGGAGAACTCTGGCGCCGGCTCGGATAATAGAGGTGGTAGCCAGAGAACGGTTCGCACCAGTCTTCCAGCACGCGAATCAGGCGACCTTGCGCCACATGTTCCTGGACCAGGTCCTCCGGCATGAACGCCAGCCCCAGCCCTTGAAGAGTGGCTTCCAGGCGCATGGCGATGTTGTTGAACACCAGTTGGCCTTCGATCCGCACCTTCAGCTCCTGTCCGCCTTTCTCGAACTCCCAGAGATAGAGACCGCCGTGCGTCGGCATACGCAGGGTTATGCAGTTATGCGCCATCAGATCACTCGGAATGAGCGGCTTCGGATACCGGCCGAAATAGGCCGGAGATCCCACAACCGCCATGCGCATGTCGGGGCCGATACGCATGGCAATCATGTCCTTGGCCACTTGCTCGCCCAGGCGAACACCCGCGTCGAAACCCTCGGCCACGATGTCGGTAAAGCCGTAGTCAACGATGATTTCGATGTTGAGATCGGGATTGTCCGGCAGCAGTTTCGCCAGCACCGGATGCAGGACCGTGATCGCCGAATGCTCACCGGCGGTGATGCGCAATTTGCCCGCCGGTTTGTCGCGGAACTCGCTGAGCAAGGCCAGCTCGGTGTCGATTTCTTCAAACCTGGGAGCGATCACCTTAAGCAGATGTTCGCCCGCTTCGGTGGGGGAAACACTGCGTGTGGTGCGAGCCAGCAACCGCACCCCCAGTCGCTCCTCCAGTTGACGCATGGCCCGGCTCAAGGCCGGTTGCGACATGCCCAGGCGGGCAGCGGCGCGCGTGAAGCTACGCTCTTGAGCCACAGCCGAGAAAATCGCGAGTTGATCGTAGCTTTCGACGGTCATTCATGCGGCTCTGATATGAAAGGACCTTGATTATGGCATCTGAGTGCCCAATCGTCCGGGTCTGTGGTCATCTACAGATATTGCGCTGTCTCTGTGGGAGCGAGCCTGCTCGCGATGGGTTGCATTGGCGCCGCGGGGTATCAGGTATCCCGCGTAATCGTTGACCACCATCGCGAGCAGGCTCGCTCCCACAAGGTTTCTGGGGGTGTTTGCGGATTTTGTTATCGACACAAGAACCTGTGGGAGCGGGCTTGCCCGCGAAGAGGTCGGTACATTCAACATTGATGCTGGCTGGACTGACGAATGTTTACTCCAGCAACGAAAGAGCCTTGAGCAGCTCGTGCAGGCCTTCAGGTACCAGCGGGGAAGTGGGGCTGAAATCCGAGCTGTCACACCATTTGGCATGAAAGGGGGCGCCGTTGCTTTCGTGGCCTACTATCTGCTGGTTTTCGTAGACACGTTCGTCGTCGAATTTTGCGTCGTAGATTTGGACGATTTCGTGCCCGGGCTTGCCAGCGTAGGTGAAAAGGCTTTCCAGAGTGCCCAGCAGGCGGAGGTCGTGAATCGACTGGTCCAGCTCTTCCTGCACTTCCCTGACGATTGCTTCGGCGCTTCGCTCGCCAAACTCGATGCCGCCACCGATGGGGCGGTAGAGGGTCTGTTGATTCACATCGTCGTAAAACTCGTTGACCAGGATTTTTCCGCGATGGTGAAAAATGCACAGGGCGAGGGCGCGGATGCGGTGTTCGGACATCGGTAAAGCTCCATGGGGAAAGCGGTTTGGGGCAAGTCCATTTTTGCGATCGACTGGCGGGGGGTGAATCGAACTGTAGGAGCGAGCTTGCTCGCGATGGATGAAGGGACACAGCGGGGCATCAGGCTTCCCGCGTTATCGTTCACGGCCATCGCGAGCATGCTCGCTCCTACTGGGTTTTGTGTTCTTCGCAGATTTTGTGATCGACACAAGAAACTGTGGGAGCGGGCTTGCCCGCGAATAGGCCGGCGCATTCTACATCGATGCTGGCTGGCCTGACGCCTTCGCGAGCAAGCTCGCTCCTACAGTTTTCACATTGACTACTTGGCTTTTGCTTTGTTGAGCGTATCGACGAATGACCCCTGGGCATTTTGAGTGCAGGCTTCGATGACCCGTGGGGTCACTGTGAGCGTGCCATCGACGTCCATCACGGCATCGACCGGCTTGCCTGCCTTGGTGAACCCTTCGGCAAAGAACACCGCATTGGGTTGATATTTCTCATCGATCTCCAGGAAGTCTCCGCATGTCCATTTGTCGACAGGCTTGGTGGGTGCTTTTGCGGCCAGTACGCTTGAGCTGGCCAGTATTGCGAGGGTAAGGACTGACACCTGCTTTGCATTCATAGAACTAACCTCCATGCCGCGCTGCGTGAGTGAGAACGTAAATGCTGGTTAATTGCATTTGCGGAAGATTCACTATAGGTCAGTGCGGACTTTCTGCATGATCGCCACCACAGGGGTTTTGTGTTGTTTGCGGGTATTGCTTCTACAGTTGGTGAGGGTTCCCTCGTGATTGGAGAGGCGATATGCCGATTGCCAAGGTCATCGTGCTGTTGGGCGCGTGGATGGTGGTGCAGGCGAGCGCTGTGGAGATGCCGCCACAGGCTCAGGCCTGTGTTGCCTGCCATGGCGCCACCGGTGAAGGGACGCCTCAGGCGCCGATGCTTGCCGGGCTTTCGGCCTCTTACATCAGCGCCCAGATCGAAAACTTCATCGCCGGCCGGCGCAGCAATCCGGTGATGTCGGCCATTGCCCAAGGCTACAGCGATGCGACGTTACGCAATCAGGTCGCCGCCTATTTCGCCAGTCAGGGCACGACGCCCAGGCTCCAATTGCGCGGCGAGCAGATCGCATCCACGCCCGCAGAGCAGCTTTACTACCAAGGCGACCTGCAACGCGATCTTCCCGCCTGCTACAGCTGTCATGGCCCTTCTGCGGTGGGCGGCGGTGCGTTTCCCAGGCTTGCCGGGCAACAGGCGGCCTATCTGAAGGAACAGCTCCTGGCCTGGCAAAGCCGGCAACGCAGCGGCGACCCGGACGATCTGATGGGCAACGTCGCCCGCAAGTTGAGCGCGGGCGATATCGATGCACTGTCCAGTTACCTCTCCGGGATTCGATAAGGAGCACAAGCCGATGACTTCATGGCGAGGTTCGATGGCGGTGTGGCTGGCCTTGGTCTGGCTGACCTTTGTGACGCAGGGCATGGCCGCACAACCGGACATGAGCGTGGAACTCCAGGCCCAGCCCAAGGCGCCTTTGGACTTCACACCACGAGCGCTGACAACCGTCCCAAAAGGCGATTTCGGCGACAAGGTGCGCCGAGGCTACGAGCTGTTCGTCAACACTCAGCAACTCAAAGGCCGCTACGTCGGCAACCAGCTCAACTGCGCCAATTGCCATCTGGGCAACGGCGCAAAAGCCTGGTCGGCGCCCTTGTGGGCGGCCTATCTCGCCTATCCGTCCTTCCGCGCCAAAGACAATCGCATCGATACCTTCGCCGAAAGGATTCAGGGCTGTTTCAACTACTCGATGAACGGCAAGGCACCGGCCCTGGATTCGCCGGAAGTGGTAGCGCTGTCGGCGTATTCGTACTGGATGCTGATGGGCGGATTGCTGGACAAGGCCGGCAAGCCTGACGCCCCCGTCCCGGAGCTGAGCGACCAGCAACTGCAGTTGGGCGGCAACGGCCAGTCACTCTCGCTGCCAGCGCCGATCGCGCAGCAGGCGGATCGTCAGAACATGCCGGGCCGGGGCTTTGCCACCATTCCCGCACCACCGTCACCGCCGTCGCCTGATCGCGGGCGACAGGTGTACACGCAACACTGCGCCATCTGTCATGGCGCAAACGGCGAGGGCACCGCGATGGCCGGCGTACCGGTGATGCCGGCACTCTGGGGCGATGACTCCTACAACTTGGGCGCCGGCATGCACCGGATCAACACCGCTGCGCAATTCATCTTCGAGAACATGCCGCTGGGCAAATCCGTCCAGCTCGAACCACAACAGGCCTGGGACGTAGCCGCCTGGATCAACAGCCAGCAACGCCCGCAGGATCCGCGGTTCAACGGCAATCTGACCAGCACGGCCAATGCGTTTCATCACGGGGAGCAGTGCTTCTACGGGCAAACGGTGGATGGCGTGGTCGTGGGCAACTCCAGCCCTGTAGGCGTCCGATAGTGCGCAAATCGCCGGTGCTATGATCGATGCATTTCCACTTCGCCAAGAGATTTTCCATGGATCGCCTGTCCACGTTGCTGTTGCAGTTCGGTGTGCGCGCAAGCCTGTTCTACAACGACAGGCTTTGCGGCAAGGCGTCGTACGGCGGGGCGGATCAGCTGGGGCATATTCATCTGCTGCAGGCCGGTTCCGTCACTTTGCGGGGAACTGATCGCAAGGAAATTTTGCTGACCCGGCCCAGCCTGATTTTTCTTCCACGGCCCAGCCGCCATCACCTGTTGGGTGGTAATCCCGAGGGCGCTCAACTGTTGTGTGCGTCCATGGAGTTCGAGGGCGGCGTCGATAACCCGTTGACGGCTTCGCTGCCCGATTGTCTGGTGCTTTCGCTGGATGAGTTGCCGCTGCTGGCCGACGTGTTGAAGTGGATGTTCGCCGAGGCAGCCGAAGTGCACTGCGGCAGGGAGGTGGCGCTCAATCGCCTGTTCGAGCTATTGATCGTCCTGCTGTTCCGCCATCTGCTCGATCACCACCAGTTGCACACCGGCATGATGGCCGGGCTCGCCGATGCGCGGCTGGCGCGTTCGCTGATGCAGATGCACGACACGCCTCAGCACGGCTGGTCGATCGAAGAGCTGGCCCGTGCCTCGAACATGTCCCGTGCCGCCTATGCCGTGCATTTCCGCACGGTGATCGGGCAGACGCCTGCGGATTATCTGTTGAGTTGGCGGATCAGCCTGGCGCAGAAGCGTCTGCGTGAAGGGCGACCGATTGCGCTGATCGCCACTGAGGTCGGTTATGAAAGTCCATCGGCGCTGGCGCGGGCATTTCGGCGAAAGACCGGGTACAGCCCGCGGGATTGGATGAAAGAAAGGGAGATGGCCTGAGTTACATTGACTTCATCAGGCCATATCAAGTGCTTCGGCTTATCGGGTTTCCAGTGCAGACAACGAGTGACCGGCAACAAAGATCGAAGCGGCCAGCAGCCCGATGTCCTTGAGCAGGAACTGTCCCGGCGCCACCGAAATCCCCGGGAAGCCAAGGCCGGGCTCGATCACCCCCGGCGTCGAGAACATGAAGCTCAAGGTGGTAAAGAACAACCCGGCGGACAGCGCACCACCGATCAGGGAGAGCTTGGGCGACAGCAGGCGCGCGGCGATCAGCAACCCGATCGAGACTTCCAGAACACCCAGCAGGGCCGAGAAGGTATCGACACTGAACAGGTCATAAACCCAACCCAGCAAAGGACTGTTGCTCACCAGCGGCACCAGGCCCATGGCTTCGTAGTGGGTGAACTTCATGCCGCCGAACCAGAAGTAGATAACGGCCAGGGCCAGGTAGATACCGTAGGTGCCCAGCGCGGTGATTTGGCTACCGAGGGTCGAGCGGTCGACGAGCTTTTGAGTTGCGTGGTTTTCGAGGTTCAGGGTTTTCATGATCAAGGCTTCCAATGATGTGATGACAAAGGTTATTGAGCAGCCCCTGTTGGTGTTTGGGGGTGACGTCATTGTTGTCTTTGCCTGCACGGCACTGGCTGCCGAGCGTATTGCGTTTAATGCAGATCGTCTTGACAGAGGAGCGCCCGTGAGACGCTCCATAGGCCGGTATCAGTGTCGTTTCACAGCAGCAACCATGATCAATCGGGCCACGTCCTGTTTGAGCAGATAGACGGAAACCACCAGCAATACGAGATCCTTCAAAAGGAAGGCCGATACGATTGTCATGGCAGGGAAACCACCGGCGCCTTCGTGCCAGGCACCTGGCGCGAACGGCATGATCGTGATGGTCCCCATGAAGGTTGCACAAGAACCCAGAGCGCCGAGAACTCCAAGTTTCTTGTTCCAGAAACCCAGAAAAATCAGCAAGCCGAAAGTCCATTCCGCCGTCCCCAGGAAGATGCTGGTGCCCTTGACGCCCAAGACCGGAATCGTCCACGAAATGAGTGGGCCGTTGGTGATCAGCGGAAGCAAGTCGGTGATTTCTGCCACGAACCATTTGTCGTAACCGAACCAGACAAAGATGACGACCATGGCGGCGCGAAGCAGGTGATAGTCCAGGTCGCGCTTGAGCAGTACCGAGCGACCGAGTAGATCGATGAGGTAGTTCATGATGTTTTCCCCATCGGCGCGGATGAGTGTCTGGCGCCGGGGGCGCCTTCGCTTGCGAAAAGCTGGATATGCAACATGGGTAGCTCCATTGATGAGTGTTTCGTCGTTGAAGCCATCATATGAAGAGCCTTTGATACCTGTAAGTCGATATGGTCTCGTAATAATGCTCAAAAGTTCCAATCGTGAAGGTTGGATACTTTCGCAACGAAAAGAGTCGCCCAACTCGCCTCGCGCTGGGAGCGTCAGGACAATTGATTCAAAGGTAGAATGCTTCGAGTAACCTTTTTGATTGAATCAAAAAGGTTACGTTGAGGCGCGGCATCGACAGGCATCCGGCAAGCGGATACCAAAGACCCAGTCAGATGCCGCCGAGGAATTCACAGAAGTTTCTTGCGCTGGCGATGCGCTGCGGCCTTGGCGCGATTTCCACACACCGCCATGCTGCACCAGCGACGCTTTTTACCTCGGGTATGGTCTACGAACATCAGCGTACAACCGGCACCCTCGCAGCTTTTGACATCGGCAAAGTCTTCCTCGCAGATGAATTTTGCCAGCACTTCACCGATCGGCAGCAGCAGGGATTCAGGTGTTTTCCAGCGTCGACGCGGCTGAAGCTGCAGGCTGGCGGGACCCTGGTTGGCGAGGGTGATCTGCGTAAAGCCGTCGTCTCTTTCAAGCAAACGGTTAAGCGTCGCTAACTCGTCCATGACCTCAGGGGTCAGCGGTGTTCCCTGATGCTTGAGAACGAATGCTCTGAACCAACCCCGCAACGCCCTCGCTTGTGCAGCGACGCCATCCAGCTCACCAGGCATGGCACTTTGCGCGACGCCCTCCAGCGTTTGCCGGCTTACCCACCCCGACTGTTCCAGCCAGTCCAGCAATCCGTCGGCATCGCCAATCCAGTCAACGATTTCGTCGATCGGGGTCGCAATTGAATTGAGGAAATCCAGCGCCGGGGCATCTGCGATGAAGATAGCCGGTTCGCTCAAGTGGGTACGCATTGGACTCTCCGCCATTACAAAGCTGGCAAAAATAGTAACCGGTCAAAATATGTTTGACAAGTTACTCAACCGTTAATAACCTCATAAACGGAATCAGGCAGGTTACTTTTTGGGCGCCGCCATGCTATCGCAGATGGATAGTCGTGGCGGTTTCCTCTGGCGACGAAATGAATTCGAACAGGCCTTCACGGCCCATCAGGAGCACCTCATGAAAGCGATCGTTCTAGAAAAATTCGGCGGCCTGGACAGTCTGGTTTACCGGAACATCCCTGAGCCGGTGGCTCAGGATGGTTTCGTGGTCATCCAGATCAAGGCGTTCGGAATCAATCACGCTGAAATGCACATGCGCCGTGGTGAATGGGCGGAATCGGCGCCTGTCAGCGGAATTGAATGCGTGGGCATAGTGAAGTCATGTCCCGGCGGCGAATTCCCGATCGGTGCGAAGGTGGCCGCGCTGATGGGCGGCCTGGGTCGTACGATCAACGGCAGTTATGCGCAATACACGCGAGCGCCGGTTTCCAACGTCGCATTGATCAATGCCGAGTTGCCCTGGGCGGAACTGGCCGCAATCCCGGAAACCTATGCGACGGCGTGGACATGTCTTTTCCGCAACCTGGAAATCGAGAAGGGCCAGACACTGCTCATTCGCGGCGCAACATCGTCTTTCGGGCAGGCAGCTTTGAAGCTGGCGGTGAATGCGGGCGTCCGGGTGGTTGCCACGACCCGTAGTGAAAAACGCGCGCAGATGCTGAAAGCTCTTGGCGCTTGGGCCGTTGAGTTGGAGGGGCCGCAATTGTCGACCCGAATCGAGGGCGCGAAAACCTTCGATTCGGTACTTGATCTGGTGGGTAACAGCACGGTGATCGATTCTCTGGCGATCGTGCGTCGCGGTGGCCGCGTGTGTCTCGCAGGATGGCTGGGCGGGCTTGATCCGATCGCGGACTTCAATCCGCTGCTGCAGATGTCCAGTGGCGTCTATCTCACATTCTTCGGCAGCTTCGTTTTCGGAACTGAAGGTTTCCCGTTATCCGATGTGCCGTTGCAGGCGATTGCGCAAGAAGCGGAGGCCGGGCGGCTCGATGTCAAACCGACCCGGATCTTCAGCTTTGAGGAGATTCATGAGGCTCATCGCGTCATGGAAGCAAACGAAGCGGCCGGCAAAATGGTCGTTGTCGTCGACTGAATTCCCTTCACATTACTCGAATCAGGAGGCTTCAATGGCGAAGTCGGTTGCGATTGTCACAGGTGCAAGTCAGGGAATCGGTCGCGCGACTGCGATCCGGTTGGCGAAGGACTTCGAAGCGATAGTGCTGGTGGCCAGGCATCGTGAAAACCTCGAGGAAACCGCAAGGTACGTTCACGAGACAGGGGCCGAGTCGTTGATCATCGATGCCGATATCGCCGCACCAGGTGTGCCGAAGGTGGTGATAGATCAAGTGATGGCGAAGTTCGGCAGAATCGACGCCCTGCTGAATATCGCCGGTGCAGTACCTCAAATCGATCTGTTCGAGATGACTGACGACCAATGGGACCAGGCGACCGAGCTCAAGCTGCACGGCGCGCGACGGCTTACGCTGGCTGCGTGGCCGGCTTTGAAGGCATCCGCAGGTGCGGTGGTCATGATGTCCGGCAACTCGGCGCAGGTACCCAAATCCGGGTACGCCGCCGTGGCGGCCATCAATGCAGCCATTGTGGCTCTGGCCAAGGCTTTCGCGGATCGTGGAATTGAAGACGGCGTCCAGGTGAACAGTGTGATGCCGGGGCCGGTGATGACAGGGCGCAGACGATCATTTGTGCAAAAGTGGGCGTCTGCCAATGGCATGAGTGACGAGGAGGCGCTGATCAGGTTTCCGCAAAATGCCGGAATATCCAGATTCGGAGAACCTGAAGAGATTGCAGACCTGTTGGCCTTTCTGGTTTCCCCTTCCGCACGCTGGATAACGGGGTCCGCTCTGCGCATGGACGGGGGAGAAGTGAAAGCCGTTTGAGTTTGCGCTAGCCTTTCACCATTCCAGCCATGACCTGAACCAGGTGCGAATCGTTGTACGCACCTGGTTCAGTCATTCCCGCTAGAGCGGACGCGGGGTTTCATCCCTGATTTGATCGACGCATATCCCCCGGTGTCATGCCCATGCGCTGAGCGAAAGCGCGTCGAAACGCAGCCACCGATTGATAACCCACCCTCTCGGCGACGACCTCGGTCGGCAACGTTGTGGAGGTCAGTTCATTCGCCGCAATGGTCATTCGCAGGTCAGTCAAAATAGCATTCGCCGATTTGCCGACCTTTTCCTGGAAGTGGCGGATAAGGGTTGCCCGGGACATGTTGCACAGGTCCGCCAGCTCAGGGAGTGTCCACGGGTGAGCAGGGTCGTTGAAAATAGCGGTCAATGCGGGAGCGAGCCTCGGATGTGCAGCCATCGCCAACAAGCCGGTCGGCGTATCCGCAGACTCGCTGGCCAGCCGCAATGTCATCGTCAGCAGCGCGGCGGACAAAGCGTTCAGCATGGCGTTGCCGCCCAGGCTCGCAGCGATGGATTCTGCCCTCATCAAGTTCAGAAGGCTGGCCAGTTGCGCAGCGGTCTGAGTGTCAGGCGAGTGTGCCGGGTTCGATGTGCGGACAATCAGGGTTCCGGGCAAGTATTCACGGATGAAGCGATCATGGGGCGGTGTGATCACGAAACGGCCACACAGCATCTCCAGTCGCTCTCGGGTACCGGCGTTCTCGCTAACCACCAGATTGAGCTCATTACGGTGAATTGCTTGCGCAGGGATTTCTCCACTCCCGTCGTTGAGCACATGCCGAGATCCATCGAGCACCACCACGACATCACCTGCCTGTAATCGCCGGGGGATACTCATGCCCGGCGTTTGCAAAGTGGCTGTACCCCGCAATATCACGTGGTAGGGCATCTCTCCCGGTTCCGAGTCTTCATAGGCTACTTGCCAAGGGGCTCCGTACGCACAACGGATTTCCAGCCGACCTCTTACAGTCATCATGTCCAGCAGGCGACTCAGCCAGTCCAGCTGAAGGGGTGAGGTGGTCATGAACATCTCCGATTTTGAGACTTTTGAGCGCTAAAGCTGGCAATTGATCTCTACAAGTTCATGACGCACCGCCCTGACGCCGCTTGCGGAACTCGGCGACCTTATGCCGGTTTCCGCACAACGCCATGCTGCACCAGCGCCGTTTGTGCGACTTGGTGCGGTCGTAAAACATCAGTGAACAGTCCGCGCTTTCGCATTTACGCACGAGGTTGAAATCGCCTTCGGCCAGTAGTTCGGCGGCGTTGTAGGCCAGGCGGCCAAGGCGCTGGTTGGTGGCCTCAGCCTGGCGGAAGCGATCGAGCAGCGGGGCGCCGGCTTCCTCCCAGATCAGTTGCGGCACCGCTTGCAGCAGAAAGCCATTGAGTGCCGCCGGATCCGCCAAGCGATTCTCCCGGCGAGCGGCGAGCAGGTCTTCGATGCAGTCGCGCAACGTGCGCAATCGGGCAAGCAAATGCCCGTCACCCACCACCATTTCATCCGCCGGTCCAAAGCCGGTCTGCTCCAGCCACTGCGCCGCATCGGCATCACTGGTCAGCAGATCGCGGCGCTGGCCGTCGACCATCATTTGAGTGTTCAACAGATCTAGCGCCGGGTGGTCGGCGAGTATCAGCGGGGCGGGCAGTTCGATGGGGGAGGTGGTCATGACAATTTCCGATGAGTCGATGTGCAGAGTGTAACCGATAAAAAGCATTTGACTAGTTACAAATCCCGTGCAGAATGGAAATCAGTAACCGGCAAAATCAATTTAACAAGTTACATGAGGGCTTAGCCATGACCATTTCTCAACACATTCAGGTTGCCTACAAGTCCGTCGAAGCCGATGGCGTGAAGGTTTTCTATCGCGAAGCGGGCGCTGCGGATGCACCGGTGCTGTTGCTGTTGCACGGATTCCCCAGCTCGTCGCACCAGTTCCGTGACCTGATCCCGCTGCTGGCGGACAAGTACCGGCTGATCGCACCGGATCTGCCGGGTTTCGGCTTCACCGAGGTTCCGGCGCAGCGCAATTACCGTTACACCTTCGACGCCATCGGCGAGACGATTCGTCAGTTTGTCGATGTGCTGGAGCTCAAGCGTTATGCGATGTACTTCTTCGACTACGGCGCGCCCACCGGCCTGCGCCTGGCGCTGGCCTATCCGGAGCGGGTGAGCGCGATCGTTTCGCAGAACGGCAACGCCTATCTTGAAGGTCTGGGGGAGGCCTGGGCGCCGATCCGCCAGTACTGGGCAGACCCGTCGCCGGCCAATCGGCAGGTGATCAAGGATGCCATCCTGCATCTGGAAGGCACTCGCTGGCAGTATGTGGAAGGGGTGAGCAATCCTGATCTCATCGCCCCCGAGGCTTACTATCTGGATGCGCTGCTGCTGGAGCGGCCGGGTAACAAGGACATTCAGCTGGACCTGTTTTTCGACTACCAGAACAACCTGAAGCTGTATCCGGCGTTCCAGCAGTTCTTCCGTGATACGAAGGTGCCGACGCTGGCGATCTGGGGCAAAGGCGATCCGTTCTTCATCCCGCCGGGGGCTGAGGCCTACAAGCGCGACAATCCGAATGCTGTTGTGGAGTTGCTGGATACCGGGCACTTTGCACTGGAGACGCATGTCGAGCACATTGCTCGGCGGATTGTCGAGGTGGTGGGGGAGTACATTGACTGAGTTGGGCAAACCTTAAGTTCAGTCCGTTGAGCCAGAACGCGATCCTTGTAGCAGTCGAACGCAGGCTTCGCCAGTTGCTACATGGATCGAGTTCAGGATTAGCAAAACGGGATCCGGACTACCTGGCTTCCGGTGGTCGTCAACGATGATGTGGGCTTCCTGATTTCCCGCGGTGTCTGGGCCTGCATCGCGTGCAAGCTCGTTCCTGCTGTGAAGAGGGGCGTGAATCAATGTAACTCCCGCTCATCCAGATACTCATTCAGGCACTGGATAAACGCCTGATGCTTGCGCGTATGCCGCCGGTGCGCCGGGTAAATCACATGAATCTTTCGGCCGAACTGCTCCGGATCGAGGTCGGCTTCGGGCAGCAGGTGCACCAGTTCGCCGCGCCTGATGTACGGCGCGGCGCTCCATTGCGGGCAGAACTGCAAACCCCGGCCAGCCAGCAGCGCGCTGAACAGTAAATCGTAGTTGTCGCTGCTCAGGCGTGGAACCGGCTGCGGGATGCGCTGGCGTTCGCCGTTGTGTTCGATCCACCAGAAATGCGGGTTCAGGGCCGGATGGCGGAACAGCAGCCAGTCATGCTGAGCGAAGGTGTCCGGTTGCACGGGCAGCGGGTTGCGTTGCAGGTATTGGGGGCTGGCGCACAGGAGGATGCGGTTGGCGGTCAGGGGGCGGGTGATCAGGTCGGGCAGCTCCACCGGGCCGTCGCGCACGGCCAGGTCGAAGCGGCCTTCGGCGAGGTCGACGAATTCATCGGTCAACACCACGTCCAGGCGCATCTGCGGATACAGCTCCAGAAAGCGACAGCACACCGCATTGAGAAAGGCCGGCGCGAAGGAGGGCGGGGCGGTGATGCGCAACAGGCCGTACATCTCGCTCTGCAGCTGATCGATGTCTTCCCGGGCCTGCTCCAGTTGCGTGAGCACTTGCCTGGAGCTGGCGAGGAAAAGTTCCCCGGCTTCGGTCAGGGCGATTCGCCGCGTGGAGCGCTCGAACAGGCGCGTGCCCAACTCTTCTTCAAGGTGGGTGATGGCGCGGGTCAGTGCCGAGGTGGTCTTGCCCAATTGCGAGGCGGCCCGGGTGAAGCTGCCCTGGTCGGCGGTCTCGACAAACATGGCGATGGCGCTGAGCTGGTCCATTCAGTGTTTCCTGTCTGGAAAGTATGAGTTGCGTGGGGTGAGTATTCTGCACTGTCACGTACTTCGCTAGTCTCCGGCCATTCCAACAAGAAAAAGGTGTGGGACGATGAAGCGAGTATTCCTGTCGGCATTGGCGGTGGCCATTGGTCTTTCCTCAATGGAAAGCATGGCGGCGACCGACTTGATTTTGCATAACGGCAAAGTCTTCACGGCGCAGCAGGGCAAAGGACTGCAACAGGCCGTCGCGGTGGAGAACGGAAAGGTCGTCAAAGTGGGCAGCGACTCCGAGGTGATGGCGCTGAAGGAGCCCGGCACTGACGTCATCGATTTGCAGGGCAAGGTGCTGATGCCCGGCTTCATCGACACCCACAGTCATGCGGTGTTTGGCGGGGTGAAGCTCAAGTCCGCCGACCTCGAAACGCAAATGCTGCCGTTCGACGAACTGGAGCAACGCCTGCGCGAATGGCGCGACAACGGAAAGGCCCGGCACGGCGACATCCTGAGCGTTAGCGGCACGCCCTCGACCTACTGGAGCGAGGTGGCGGAGTTCGAAAAGCGCTTCAACCAGGGTGAATGGAAAGACACGCCGATCCTGTTCCTCGGCTGGGATTACCACACCGGCTGGGCCAACAAGGCGTTGCTCAAACGCGCGGGCATCGATGCTGCGCGGGTCAAGGCGCTGACCGGTGAGGCAGTGGCGACCATCGGCCACCACCCGGACAACACGCCGAACGGCTTCGTCGCCGACGCCGGTCTGTCGGCGGTGATGTCGCAACTGCCACCGGCCAGCCTCGAACAATTGGTGGGCGCCGCCGAAGCCGCTCGCGATCTCTACCACAGCCTGGGCGTGACCGCGCTGATGGACCCGGCGGCCAACGCGGTGCCTGGCGATGCACTGTTCGACTTCAAGCCCACGGTGAAAAACGTCGGCGTACTGCCGGCCTACAAAGCCCTGGCCGACAAAGGTGAACTGGACCTGCACGTGGCCGCGCTGATGGTGGTCAACCCCAAGAGCAAGCCCGCCGACCTTGAGGTCATGGAGCAGGTGCGCAAGCAGTTTGCCGGCGTCGACAACCTCAGCCTGCCCGGCATCAAGGTGTTTGCCGATGGCGTCGTGGAGTTTCCCGCAAAAACCGCGTCGCTGTTATCGCCCTATAAAAACTCGCTCAAGGGCGGGGAGCTGCTGATCGACCCTGCACACTTCGGCGAACTGGTGGGCGCAGCCGATGCTCGCGGCTGGCTGGTGCACGTGCATTCCATCGGCGACCGCGCCGTGCGTGAATCCCTCAATGGCATCGAGCAGGCGCGCCGCGAAGGGCACAACAACGTCGCCCACTCCATCACCCACCTGCAAATGGTCAACCCCAAGGAATTCACCCGCTTCAAGCCGCTCAATGTCATCGCCTCGATGCAGCTTTACTGGGCTTCGGCGGACGAGCTGAGCATCGACCTGCTGCAGCCGTACATCAACGCCATGCAATTCCAGTTCATGTATCCGGCCCGCTCGCTGCTCAAGAACGGCGCGACCATTTCCGGTGCCAGCGACTGGCCGGTTTCCACACCAGAGCCCTGGAAAGCCATCGGCCAGGCGATCAGCCGCAAAGGTCCGAAGGGCGTGCTGAACGCGGCCGAAGCCATCGATCGCGAAACCATGTTCTACGCCTACACGCTCAATGCGGCGAAAACCATTGGCCTGGAAAAGCAGATCGGTTCACTGGTGCCCGGCAAGCAGGCGGACATGATCATCGTCGACCGCGATGTGTTCACCGCGCCCGAGACGGAGCTGGCGGGTACGCAGGTGCTCAAGACGTATTTTGCGGGGCGGGAGGTGTATAGCCGTCCTTAATGAGCACCTGCCCCCTGTAGGACCGAGCTTGCTCGCGATGGAGGCAGAAGCACCGCGGGGTGTCAGGCATCCAGCGTCATCGTTGACGTCCATCGCGAGCGTGCTCGCTCCTACAGTGATTCGTGGCGATGGCGAAATCGTGCACGAAAAAGCCCGGCTGATCAGGCCGGGCTTTTTGTGGGTGTTGCGGTGACGCGAAGGGCTTAGGCGATAGTGTTGCCTTTCAGGCGGTCGGAGCCGTCGGCTGCGACGGTGTTGCCGTGGAGGCGGTCAGAGCCATCGGCTGCGACGGTGTTACCGTGGAGGCGGTCGGAGCCATCAGCAGCGACAGTGTTGCCTTTCAGGCGGTCAGAGCCATCAGCGGCGACGGTGTTGCCTTTCAGACGATCAGAACCGTCAGCAGCAACCTCGTTACCTTTCAAACGATCCGAACCATCGGCTGCAACTGCATTGCGTTTTTCCAGCAGACGATCAGCGCCACCTTCGGCAACACGATTCTGTTGCAGACGGTCGGAACCACCTTCAGCCACACGGCTTTCGATCAGCCGATCCGAGCCGCCTTCGGCAACTACCGGTTGAGCGGAAGAAGCGGCAAAAGCGTTAACTGCGAAAACCGAGAAAACGATGCTGAGGATGGTTTGGCGTTTCATGATCGTGTGCTCCGGGTGTTTTGGGTTGGTATGGAGCAGATGTTACGCCGCAGGATTTTTAAGAGAACTTCATTGAAGTGATTGTGAACATCGACGGCATTGATAGGGCCGCGGGCCAACCGCCGCCATCGGTGATAACGCATCACCTGTAGGAGCGAGCTTGCTCGCGATGGTCGTCAACGATGACGTTGGTCACCTGACACTCCGCGGTGTCCCGGCTTCCATCGCGGGCAAGCCCGCTCCCACAGTGGTTGAGGTCGCTCGTCAGTTTTGTGTACATCCGCAGGTCCGGTAGCAGCTGGCGAAGCCTGCGTCCGGCTGCGCAGCAGTCGCAAAACCTGTACACCGGATATATCTGACACACCGAGGCGTCTGGGGTTACGGCTGCTTCGCAGCCGGACGCAGCCTTCGGCAGCTGCTACAGAGATTGCATTCCTTGCTTCCCGCCAACTAAAGAAATCCCCAGTACGAATGGGAGATTTGCTTGCACCACCGGCTGTTCATCTTGATACCACCCCGGCATCCACTGACTTACCTTACCTGCAGCGATGCGCATCATCGCTGTGGTCTTGCTTCATCCCGTACGCCTTGCAGTCAAACCATAACAACAAGAGAACCGACAATGTCCAAGCCCTCCGTCCCTCCTGAAATCTGCCCTCCATCCCCCGGCACACAGCGTGCATGACCGGTGCCCCGGTCACGCATCCGAACGGATTCCAAGAGGAGCTAACACCAGTGAATATCCAGGTCGATAACGCGGTCCTGCAAAAGAAGAAAACCTACATCTACGAGTGGTATGTGGTGGGCCTGTGCATGGTGGCCTACATCTTTTCATTCGTGGACCGGCAGATCCTCGCGCTGATGATCGAGCCGATCAAAGCCGATTTGCAGATCAGCGACACGCAGTTCAGCCTGCTTCACGGGCTGGCGTTTTCCCTGTTCTACGCCTTCATGGGCATGCCCATAGCCTACCTGGCCGACCGTTTTTCCCGGCCGAAGATCATTGCCGTCGGGGTGGTGTTCTGGAGTCTGGCGACGGCGGCTTGCGGGTTGAGCAAGAACTTCCTGCACATGTTCCTCGCCCGCATCGGTGTGGGTGTCGGTGAAGCGGCGCTGTCGCCGTCGGCGTATTCGATGTTCAGCGACATGTTCCCCAAGGAGAAGCTCGGCCGTGCCGTGGGCATCTACTCGATCGGCTCGTTCGTCGGTGGTGGCCTGGCCTTTCTGGTGGGCGGCTATGTGATCGCGCTGCTCAAGGACATGAGCACCTTCGAAGTCGCCTTTCTCGGCGCCATGAAAGCCTGGCAGCTGGCGTTTTTCATTGTCGGCCTGCCGGGCATCCTGGTCGGCATTCTGATCTGGCTGACCGTGCGCGACCCTGCGCGCAAAGGCTTGCAGGTGGATGAGCAGGGTCGGCCGAAGAAAGTCGCGTTGAGCGATGGTTTCCGCTTCCTGGGTCGTCACCGCGCCACCTTCACCTGTCATTACCTGGGCTTTTCGTTCTACGCCATGGTGCTGTTCTGCCTGATGAGCTGGAGCCCGGCGCTGTATATCCGCAAGTTTGGCCTGACGCCGGTCGAAGCGGGCTACATGCTCGGCACGGTGCTGTTGCTCGCCAACACCACCGGCGTGTTGTTCGGCGGCTGGCTCACTGATCTTCTGGCCAAGCGCGGTCATTCGGACGCCGCGATGCGCACCGGGGTGATCGGCGCCCTCGGCATGGCGGTGCCGGCGGTATTGTTCTCGCAGGTCGATCAACTATGGCTGTCCGTGGCGCTGCTGGTGCCGGCGATGTTCTTCGCCTCGTTCCCGATGCCGGCCTCGACCGCCGCCATGCAGATCCTCGCCCCGAATCAGGTGCGCGCCCAGGTCTCGGCGGTGTTCCTGTTGATCAGCAATCTGCTGGGCCTGGGGTTGGGCACCACGCTGGTGGCGCTGCTGACCGACCGTTACTTCGGCTCGCCTGCCGCGGTGGGTTCGTCGATGTCGCTGGTGATTGTCGGTGCCTCGGCTTTGACCGTGCTCCTGCTGTGGCGCGGCTGCCGCTGCTTCCGTGAAAGCCATGCCCGGGAGTATCCGACCCAGGCCTGATCCACGTTGCCCATGATCCGCGTCTCGGCCTCGCCCTGTCTGAACGGGGCGGGGCCGAGGCGCGCCTGATCAGGAGAACCCTCGATGCTCAATGACGTACACCTGCTGGAACGGCACAGCCTGCTGAGCTCGGCCGATTACCGCGAGATCAAGGACAAGGTCAGCCATTACCTGTGTCCGCACAGCTTCAACGTGCTGTGCGACGAGCCCATGCACACCCGGCTCAACGGCGTGTTCTTCGGCGACGCGGCGCTGCTCGACCTGAGCTATGGCGCGCCGGTGGAAGTCACCATCGGCGACATCACCCACCAGTACCTGTTTCGCATCACCCTGCGCGGCAATTGCGAAGTGGCCCACGGGCAGCGCAGCGCGGCGATGCAGACCGGGTGCCTGAGCGTATCCTCGCCGTTCGCGCAAAGCCGCATCGTCACCGACGGCGAATGCCGCAACCTGATCCTGCGCATCGACCGTGACGCCCTGGAAACCCAGCTGCAACGCCTGCTCGACCGCAGCCTGCAGCAGTCGGTGATCTTCGATGTCAGTGTCGATCATCAGGGCGCCGGCGCCGTCAGTCTCTACCACACTCTGGACTACATCTGCCGGCTGTACGGTAGTGGCGTCGACGGCTCGCTTCTGGCCGGCAACCTGTCCGAATACCTGATGCAATTGCTGCTCACCCAGTTGCCGCACAACTACTCTGCGGACCTGTTGAACGACACCCGCGTGGCGCTGCCGCACCACGTGAAGAAGGCCCGGGACTACATCGAGGCGCACCTCGATGAACCCATCAGCCTGACCACCCTGAGCGAACTGTGCGGCGTTTCGGTGCGCACCCTGCAGAACGGCTTCAACCAGTTCCTCCAGCAGGCGCCGCTCAATTACATCCGCGACCGCCGCCTGGCCGTGATCCATGAATCCTTGAAGCAGGGCAGGGCCGGCGAAACCGTCACCGACATTCTGCTGCGTCACGGGATCAACAGCTTCGGGCATTTCTCCAGCGCTTACCGGCAGCGTTATGGCTGCCTGCCGTCGGACACCCTGCGCCGACAGAAGCATTGAGGCATGTGCGCAATCGGTGAGTCGGTTGCGCAATCGGGAGAGTCGCTGGGGGTGGGGCTCGATAGGATCGAGCTACTGACAAGAGGAGCTTTCCCATGAAGATTACCGTGCTGGGTGGTGGTCACGGCTGCTACGCCGCTGCTGCAGAAATGGCTGAAAAGGGGCACGCAACCCGCCTGTGGCGTCGTGACAGTGCAGCGTTCAAGGCGCTGCTGGACATCGGCAGCCTGACCATCAAGGACTACCGTGGCACGCGCCAGCTGTCCGTCGGCAAACCTGGCGATGCGCTGTCGCTGACCGACGATCTGGCCGAAGCCCTGGGCGATGCGCAGCTGGTGATCATCCCGCTGCCCTCGACCTCCCACGAGGATCTGGCCAAACAGGTCGCCCCGCATCTGCGCGACGGTCAGGTGGTGTTCCTGCCGCCGGGCACTTTCGGCAGCTTCGTGTTTGCCAAGGCCATGGCCGATGCGGGTAATCGGAGCAGTGTCGCCTTCGCCGAAACCGGCACGCTGCCGTACCTGGTGCGCAAGCACGGTGCCAGCGATCTGGTGATCAGCGGCTACGCGACCCGCCTGCCAACCGGCGTGTTCCCCAGCAACCTGTCCGAGCATGCCTTTGCGGTACTGCGCGAGGCCTATCCGAGTGTCGAGCCAATCGAAGACGCCCTGAGCGGCGCGCTGATGAACGCCGGTCCCGTCATTCACCCGCCGCTGATCATGATGAACGCAGGTCCCCTGGAGCACTTCGAGACCTGGGACATTCATCACGAAGGCACCCAGCCGTCGATCCGCCGCGTGACCAACCAACTCGACGCCGAGCGCATGGCCGTGCGTGAAGCCCTGACCTACGGCGCGCCGCACTTTCCGCTGGCCGATCACTACAACACCACCGAAGGCGAGGAGTGGATGTACGGGCGCGGCGCCCACGGCAAGTTGACCGACAGCGGCGACTGGCGCGAAGACATCGACCTGCAGAAACACCGCTACATGCTCGAGGACACCCGTCTGGGCCTGTCCTTCCTGGTGTCCGTTGGGCGTTGGGCCGGTGTGCCGACACCGGTGGCGCAGGGCTTGCTGAGCATTGCCTCGGCGGTTGCCGCCCGCGACCTTTACGCCGAAGGCCGCACCCTGGAAAACCTTGGCTTGGCCGGGTTGAGCCGAGTGCAGATGACCGAGCTGCTGACCCGGGGTTTCAATTGATGAGCGCCGCGCTGCCTAACGTCAGCGTGGTCGGCGCCGGGCGGATGGGCGAGGGCATTGCCCTGGCCTTCATCCACGCGGGCCTGCCCGTCACCCTGATCGACATCAAGGAACGCGCCGAGCAAGAGCGGCGCGATTATTTCGAGCGCGTGCGCGGCAATGTTCGCAGCGAACTGCAGATGCTGGTGCGTCTGGGCATGCTGTTGCCGGAGCAGGCGGACATCGCGTTGTCCCGGCTGACGCTGCAATCCCGATCCGCCGCCACGGCGACCTTGCGCGAATGCGAGTTGGTGTTCGAAGCGGTGCCGGAAGTCATCGCGGTCAAGCAGGAGACCTTCGCCTGGGTCAGTGAGTGCGTCCCGGCGACGGCCATCATCGCTTCGACGACCTCGACCTTCCTGGTCACCGAGCTTGCGGAAATGGTCAGCGAGCCCAAGCGTTTCGTGAACGCCCACTGGCTCAATCCCGCCTACCTGATGCCGCTGGTGGAAGTCAGCCGCAGCGAAGTGACCTGCCCGCAAGTGGTGGAACGCCTGCTGCAACTGCTCAAGCAGATCGGCAAGGTGCCGGTGGTGTGCAATCCGGTGGCCGGCTACATCGTCCCGCGCATCCAGGCGCTGGCGATGAACGAGGCAGCGCGGATGGTCGAGGAGGGCGTGGCCAGTGCCGAGGATATCGACACCGCGGTGCGCGTCGGTTTCGGCCTGCGGTTCTCGGTGCTGGGCCTGCTCGAGTTCATCGACTGGGGCGGCGGCGACATTCTGTATTACGCCTCGCGTTATCTGAGTGGTGCGCTGGCGCCGCGTTTCGAGTCGCCCCAGGTGATCAGCGACAACATGCAGAACGGCCGCAACGGCCTGCGCGATGGCCAGGGTTTTTACGATTACCGAGGCCAGGACGTGGACGCCTACAAGCAGCAGCGCCTCGGCGACTTCGTGCGCAAGCTCGAACTGTCCGGCCTGACGCCCGCGTTCGAGGGGGCTTTGAAACGCCCCTGATCCCGACTCCTTTTATTGACCTCCTATATGCACAGTGCCCCGGCACATACAAACGTGGAGATGTGAGATGGTTCATGGAAACCGGCTTTGCCGTGGGCTGGGTATCGCCAGCGTAATGGGTTTGACCTGCTCGACGTTGACGGCACAGGCCGATGTGATCGATGACAGTCACTTCAAGCTCGACACCCGCAACTTCTACCTGCATCGCAACTACACCAATACCAATGCGCCGGTGTCCGAAGTGCACAGCTGGTCCCAGGGTTTCGATGCGCAGTTCACCTCCGGCTACACCGACACGGCCCTGGCCATCGGCCTGGATGTGGATGCGCAATACGCCGTGCGCCTGGACTCGTCGGGCAATGACGGTTCGTTGCCCTACAGCGTCCGCAAGCAGCAGACCGCCGACGACTACAGCCGCGCCGGCGCGACTCTGAAGATGCGCTACAGCAAGACCGAGCTGAAGGTCGGCGACATGCGCCCGCAATTGCCGGTGGCGTTCGATGATACCAGCCGCCAACTGGACACCATCTACCAGGGCGCGGTGGTCGAGTCCAAAGAGGTCGATGGCCTGACCCTGACTGGCGGGCGCTTCTGGTCTGCGGTCACCCGTGAATCGTCCAATCACGAGAAACTCTACAAGTGGGGCACCACCGACAATCTCGACAGTGACGGCCTGGACTTTGGCGGGGCCACCTACGACATTACCAAGAACCTGCAGGCCAGCTACTTCTACGGGGTGCTGCACGACATTTACCAGCAGCACTATTTCGGCCTGATGCACATGGCTGACTTGGGTGGTGGGTACAAGCTCAAGAGCGACCTGCGCTACTTCAACAACAACGAAGACGGCAATGCGGTGGCCGGTGAAATCGATAACCGTGCCTATGGCGCGTTGTTCACACTGCTCAAGGGCGCGCACATGTTCGGCGTCAGTTACCAGCGCATGCTCGGTGACAGCATCTTCCCGACCATGAATGGCTACATTCCGCAGCCTTACCTGGTGAACTGGTCGTCACTGGCTTTCATTCGCCCGGACGAAAAATCCTGGTCGGCGCGCTACGGCTATGACTTCGCGGGGCTGGGCGTGCCGGGGCTGAAGTTCTACAGCCGCTACACCAAGGGCACGAACTGGGATCGAGGCGGGAATTTGAGCGACAACGAGGAGAGCGAACGCAACCTGACGCTGAGCTATGTGGTGCAGAGCGGGGCGTTGCAAGGGTTGGCGTTTGATTTGCGCAATATCGATGTGAAGCAGAAATATGGGTATGACTACAACGAGTATCGGTTTGCGACGACCTATACCTGGAAGTTTTGGTAAGGCGCGCGCCGGTGCGGACACTGCCTGACCTTGTGGAAATGAGATCATTGTGGCGAGGGGGCTTGCCCCCGTTGGGTCGCGAAGCGGCCCCAAAAGATGGGACTGCTGCGCAGTCCAACGGGGCGGTGCGACGATTCGACAAGCCCCCTCGCCACAGGTTATGTGTTTAGCCGTACTGCATCCCGAATCAAAGGAAGCAGGCCTACTCGATCAACGAACCATACACGGCCGCTTGTTGTTGAACTCCCAACCCGGCACCAGATAACGCATCGCCGTTGCATCATCCCGAGCACCCAGGCCCATGCCCTTGTAAAGCTCATGCGCCTTCATCAACTCATCCCAATCCAGCTCCACCCCCAACCCCGGTTTCTTCGGCACCTCGACCATCCCGCCCTTGATCTGCAGCGGCTCTTTGGTCAGGCGCTGGCCGTCCTGCCAGATCCAGTGGGTGTCGATGGCGGTGATGGTGCCCGGTGCGGCGGCTGCCACGTGGGTGAACATCGCCAGGGAAATGTCGAAGTGGTTGTTGGAGTGCGAGCCCCAGGTCAGGCCCCAGTCGTCGCACATCTGCGCCACGCGCACCGAGCCCTGCATGGTCCAGAAGTGCGGGTCGGCCAGCGGAATGTCGACCGACTGCGACTGGATCGCATGGCCCATCTGGCGCCAGTCGGTGGCGATCATGTTGGTGGCCGTGCGCAGGCCGGTGGCGCGACGGAACTCGGCCATGACTTCGCGACCGGAGTAGCCGTTTTCCGCACCGCAAGGATCTTCCGCGTAAGCCAGCACGTTGTGCTGATCGCGGCACAGCGCCACGGCTTCCTTCAGCGACCAGGCGCCGTTCGGATCGAGGGTGATGCGCGCATCCGGGAAGCGCTCCGACAAGGCGGTGACCGCCTCGATCTCCTGCTCGCCGCGCAGCACGCCACCCTTGAGTTTGAAGTCCTTGAAACCGTAACGATCGTAGGCCGCCTCGGCCAGCGCCACCACCGTCTCCGGTGTCAGTGCCTCTTCGTTGCGCAGGCGAAACCAGGCGTTGTCGGCGTCCGGTTCCGAGCGGTAGGCCAGGTCGGTTTTTTTGCGGTCACCGACGTAGAACAGGTAGCCGAGCATCTCCACGGCATCGCGCTGCTGGCCCTGGCCGAGCAGGGCTGCCACCGGCACGTCCAGGTGCTGGCCCAGCAGGTCGAGCAGGGCCGACTCCACGGCGGTCACCGCATGAATGGTGATGCGCAGGTCGAAGGTCTGCAGTCCGCGGCCGCCGACATCGCGATCGGCGAAGGTGCTGCGCACGGTGTTCAGCAGGCTCTGATAGTTGCCGATGGACTGGCCGATGAGCAGGTCACGGGCGTCTTCCAGGGTCTTGCGGATGCCTTCGCCGCCCGGTACTTCACCGACGCCGGTGTGACCGGCGCTGTCCTTGAGGATCAGCACGTTGCGGGTGAAAAACGGGCTGTGGGCGCCGCTCAGGTTGAGCAGCATGCTGTCGTGACCGGCAACCGGAACCACTTTCAGTTCGGTAATGACAGGGGCACCAGTGTGGCGTTGGATCAGAGTTTCCATGGATTCATACCTTTCCTGCAGTGGTGGGTAATGTGCCTGCTTGCACGGCGTGATCCGGCTCTGCGGACACGCCCTTGAGTTCGATTCGCTTGATGTCACCGACGATGAACAGGTAGCTGATCGCGGCCAGAAGGGCGTTGGCGCCCACGAAGACCAGTGCCATCTTGAAAGAGCCGGTGGCGGCGATGATGTAGCCGATCACGATCGGGGTAGAGATCGAGGACAGGTTGCCGAAGGTGTTGAACAGGCCACCGGAGAGGCCGGCGATCTGTTTCGGAGATGTGTCGGAAACCACGGCCCAGCCCAGTGCGCCGATGCCTTTGCCGAAGAACGCCAGGGCCATGAAGCACACCACCATCCAGTCGGCGTCGACGTAGTTGCAGATGATCATGCTCATCGACAGCATCATGCCGCACACGATCGGCGTCTTGCGCGCCACGCTCAGGGAGTGGCCGCGGCGCAACAGCATGTCCGACAACACGCCGCCGAGCACGCCACCGAGGAACCCGCAGATCGCCGGCAAGGAGGCGATGATGCCGGCCTTGAGAATGGTCATGCCCCGTTCCTGCACCAGATAGACCGGAAACCAGGTCAGGAAGAAGTAGGTGAGGGCGTTGATACAGAACTGGCCCAGGTAGATGCCGGCCATCATGCGGTTGGTCAGCAGTTGACGGATGTAATCCCATTTCGGGCCACCGTCCTTCTTCTTGCTCTTGTCATCCAGATCGACCAGACCGCCGTTTTCAGCGATGTACTGGACCTCAGCGGCATTGACGCGCGGGTGATCCTTGGGGCTGTAGATGGTCTTCATCCAGATCATCGAGAACACGATACCCAAAGCGCCCATCACGATGAACACGTGCTGCCAGCCGAAGGTGTAGACGATCCAGCCCATCAGCGGCGCGAACAGCGCGGTGGCGAAGTACTGCGCGGAGTTGAAGATCGCCGAGGCGGTGCCGCGTTCCTTGGTCGGGAACCACGAGGCGACGATCCGCGCATTGCCCGGGAACGACGGCGCTTCGGCCAGGCCCACAGTGAAGCGCAGCAAGAACAGCAGCACCACGGCGGTGGAGATGCCGAATTCGCCAATGTAACCCTGCAAGAGGGTGAAGAACGACCAGGTGAAAATGCTCCCGGCGTAGACCTTTTTCGAGCCGAAACGATCGAGCAGCCAGCCACCCGGAATCTGCCCCAGAACGTAGGCCCAGCCGAAAGCGGAGAAGATGTAACCGAGGGTCACAGCGTCCAGGCCCAGGTCTTTCTGGATGCTGGAGCCGGCGATGGAGATGGTGGCGCGGTCGGCATAGTTGATCGTCGTCACCAGGAACAGCATGAGCAGGATCAAATAGCGGACGCGGGTTTTCTTGGGTTGTTGCATGTTTGACGCTCCCACGAATTATTTTTGTGCGGGTAGATCTGTCAGGACGACGCGAGCCGTCGTGTGTCGTTGTAGGTTGTCGTACAACGATAGCGCTATCATAAACAGATAGCGCTATCATTCAAGCGCCGTTTGGCGACTTTTCGAAAACCGCGATCAGGTGCTGGCGCGTTCGATCAGCTCGAAGCCTGTATCCATCTGGCTTACAGACAAATCGGCGGTGCCGGAAAATCTTTTGAGCAGGGCTTCGGCGATTTCTCGCCCCATGCTCGCGGCATTGACACTGACGGTAGACAGCGCGGGGTGGGCAAATTTCGCATTGGTGATGTCGCCGAAACCGAGTACGGCGATGTCCTGGGGAACGCGCAGGCCCTGCAGGGCGGCTTCAGCGAGTACGCCGAAGGCCAGGGTGTCGGAGCTGCAGAAGATCAGCTCCGGTGGTGTTTCCCGTTGCTGGAGGCGTTTCAAACCTTCACGGCCGACTTCCCAGGTCGCCGGCAGCGGGAGGATTTCAACGGGGACCTGATCCAGTCCGTAGGTCTTCAGGCGCGCGATCAGGCTGTCGCAGCGGCGAATGGCGCGCGGGTCGTCCACCGAGACCACGGAGAATCGACGATACCCCTTGGCAAAGAAGTGATCGGCGACCACCTCGCCGACTTTCTCGTGGGAAAAGCCCACCTGCATGTCCAGCGCCGTTTCACTCAAGTCCCAGGCTTCTACCACCGGAATGCCCGCCGACGCCAGCCGGCTGCGACTGGCTTCGGTGTGCAGGGTGCCGGTCAGCACGATGCCGTCCGGACGCCGGCCGAGAATGGCTTCGAGCAGCGCTTCTTCCTTTTCCGGGGAGTAACCGGTGGGACCGAGCAGCGACTGATAACCGGCCTCGGTCAGCCGATCCATGATGGCTTGCACGGCACCGGCGAAAATCGAGTTGGCAATGGTCGGCAGCAGAATCGCCACCAGCCGGCTTTTGCTGGAGGCCAGGCTGCCGGCCAGCAGATTGGGCACGTAACCCATCTCGCGCACCACTTCCAGCACGTGCTGGCGTGTCGCATCGCTCACCAGTTCCGGGCGATTCAAGGCGCGGGAAACGGTAATGGGCGAAACGCCTGCCTTCACGGCCACGTCAGCCACCGTGAGGGGAGAGTTGCAATTGCCGGTGGTCAGGGCAATTTCGCGTTTCGATTTTTTGGCCACATGGCACCTGGCGGGACTGAGAAAGACAGGCGAAATGTTAACGGTCTTTTCAGTGTGGTTCCATGAGGTAAGCCCAGTCAGTCAAACCACCGCAAAACCTGTAACAGCTGCCGAAGGCTGCGTCCGGGTGCGCAGCAGCCGTGAAATCAGCCATCGCGGTGTGTCAGGTTGATCTCGTACTCAGGTTTTGCGACTGCTTAGCAGTCGGACGCAGCCTTCGGCAGCTGCTACAGGATCGCGGTGTTCACGAACCTGTAGCAGCCGACCTTTATAGCGGATCGCGGGTGGTCACACCGTCCACCAGCCGTGCGATGGCCAGCGGGTTAGCGTTTTTCAACGCTGGCGGCAGCAGCGCATCCGGGTAGTTCTGGTAGCACACCGGGCGTAGGAACCGATCGATGGCCAGGGTGCCGACCGACGTGCCACGGGCATCGGAAGTCGCAGGATACGGCCCGCCATGGACCATCGCATCGCTGACTTCCACACCGGTCGGGTAGCCGTTGAGCAGCAGGCGACCGGCTTTGCGTTCCAGCAGCGGAACCAGTGCGGCGAAGGCTTTCAGATCGGCAGGTTCGGCAATCAGGGTCGCGGTGAGCTGACCGTGCAGGCTGGCCAGTACCTGTTGCAGTTCAGCCGCGTCGGCCACTTCGACCACTACGGTGGTTGGACCAAACACTTCCTCTTGCAGCAGCGGATCGCCAGTCAGCAACAGTCGCGCGTCGGCCTTGAACAGCTGCGGCGCGGCCTGGTTGCCTTGTTGTGGCTGGCCGGCCAGATGGCTGATGCCATCGTGGGCATGCAGACGTTCAACGCCTTTGGTGTAGGACTTCAAGGTGCCGGCGTTGAGCATGGTCTGGGACGCCTGATCGGCCATGCGCGCGGCCAGCGCAGTCAGGAAGCGTTCGAACTCGGGGGAACGAATGCCGATCACCAGGCCCGGGTTGGTGCAGAACTGGCCGCAACCCTGAACCACCGAGGCGGCCAACTGGCTGGCGATGTCGTCCGAACGGGTCTTGAGTGCTTCGGGCAGCATGACCACCGGGTTGATGCTGCTCATTTCGGCGAAGACCGGGATCGGCTGCGGGCGCGCCGCGGCCATGTCGCACAGGGCGCGACCGCCGTGCAGCGAACCGGTGAAACCCACGGCCTGGATGGCCGGATGCTTGACCAGCCCGGCGCCGACGCCGTTGCCGTGGATCAGGTTGAATACGCCGGCGGGCATGCCGGTTTTCTCGGCGGCGCGCAGGATGGCCGAGGCCACGAAGTCAGCGGTCACCATGTGGCCGCTGTGGGCCTTGAAGACCACCGGGCAACCGGCGGCCAGCGCCGATGCGGTATCGCCGCCGGCAGTGGAGAAGGCCAGCGGGAAGTTGCTGGCGCCGAAGACGGCGACCGGGCCGACGCCGACGCGGTACTGGCGCAGGTCAGGGCGCGGCAGCGGGGTGCGCTCCGGCAAAGCAGTGTCAATTCGCGCGCCGAGGAAGTCGCCGCGACGCAGCACCTGGGCGAACAGACGCAGCTGGCCGCTGGTGCGGGCACGCTCACCGATGATGCGGCCTTGTGGCAGGGCAGTCTCGCGGCACACGTTGGCAATGAAGTCTTCACCCAGCGCATCGAGCTCGCCGGCAATCGCGTCGAGGAACGCTGCGCGCTGCTCCGGCAGGAAATGGCGATAGGTCACAAAGGCGGATTCGGCGGCCAGTGCGGCAGCGTTCACTTCCGCCTCGGTAGCCTGGTAAAAAGCGTAGGGCAGTGCCTCTCCGGTCGTTGCGTCGAGGCTGTGCAGCAGGACGTCGCCTTCACCGCTGGTGCGGCCGCCAATGTAATTCAAGCGGTGTTCAATCGACATCTTCGTCTCCTGTTCGTCAGAGCGTAGATGTATAGCCAATTGAAGCGATTACGCCTAATGAGATGTTTTGATTATTCGATAACCACAGGGAATCGGTCCGATCAGCTCTCCGAGGAAGTCACCGAGTCGTCAGCAACCTCGGCCGCCAGCTTCAGGCGGTCGGCTTTGCTGATGTATTTGGGTTTATTCTTCGGTGCCAGCTTGGCATTGGCCTTCTTGGCGTGGGCTTCGAGCAACTGCTTGATTTTTTTGCGGCGGTTCATTTGGGCTTCTCGGTCTGTAACTTTTTGAATGATATCAGATCGAGGTTTTCGGCCTGTCTCTGCAAACACGGACCTGTAGGAGCGAGCTTGCTCGCGATGGTCGTCAACGATGACGCTGGCAGCCTGATACCCCGCGATGTTCTTGATACCATCGCGAGCAAGCTCGCTCCTACAGTGAGGGGCGGTTGTCAGTTTGAAGTAATGGACGTCCTCGTTGCTGGCGATGTCTACCGAAAATGTGCGCACGGTGTTGAAGCCTGCCCACGAAGTCACGCACCTGATAGTGGAATACCGGACCGCATGAGCACTAAACCCAAACACTCCGCCATGGAACGAGAACTGTCCCGCGCACTGACCTGGGCCTGCGAGCTGGCCAAGAGCGAAATCGTCGGTTACGAGTGGCTGACCCATCGGGTGGATTACCAGCGCTTCCCCGACAGCCTCATCGTCACATGGGTGTTCCAGGGCGAGAGCGACCTGAAGACCGCTGTCGCCGGCCAGGCCAAGGCGAGGATGCACGAACTCACCCAGGCCGCCTTCGAGGACATCGGCATCACCGTCACCGACATCGCCGCCCACGTCGAATTCGACTCCGAAGAGGGCTGCGCCTCCCAACACGGCGGCGATTGGAATGCACGGCTGAACTCACGCAAACCCTCGGGCGGCAAGCATGGCAAAAGACATTGAAAACCCCTGCGTTTCGCTGTGTCAGCTCAACAGCGAAATGTGCGTGAGCTGCGGCCGCACCCGCGAAGAAATCCGCAAATGGCGAGGCATGAAACGGCCGGAGAAGATGGCGACCGTGCAGAGGGCGACGGCGCGGATGAAAACCATCAGAAAGAAACGCGGCTAATCCCTTGTGGGAGCGAAGCTTGCTCGCGAATGCGCTGGGTCAGTCGATATTGATGCTGGCAGATATGACGCCTTCGCGGGCAAGCCCGGCTCCCACAGGGTTTTGTGTCGTTCACAGATTCTGCAGATGACTCATAACCCTGTGGGAGCGGGCTTGCTCGCGAATGCGCTGGGTCAGTCGACATTGATGCTGGCAGATGTGACGCCTTCGCGGGCAAGCCCGGCTCCCACAGGGTTTTGCGTCGTTCACAAATTCTGCAGACGCCTCATAACCCTGTGGGAGCGGGCTTGCCCGCGAAGACGGCCTCCCAACCGACCTGATTCTTGAGAATGTACCCAATCCCATTGTGGGAGCGAGCCTGCTCGCGATGAATGTTCAGGCAACGCGTGCATCCAGGCAGTCAGCGTCATCGTTGACGACCATCGCGGGCAAGCCACGCTCCCACAGTGGTTTTGTGTCGTTCGCAGATTTCGCAGGTGCCCGCACCCGCAGCGGATCTGGCCAACTACGGGTCGGATTCGCGCAAAAAACCGCCCCTTGCATCTGTTCGAATGATCTTCAGCGGCTCGCCAGATTGGCGCCCTCTGTCGCTCGATCAATGACAAGGATAAATGACATGCAAATGCCGAAAACCATCAAGATCAAGAACGGTGAAAAAGTCAGCCCGACGTTTTCCGCTAAGGAATACGCCAACCGCCAGGCCAAATTGCGGGCTTATCTGGCGCAGAACAATATCGACGCAGCCGTCTTCACCTCGTATCACAACATCAACTACTACAGCGATTTCCTGTTCTGCTCCTTCGGGCGTCCGTACGCGCTGGTCGTGACCCAGGACAGCGCCGTGACCATCAGCGCCAACATTGACGGTGGCCAGCCATGGCGCCGTACCGTCGGCACCGACAACATCGTTTACACCGACTGGCAGCGCGACAACTACTTCGTTGCGATCCAGCAGGCATTGCCAAAGGCCGGACGCATCGGCATCGAGTTCGACCATCTGAACCTGCTCAATCGCGACAAACTGGCCAGCCGCTATCCGCAGGCGGAGCTGGTGGATATCGCCTCACCGTGCATGCGCATGCGCATGATCAAGTCCGCCGAAGAACACGCGATCATCCGTCACGGCGCGCGCGTTGCGGACATCGGTGGTGCCGCCATCGTCGAAGCGCTGCGTGATCAGGTTCCGGAGTACGAAGTCGCGCTGCACGCCACCCAGGCAATGGTGCGCGAAATTGCCCGCACCTTCCCCGATTCCGAATTGATGGATACCTGGACCTGGTTCCAGTCCGGCATCAATACCGATGGCGCGCATAACCCGGTGACCTCGCGCAAGGTCAACAAGGGCGACATCCTCAGCCTCAACTGCTTCCCGATGATCGCCGGTTACTACACCGCGCTGGAACGTACCTTGTTCCTCGACCATTGCTCAGATGAGCATCTGCGCCTGTGGGAAGTCAACGTCAAGGTGCACGAGGCCGGCCTGAAGCTTATCAAGCCGGGCATGCGCTGCTGCGACATCGCGCAGCAACTGAACGAGATCTTCCTGGAGCACGATCTGCTGCAATACCGCACCTTCGGCTACGGCCATTCCTTCGGCACGCTGAGCCACTACTACGGTCGCGAAGCGGGGCTTGAGTTGCGCGAAGACATCGACACCGTGCTGGAGCCAGGAATGGTGGTGTCGATCGAACCGATGATCATGCTGCCTGAAGGCCTTCCAGGTGCCGGCGGGTATCGTGAACACGACATCCTGATCGTCAACGAACAGGGCGGGGAGAACATCACCAAATTCCCGTATGGCCCTGAACACAACATCATCCGCAAGTAATCGCCCGCGCCGCACAGTGAACCTGTGCGGCGTTGCTTTTTGGCGAGAGGCACCGGCCGTCACCGCGGCCGGGTTTTACCGGAAAAACCAACGCATGCACGCGAAATGCGCGCAGCATCTACTGACCCTTGACCCTGCCAAGTACAACAATAGGGGGTTTCTGTCATGTTCTGTGTCCCTGCCTTTCATCCCGCCCACCGCACCTCTACCTACGGAGGTGCCCTATGAGCACTCCAAGCGCAAGCCTGACGCCAGCCATGGCCCGGGAACTTGAACAGACCGCCGAGCGCAAGGCCCTGCGCCGCGCCGCCAGCGCCAGTTTCATGGGCAACTTCGTCGAATGGTTCGACTACGCGGCCTACGGCTATCTGGCAACGGTGATCGCACTGACGTTTTTCCCGCAAACCGACAAGACAACCGCGCTGCTGGCGACCTTCGCCGTGTTCGCGCTGTCGTTCATCGTGCGTCCGCTGGGAGGCCTGGTCTGGGGGCACTTCGGCGACAAGTACGGGCGCCGCAGCGCGTTGTCCTGGTCGATTCTGATCATGTCGGTCTCGACCTTTTGCATCGGCATCCTGCCCACCTACAACCAAATCGGTCTGTGGGCACCGGCCTTGCTGTTGCTGATTCGTCTGTTCCAGGGTTTCTCCGCATCGGGCGAGTACGCCGGGGCATCGGCCTTTCTCGCCGAGTACGCGCCCGAGGGCAAGCGCGGTTTGTACACCAGCATTGTTCCGGCAAGCACAGCGGCCGGCCTGCTGTTCGGTGCGGTGTTCGTCGCAGGTCTGCATGCCTGGATCAGTGTCGAGGACCTGCACAGTTGGGGCTGGCGCTTGCCCTTTCTGCTGGCGGCGCCATTCGGGCTGGTGGGGCGCTATATCCGCATGAGCCTGCAAGACACGCCGAAGTTCCTGGAGATGGAAAAGCGCCTCGAGGCCAAGGAATGCGCGACCCACGCGCCGGTGCGTGAACTGCTGACCGTGCATCGGCGCAGCGTGATGATCGGGATCGGCGCGACCTGCCTGAACGCGGTGGCTTTTTACCTGTTGCTCAGCTACATGCCGACCTACCTGTCCACCGAAATGGGCATGAGCGAGAGTGATTCGTTCCTCGCCTCGACGGTGTCGCTGGCGACCTACATCGGGCTGATTTTCCTGATGGGCAAGCTGTCGGACAGGTTCGGGCGCAAGACCATGTTGCTGACTGCGTCGGTATTGTTCCTGGTGCTGACCTTCCCGCTGTTCGGAATGCTGGATCATCAGCCGTTGATGGTGATCCTGATGATCCAGATTGCCTTCGGCGCGATCCTGGCGATGAACGACGGCACCTTGCCGTGCTTCCTCGCCGAGATATTCCCGACGCGCGTTCGCTTCAGCGGGTTTGCCTTCAGCTTCAACATCGCCAACGCCGTGTTCGGTGGCACCGCACCCTTTATCGCCACCTGGCTGATTCAACTGACCGGCAACAAAATGGCTCCGGCGTGGTACCTGCTGGCGGCTGCGGCGGTGGCGTTGATTGCGATGCTGGCGAGTCGGGAGACGGCGCATAAGGCGTTGCAGGACTGATTGACCGGAATGCTATCGCGAGCAGGCTCGCTCCCACAGGGGATCTTCATTGAACACACGTTCGGTGTTCATCAGGATCAAATGTGGGAGCGAGCCTGCTCGCGATGGGGCCAAACCATCCACCCAATCAATGCACCGCCGCCACCTGCCTGCGCTCACCCATCGGCGATACCCCAAAAAACCGGCTATAGCATTTGGAAAAATGCGCCGGCGAAACGAAGCCGCAGGCGAGGGCGATGTCCCGGACCTGCGATTCGCTGCGCAGCAGCAATTGCCGCGCCCGTGACAGGCGCAACTCCAGGTAGTACTGACTCGGCGTGCGCTGCAAGTGCTTGTGAAACAGGCGCTCCAGTTGCCGCACCGACACCTCGTTCAACCGCGCCAGTTCCTCGAGCCCCACCGGCTCCTCGAGATTGGCTTCCATGATCGCCACCATCTGACTGAGCTTGGGCTGCGAGGTACCGAGCTTCTGCCGCAACGGCACACGCTGTTGTTCCTGTGCCCCCCGTACCCGATCACACAACAGCAACTCCGCCGTATGGGCCGCGATGTCACGACCATCAGGCTGGTTGCGGGCAATCAATTGCAGGGTCATGTCCATGGAGGCCACGCCACCGGAGCAGGTGTAGCGATCGCGGTCGAGCTCGAACAGCTGGTTGGAAATGATGATCCCCGGGAAACGCTCCTTCAGCGCCTCGATATCTTCCCAGTGAATCGTGCAGCGATAGCCCTTGAGCAGGTCGGCCCGCGCCAGCAGGTGACTGCCCGTGCAGATCCCGCCCAGCGGCACCTGGTCATGCGCCAGCTTGCGTAGCCAATTGAGCAGCGGACGGCTGCTGTGATCGGAGACGATCGGGTTCGACCCGACGACGAACAGCACATCGAGTCTTGGGGCGTCGGCGATGGTGTGATCGGGCAGCACGCGCATGCCATTGCTGGCCGTGACCGGGTCCAGACTGGACGCGATGATGACGGTGCGGTACAGCGTCTTGCGGGCGGCCAGATTGGCCATGCGCAAGGTTTCCACGGCAGAGGCGAAGCCGATGGTGGTGAAGTTGGGGATGATCAGAAAGCCTATGGTTTTCACCGGCGTTTGTTCATTTGCCGAACGTCCTGCAGCGGGTTTCGCCACTTGGAGTTTCGCCATTTTTACCGCTCCTCGACTGCATCGGTGAGGTGCCCTTCGGCAGTCGGCCGACAGGGTCACCCTCATCTTGTTTTTATGGTTGTCGGCCCTGTTGCAGGGTCGGTGGAATCTTACACCCGGCGCCGGATCAGCAGGTCCTGACGGGACGAACAGGCATGTCGGGTGCGTGTGTGATCGAGCATGGAACCCTCAACGAAAAAAAGCGGCCTGCTCGTGGAGGAGAGCGGGCCGCAAAGAGGTGAACAGGGGATTTTTTTCGTGGGTGGATAATCCTCAGGCGTTCTCTGCCTGGGTCATTTCAACACCCGGCACGGTCTTCTTCCGAGCATTGAAGATGGCGCCGATACACACGATGGACAGGGTCAGCGCACCCGTCGCGATCACTTCCATGCGGTGTCCGGGCAGGATCAGCATGACCGCCAGAATGCTCAGGATGGCGGCAATGACCAGGTAGCTGAGCCAAGGGTAGAACCACATCTTGAAGGCGATCGGTTGACCTGACGCATTCATTTTCTTGCGCAGTACCAGTTGCGAAACGGCGATGACCAGGTAGACCAGCAAGGCAACCGCCCCCGAGGTGGCGAGCAGGAAGGAGAACACTTCGTCAGGCGCGAAATAATTGAGTGCTGTGGTCAGGAAGCCGACTGCGGTACTGGCCAGGACCGCAATGAACGGCACCCCTGAAGACGATGTTTTCTGCAGGACCCGGGGGCCATCCCCGCGCTTGCTCAGTGAGTAGACCATGCGTGATGCGGTGTAGATGGCCGAGTTCAGGCAACTGGCGACGGCAATCAGCACGACGATGTCGACGATCAGTTTCGCGTGGGGAATGTTCATCAGCTCAAGCGCCCGCTGATAGGATCCGACCTGCACGAGCATCGGGTCGTTCCACGGAACGATGGAGATGATCAGGAACACCGACACGATGTAGAAAATGCCCATGCGCCAGACCACCGAGTTGGTGGCGCGGGTGATCTGTTTTGAGGGGTTGCGCGATTCGGCCGCGGCAATGGTGACGATTTCCGTGCCCATGAAGCTGAATACGGTGGTGAGCATTGCACCGACCACGGCGGTCATGCCGTTGGGCATGAAACCGCCGAACTGACTGCTCAATTGAGCGACACCGCTGACCGTCCTGTCCGGCAATGCACCTGCCAATGCAAGTCCGCCAAGGACGATAAAAGCCAGTACCGCGATGACTTTGAGCATGGCGAACCAGAACTCGAATTCTCCGTAGCGGGCGACACTGAACAGGTTGGTCAACGTCAACAGGCCGGTCACCGCTATCGCAAATTCCCAGGTTTGAATCGAGGGGAACCAGGCATTGAGGATGGCAGCAGCGGCGATGGCTTCAATCGGAATCACCAGCACCCAGAACCACCAGTACAGCCAGCCGATGGTGAAACCGGCGCCGCGTCCCATCGCCCGTTCGGCGTAGGTCGAAAACGAACCCGTATCGGGCGAGGCTACCGCCATCTCGCCCAGCATGCGCATGACCAGCACCACCAGGGTGCCGGACAAAATGTACGCCAGGATGGCGGCAGGGCCCGCCGAGGCGATGGCGTGTCCCGATCCGATGAACAGGCCGGCGCCAATCGCTCCGGCAATGGACAGCATGGTGACGTGACGCTGCTTGAGGCCTGGGGAGAGATTTGAGCTGTTGGACATGAGACTTACCCTTTTTATTGTATTTGGGAGGGTGAAGCGTTAACAGTGAATCGCTTGTTTCGGCACGTCCGTGCGCTCGTTATGTCTTCAGATCGAAAGCTTCCCGTACCGCGGCACTGATGCCCGAGACACACACTTCAAGAATCAGCTCACCTTTCTCGCGGCTGGAGCCTTTGGGCGATGACAGCGTTCCGCAGGCGGGGGTGCGCTCCGGGATGATCGGGAAAACGTCATAGGGCGGGAAAGTGGCGGGTGGGTGATCGACAGCGCGACTCAGGTCGACCTTGTCCGGATGCAAGGCCAGCATCAGCGACGTTTCGAAAACGCCGCCATGTTCGATGTCCCAACCGAGGAAACCCTCGGGGTACAGCTTTTCAATCACGGCCGGGTCGTTGACGAAGTCCCAATAGGACAGCACCACCACCTTGAAGTCGTCGATGCCACCGTAGCGCAGTTCTCGCAGGGCAAGGTCGATGCCCTCGACGATGAACATCGAGTTTTCATAGTGACCGTTCATCATCACCAGCTTGCGTGCGCCATGGCGAGCAAGCTCTCGGATGATGTCCTGCACGGTATGGGTCAATGTGGCGCCATCGAGGCTGGTGGTGCCGGGAAAGTGGTTGCCGCCACCGGATTTCTGCTGTGATTTGTAGCCGTAGTTGAGCGCGGGCAGCACCAGACCGCCGACATTGCGTGCGACTGCCTTGCACACCGCGCTGGGCAACAGCACATCGACCTCCATGCACATGTGATGACCATGCTGCTCAAGGGCACCCACAGGCAGAAAGATGGGGCAGCCGGTCGCGACCTTCTGCGCGTATTCCGGCCACGTGAGTTCTCCAATAACGACACTGTTGTTCATTTACGCACCCTCTGAAATGGGTTGACCTATTGGCGATTGTCGACTGGTGGTTGCAGTCGTTCGCCGTTGTCTGACCGAGCCTTTCGATTGCGCAATCGAAGTTGGCGATGAGGGCGATTCGACCAGATCACGAGGAGGGCAACTTGTCCAAATCCGACCTGTAAATGACAGAACACCCTCTAATTTGGCATTTATGAAGGTGGATCCAAGTATGTGGATGCCGCTTTTGGGCAAGAGGGGTGAAAAGTCGGATCTGGAAAAGTCAGAGTCGAGGGCGCGCAAAAGTGTCTGATGGAGGTCTGCTGCAATCAATTGTGGGAGCGGGCTTGCTCGCGAAGGCGGCCTCACAGCCAACCCGATTCTTGAGGATGTACCCAATCCAATTGTGGGAGCGAGCCTGCTCGCGATGGTCGTCAACGATGACGCAGGAAACCTGATGCCCCGCGCTGTTTTTGAGCCCATCGCGAGCAGGCTCGCTCCCACAGGTCAGGTGGGGCAGGCATATCGCGGTGTTATCGAATCCCAGTCCCCGCCATCGCCTCCGGCACCCACTGCGCGGTCGACAGCGGCTGGATATAGCGAATCCCGCCGTGCGGCCCGACCACGCCGTTGATGTTGTAGGTGCCCCGAGACAGGTCGTAGGTCATGAACGGGGTGGCGTCGGGCACTTGCTGGTCATAGCTCTGGCTGAAGAAGGCGAAGGAGCCGCGGTAGAGTTGGCCGCTGGTGTCGTATTGGTCGGAGGCCAGGGCGGCCCAGGTGTCTTCATCCAGGTAGAAGCGGCGCTTTTGGTAGATGTGTTTGGCGCCTGGCTTGAGGTTGCCTTCCACCACATAGACCCGGTGTTTTTCCCAGCGCACGAAGTCCGGGGAGATGAAGTTTGGCGTGGTCAGCGACTTGGCGTCGTGCACGTAGGTCAGTTTGTAGGTGTTGTAGGGCACGATCATTTCGCGCTTGCCCACCAGGGTCCAGTCGTACAGCTCCAGCGCGCGGGCGGTGCCGGGGTTGGGGGTGTCGTAGGCCAGGATCGAGATCTGTTTGACCCGGCGCTGACCCGGCAAGTACTGCCAGGCACGGCCCGGGTACTGCACCGGGTTGCTGGCGTTCTTCAGCATGATCGACTCGCCGGCCCGACGCGCAGGGCCGGTGTAGGACAGCTTCAGCTGGTGATAGATGTCGGAGTTGTTGAACGGCTTGGACAGGTTTTCGTAGATCGGAAAGGAAACGAACGCCTCGCCGCTGACCGCCAGGCTCGGCACGCCCGCCGCGTCGACGTTCCAGGAATCGTACTTGGAGTGGATGTTCACGCCCTGATAGCGCAGCAGGAAATTCCACATCGCCTCGGCGCCGGACTGCGGGATCGGGAAGGGCACGCCGGGCAGCACGTTGTCGATGGCGGCGCCACCGTCCAAAGACTTGGCGGCGGTGGCATTGCGGCGGCTGTTGTTAAGCACCGTCTGTGGCAGCGATGCAGTGCGGTGGGTCGGATAGACGTCGATGCGGTAACCGGGGTAGCGCTTGGCCAACTCCACGGTGGTGGCGGTCAGCAGGCCTTTGTACTGATCGACGTTCCTGCCGTTGATCACCAGCAGCGGCTTTTCGTTGGCAAACGGGTCGGGACGCATGCTGTCGCCGGTCTTGAAGCCGGCGGGAGCGGTGGTCAGGCCACCGTTGTAAGGGGGAATCGAGCCGTCGGCGTTGCCGGCCTTTTCGGCGCCGACCAGGGTCAGGCTGGTGCCCAATCGGGCGGCTTCCTGACTCGATACAACGGCATGGGCATTACAGCCGAGCACTACCAGGGGCAGGGCTGCCAGCAGACTTTTCACGAATGTCATCTTGTTATTTCTCCTGCCGGGCGTACCTGGCAACTCGTGACTGAAGTGGAGCAGTCGCGTACGGCGATCGAGCGCCGGAGGTTTTTTGTTGCTGACATTAAAAAGCCCCCAAGGAGGGGGCGCTTTTCATTTGACGACAGTCAGTTGGCTTTTGATGACAAGCCCGAGGCGGGGGTGTTGGCGGCCGGAGTCAGACTATGCCGATGAACGACAGGATAAACAGCACGATCACAACGGCACCGACGAGGTAAATGATGTTGTTCATGACTTCACCGCTCCATTCAGTTGGGATGTGAAACAGGCGTGGAAATACAGAGATGTCTAAACAGCTGACATCTCTGTTTACCGTTCCGTTCCCCCGAATGCGGCGTCTATCGGTTGAAGCGCTCCGCCAGGCTGTGCAGGTAATCGGCCATCGCTTCCAGATCCCGACTGATCGCCGCCCCTTGCTCGGCCTGCCCGGCACTGTGCTCACAGAGCTGGGCGATGCGGGTGATCTGCTGATTGATGTCCTCGGTCACGTGGCTTTGTTCTTCCGAGGCCGAGGCCATCTGCTGGCTCATGTCGGTAATCCGGCTGACGGCCTGGCTGATGCCCACCAGCGCCGACTGCACTGCCTCCACACGCTGCATGCTTTCCCGGGAAATCTGCTCACCGCGGCTGGCCGTCGACACGGCGCGGTCGGCACCCACATGCAACGACGTGATGATGCCGTGGATCTGCTCGGTGGAGGTGCGGGTGCGTTGGGCCAGGGAGCGCACCTCGTCCGCCACCACGGCAAAACCCCGACCCTGTTCGCCGGCCCGCGCCGCTTCGATCGCCGCATTGAGTGCCAGCAGGTTGGTCTGTTCGGCGATGGCGGTGATGACATCCAGCACGCTGGCGATCGATTGCGTCTCGCTGGCCAGAGTATTGACCGCCTGACCGATCTCGTTGACGGCCTCGTTCATGGTTTGCATGGCGTGCAGGCTTTGCTGGGCCAGTTCCTTGCCTTCGCGGGTCAGCTGGTCGGCTTCGGAGGCGGCGTGGGCGGTACTGAGGACGTTCTGCGTGACCTGCTGATTGGTCGCCGCCATCTGCGAAATGGCGGCGGCGGACTGGTCGGTCTCGCTGCGCTGGCGGTCCAGCGACTGGGCCTGCGAACCGGACAGTTCGGACGATTGCGCCGCCTTGGCTTTCACATTGACCCCGGCATCGAACAGCCGCGACAACGCCGTCTGCAGGCGGGCCTCTTCGCTGAACATGGCCATGTCCAGCCGGCCCTGGGGGCCGTGGTTGTCGCTGAAGGTGAGCGCCACCAGCGGATCGGAAAAGGCTTTGGGATGTTCGGCGAGGGTGTGCTCGATGGCCTTGCGATGGCGGGCATTGATCAAGTACCAGGCGATTCCAAGGCTCGCCAGCATCACGCCCTGGGCCGCCGTTTTCGCCAGCCACTGAAAGGCGAGCAATGACACCGCACCGGCCAGCAGAATCGGCCAACCGTGCTGCAGCGGGCGAAGGATCCGCGCACTCAGCGAAACGATCGGCTTGCCGGCACGCATCCTGGCATAGAGCGCCGAGGCCCGACGGATCTGCTCACGGGTGGGCACCGAGCGCACCGACTCGTAGCCGCTCAGGCGGCCGTTTTCATGGATGGGCGTGACGTAGGCACTGACCCAATAGAAATCTCCGTTCTTCGCGCGGTTTTTCACGATCCCCATCCAGGGCTTGCCCTGCTTGATGGTGTGCCACATGTGGATGAACACCCCCGGCGGCATGTCGGGGTGGCGAACCAGATTGTGGGGCTGGCCGACGAGTTCGTCATAGGTGAAACCGCTGATGGCGACGAAGGCGTCGTTGCAGTAGGTGATGCGGCTATCCAGATCGGTCGTGGAGATCAGGCGCTGGTCGGCGGGGAACAGTCTTTCATGCTCGGTTATTGGCAAATTCACACGCATGGGGGCGCGATTCCTCTTCGGATTATTAGTATGAGCGCAGCCTGTGAACCGGAACGCGGGGCACGCCGATATGCCCGGTCCGGATTCGGCTGGGGGTTTTGTTCTACGTGGAATTTGCCGGTGTGAACCGCGCATTGGACGACACGGGCTTTTCATTTCATGACAGCAAGAGGCGCAGACGATGAGTGGCTTACCGCGCTTCAATTGTGGGAGCGAGCCTGCTCGCGATGGTCGTCAACGATAACGCTGACAACCTGACACCCCGCGCTGTTCTGGCGTTCATCGCGAGCAAGCTCGCTCCTACAGAAGGGGAGTTGTCCGCCAAACCCATGACCCCGGTCGCATAAATTTGAAATGCACCGCAATGCCCGACAGAATCGCCCCCCGATCCGGCCCTGGGCGCCGGACGTTGGTGGTGGGAAGGGGTTGCAGTTGAACGAACAGACATTGTCCATGCGCCTGGAACGCGTGGCGGCGCATGTGCCGGCGGGGGCACGGTTGGCGGATATCGGCTCGGATCATGGGTATCTGCCGGTGGCGTTGATGCACCGTGGCGTCATCTCGATGGCGGTCGCGGGGGAGGTGGCGTTGACGCCGTTCCATGCCGCCACGCGCACGGTGCGCGAGAACGGCCTGGAACAGGAAATCACTGTGCGCCTGGCCAACGGTCTGGCGGCCATCGAGCCAGGCGATGAGATTACCGCGATCAGCCTGTGCGGCATGGGCGGCGAGACGATCCGCGACATCCTCGACACTGGCAAGGCGCGTTTGAGTGGTCAGGAACGCCTGGTCCTGCAACCCAACGGTGGCGAGCAGCCGTTGCGCCAATGGCTGATGGATAACGGCTATCGCATCCTCTGCGAAGAAGTGCTGCGCGAGAACCGCTTCGACTACGAAATCATCGTCGCCGAACGCACCGGCCCGGTGACCTACACCGCACAAGAACTCTACTTCGGCCCGCTGCAGCTGCAGACCCGCACCCCGGCGTTTCTGGCCAAATGGCAACGCCGACTGCGCCAGAAGCAAAAGACCCTCACCAGCTTCACCAAGGCCCAGGCCGTGCCCGAGGAAACGGTGCAGGACATCGCCCGACAGATCCAATGGATTACCCACATTCTGTAGGAGCCGAGCTTGCTCGCGATGGTGGTCAACGATAACGCTGGCGGTCTGACGCCCCGCAGTGTCCTGGCGTGCATCGCGAGCAAGCTCGCTCCTACAGAGGTCGTCAAGGGATGATGTGGGAGGGCCCAGAAACAAAAAATCCCGGAGACAGTCCTGTTTCCGGGATTTTTCGTTATCGGGCAATGCCCATGTAAAAGAGGAACTCTTGCATCAGACCCCGGCCGCCAGAGGGAACAAGCCCAGGACCAGGCACACCGCCAGAATCAGGAAGCTCAGCGCAAAGGCCCATTTCATGGTGTATTTCTGGTGGTCGCTGAACTCGACACCTGCCAGACCGCAGAGCAGGTAGGTCGATGCAACCAGCGGGCTGAGCAGGTGCACAGGTTGGCCCACCAGCGAAGCCCGGCCGATTTCGGCGTGGGTAATGCCATAGACTTCGGCAGCCTTGGCCAACACCGGCAGCACGCCATAGTAGAAGGCGTCGTTGGACATGAAGAACGTGCCCGGAATGCTCGCCAGTGCAGTGATCGGCGCCATGTACGGGCCCCAGGTTTCCGGCAGCATGGCCAGGAAACTTGCCGACATCGCATTGACCATGCCGGTCCCGGACAGGATGCCGGCCAGGATACCGGCTGCCAGAAAGATTGCGATCTGGTTCAACGCCGTCGGGGCGTGGGTGGAGATGCGGCGACGCTGATCGTCCATGTGCGGGTAATTGATGACCAAGGCAATCGAGAACGCGACCATGAACAGAATGGACAGAGGGAGAATCTCGGTGACCAATCCCGCCATCAGGGTAATGGTCAGGCCGGCGTTGAGCCAGAACAGCTTTGGTCGACGCAGTTCGGCGTTTTCATCCGACATGGATGGCAGGCCTTCGTCAGCCTCATCGTCAAACACGGTGGCCGCGGCACCTACCGACAGGCGCAGCGTACCCAGGCGCTGGCGTTCGCGAGTGCCGACGAACCAGGCCAGGCCCAGAACGCCGATGAACGCCACCACCATGACGGGGATCAACGGGATAAACAGCTCGGAGGTGTCGACCTGCAGCGATGCTGCGGCACGAGCCAGCGGTCCGCCCCAAGGCAAAAGGTTGGTCACGCTTGCGGCAAGGATCACGACGCAGGTGAGCGACAGCGGATCGATTCTCAGGCGTTTGAACAGCGGCAGCATGGCCGTGACGGTGATCATGTAGGTTGTCGATCCATCGCCGTCCAGCGAAACCAGGCCGGCCAGCAGTGCGGCAAACACCACGGCTTTCATGGGGTCGCCATTGATCAGCTTGATGAACTTGCGAATGATCGGATCGAACAGGCCGGTATCGAACATCACACCGAAATAGAGGATCGCGAACATCACCATGACCGCAGTCGGCGCCACTTTGCGCAGGCCTTCGATCATCATGTCGCCCATGTCCGGGCCGAAGCCTGCCAGCAGAGCGAAGACGATCGGAACGGTGGTCATGGCCACCAAGGGTGACAGCCGCTTGGTCATGATCAGCGCCATGAAGGTCACGATCATGCCGTAGCCGAGGATTGAGAGCATTTGTATCACCTTGACGTAAAGTACAATTGTTTTTATGGGATCTGCGCTCAAAGCGCATCAAGGTTCCCGCTGTTTTGATTGTTCCAGCAGGTGCTGCCGAGTCTCACACGAGGATCAGCTCATGTGAAGGCCACCATTGAGGGAGAAGTCGGCACCGTTCGCGTATCCGGCCTCGTCAGAGGCGAGCCAGGCGCACATGGAGGCAATTTCCTCCGGGGTGCCGAGGCGACGAGTGGGGATATCCTGGATGATGCGGTCCATGACGTCGTTGGTGGTAACCGACTTCAGCTTGGCTGTGTCGATGTAGCCAGGCGACACGGTGTTGACGGTGACACCGCGAGATCCCACTTCCCGTGCCAGGGCGCGGGTGAAGCCGCGGATCGCGGACTTGGCGGTGGAATAGTTGACTTGGCCGACCTGACCGAGCTGGGCGTTGACCGAAGAGATATTGATCACCCGTCCCCAGCCTCTCTCGACCATGCCGTCGATCACCTGCTTGGTGACGTTGAACAGCGAGTTGAGGTTGGTGTCGATCACGGTGGACCAATCACTGGGCTGCATATCATGGAACACGACATTGCGGGCCGTGCCGGCATTGTTGATCAGGACATCCACCGGGCCTACGTTCTTTCTGATCTGCTCGAACGCTTCGCGGCAGGAATCCCAGTCCGCGACGCTGCCCTCAGAGGCGATGAAGTTGAAGCCCAGCTCCTTCTGCTGAGCCAGCCAGGTGTCCTTCAATGGGGAGTCGGGACCGCATCCCGCAACCACGGTGAAGCCGTCCCGCGCCAGTCGCTGGCAAACTGCTGTGCCCAGATTACCCATACCAGCAGTTACGAAAGCGATTTTCTTGGTCATGCGTTAACTCCTTTTGTGTTTTTTGTGGGGAGCATTGCGTGCAACCTTCAAGGGCTACTGGCGCTTAATAAACTCCAGTCGAAATTGTTTTGCAAGTTAACGCAGTACAATTTCTCCAAAAGGAAACGTTTTCTTACCAACGGTCATTGTCTCGGGCAGCGGGTTTCAATGTTTGCCACAGACCATCGAGTCCCTCCTGCGTGGAGTGAAGAGGGCGATACTCGCATCCCACCCACCCTCGGTAATCGTTGTCCTCAAGGATCGCGAGCAGTTTCCTGAAGTCGATACTGCCGGTGCCTGGCTCATGTCGCCCCGGAAAATCGGCCACCTGGATATGGCTCACCCGTGGCCACCACTGGCTCAGCTTGCGCAGGCAGTTCTCGCCCAGACGCTCGGTGTGGTAGGTGTCCAGAATCAGCCCCAGCTGGGGATGGGTCTCCAGCAGAGGCTGCGCCAGCTCGAAGCGGCTCATCAGGTAGCCAGGAACCTGCGATGAACTGATGACTTCAATCAACGGCTCGATGCCTTCTCCGGACAAGAACTCGACCGCGTACCGCAGATTGCGTCGATACAGACCGTAATCGGCAATCGCCCCGAGTTCGCTGACCGAAGCCCCGGACATCAGGTGGAGTTTGCTGCAGCCCAGTGCCCTGGCGTAACGAACGGCCTGGCGCAGCTGAGCCAAAAAATCCTGTTGTGAGGTGCACAGTCCGGTCGTTCCTTTGGTCGAACCGGCAGGCGCGGCGAACTGCACCATCTGCAATTGATGTTCTTCGAGGCGCTCGGCGATCTCCAGCGCCTCGTATTCGTAGGGTGATGGAAACTCGACCGCTCGAAACCCTGATTTCGCAGCGGCAGCGAACCGCTCGAGAAAGGGCAGCTCCGTAAACTGGAAGCCAATGTGTGCGTTCAACCTGATCATGATGTGCTCCTTCAATCGCGCAATCCGCATCACGCCTTCAGCAGCCGGCGCAGCTTCAGCACGGCGCTGTCGGGCGTGGTCAAAACCCTGAGCCCACTGGCCTGGCTGGCCTGTTGCGCAGCGCTGGTCATGGAGAACTGCGCGAAACACAGCAGTTCACTGCCCGTCGGCAATCGAGCCGAATCTACGATCAAGGCGTCGTGACGTTGGGCATTGCCTTGGCGCAGCTCATCGAATGCACCGGGGCAAACACGGGTCTCGAGTTCAAGCCCGATGCCAAGCTGGCGGGCATGGTCCATGAACTCTTCCGTCATCGAGGCGATGGCGGGCTCGAAGGTCGCGAGGATGGACACCTTGCGTGTGTGCTCAAGGGCCTCTTCGATCATGGCTTCATTGGGTTTGAGTACCGGTATCGTCAGGGAGCGTTTGCACAGATCGATGGCGCCCCCGAATGCCGAGCAGGTAAACAGGATGGCGTCGGCGCCAGAGTCGGCGGCATAGGTTGCAAGCTTCAGGAATCGCTCATTCAAGGCTTCGGTGATTTCACCGGCCTCTGCCAGGTCGCCTGAAAGAGAGTCCTCCAGCAGATTGGCTAGCCTGGCCTGCGGCCAAAGCCGGGTAAACGCCTCTGTGATGGGGGCGATTGCGACCGGTGTTGCATGGATGAGATAGATGCGTGGTGCTTTCATTGCGGTTCCTGACTTGGTTGCGGATCGGATTGATGTACGGTGATTGCCCGGTAATCCAGTGACGTGTTGATGCGCGGCAGGTGTGTTATTTTTCTTCATCCGCCTCTGAAACCCGATTCTCATGAATTCAGCAGAAACGCCTCCTGATCAACCATTGACGGGCACCCAGTCCAAAATGAAACCCAGGATCAAAAAAGACCTCGCCGAGCAATTGGCTCCCAAGATCATCGACATGGCCAGGGCCAGATCGATGCGCGCGGGTGACCCTTTGCGCGAGGAGTCCTTTGCCAAGGAGCTGGGCGTTTCCCGTTCGCCGATTCGCCGTGGTTTTGCGTTGCTGGCCGAATTGGGGTTGGCGACAAAAGAGCCCAATCGCGGCTACTTTCTGACGGCGGATGCGCGAGGCATCGACAGTCGCAAACTGCCTCTTGAAATTGATCCGTTCGAAGACTTCTACCTGCGCGTTGTCGATGACGTGTTGCGCGGTGACATCCCCACGACTTTTTTCGAAGCCGAGCTGATGCGCAAATATGAGGTGCCCCGGGGGCAGCTCATGAAAGTCCTGAACCGCTTGACCAATGAGGCGATGATCGAGCGCAAGCCGGGGCAGGGGTGGGAGATCAACAGCTTCTTGCACGACTCCAAGGCGCATATCCAAAGCTACCGTTTTCGAATGGCGATCGAGCCGGCTGCCGTACTGGAACCTGGCTACGAGGTGGATAAGGCCGCGTTTGCCAAGGCCCGTGAAGTCCAGCAGCAATTGCTCGACGGCGACATTTTCACCCTGTCGCGATCGCAGCTGTTTCAGATAGGCGCACAGCTTCATGAGCTGGTGGTTCGTTGTTCCGGCAATGCCTTTTTCCTCGAGGCGATCCGCAGGCAAAACCAGTTGCGTCGATTCATGGCCTACAAGGCCAACGTCGACCGCCCCCGGTTGATCAACCAGTGCAAGGAGCACATCCATCTTCTGGACCTCATCGAAAGTGGACAGCGCGAAGCCGCTGCGGAATTTTTGCGAAACCACCTCGATGTCGTCGGCCGCCAGAAAACGGACAAAGAGGCCAAGGATGAGCTGGAGTACCAGCGCAGCCTCGAGGTATCGGTCGTCAGTTAGCGTGGGGCTCGTTCAGAAGCACCACACCGTCATCATCGCCATACAGTTGATCGCCGTCGGCGATGGTGTGGCCGGCGAACTCCACCGACATTCCAATCTGTCCTTCGTTGCGTTTGACCGTTTTACGCGGTGACGTGCCCAGTGCCTTGATGGCGATCGGCATCTGGCGCAACGCAGCCTTGTCGCGGATGTAGCCGTAGATCAGCACGCCCGCCCAGCCGTTTTTCACCAGGTCCTCGGCAATCACATCGCCAAACAACGCGTAGCGATCACTGCCACCTCCGTCCACCACCAGCACCCGGCCTTGACCGGGCAAGCTGCTTATTTCCTTGATCCTGGAATTGTCCTCGAAGCATTTGACGGTGAAGGCGCGTCCGGCGAAATCGTTGCGGCCGCCGAAGTCCTGAAACAGGGGGGTTAGCACGCGGATGGTGTCCGGGTATTGATCGCACAGATCGGATGTTTTGACTGTCATGAAGCTGTCTCCAGGAGGGTTTGATGGGTGACCGTTGAGCGCAAAGGTTGCACAAACTGAATATTCATGCAATAAAATGCAATCTGTCGAAGGCGAAAACGACACTGCTCCGGAAAATCACAGGACGAACGGGAGCAAATGGTTAAGGACTTCGCCTCGCCAATATTGTACTTTGTATTTACAGCGTACAGAAATGGGGCTGGTTTTCCTGACACGCCGGCTTCGAACAATTCAGCTCAAACAATAAGCAAGGGGTTAGCGATGCGTATTTTGGTTCTTCCTGGTGATGGTATCGGTCCGGAAATCGTTGAGTCGTCGATGTCGGTGCTCAAGGCTGCCAACACAAAATTCGATCTGGGCCTGAGCTTCGATTACGACGATGTCGGCTTCACGAGCCTCGATAAATATGGCACCACCTTGCGTGATGAAGTGCTGGAAAAAGCCAAGGGTTATGACGGCATCATTCTGGGCACTCAATCCCACGCCGACTATCCAGTGCCTGAAAAGGGTGGTCGCAACGTTTCCGCCGGTTTCCGTATCGGCCTGGATCTGTATGCCAACGTGCGTCCTGCCCGTACTCGTCCATTCCTGACTTCGAACATGAAGGAAGGCAAAACGATGGACCTGGTCATCATGCGCGAAGCCACCGAAGGCTTTTACCCGGACCGCAACATGAGCCGCGGCTGGGGCGAAGTGATGCCGACCCCTGATATGGCTTTATCCACGCGTAAAATCACTCGCCATTGCAGCGAGCGTATCGCGCGTCGTGCCTTCGAGTTGGCCATGAAGCGTGGCAAGAAAGTCACCGCCATCCACAAGGCCAACAGCTTCCACATGACCGATGGCCTGTTCCTTGAGTGCGTTCGCGACGTCGCCAAGGACTTCCCGGAGGTCGCGCTGGACGACCTGCTGGTCGATGCCTCGACCGCCCACCTGGTGCGCAGCCCTGAGCGTTTCGACGTGCTGGTCGCCACCAACTTCTACGGCGACATCATCAGTGACCTGGCCAGTGAGCTGTCCGGCAGCCTGGGTCTGGCGGGCTCCATGATGGCTAGCGACAGCCACTGCTGCGCTCAGGCGCAGCACGGTTCCGCTCCGGACATCGCAGGTCAGGACAAGGCAAACCCGGTATCGATGATTCTCTCCGTGGGCATGCTGTTGCAGTGGATGGGTGAACACCACAACAACCAGGCGCTGATCAAGGCCGGTCTGGAAATGGACAAGGCGGTCGACGTGGTGCTGAAGGATCCGAAACAACGTACTCCGGATCTGGGCGGCTCCAGCGGCACCAAGGCGTTCGGTGAAGCGGTGGCCAAGATCATCCTGGGCTGATTGACCGGGGCGGCATGAGATTCATGCCGCCCCTGTCTGGTTTGAGTGCGCGATACACAACAAGAATTTGCCTGTTCTTCCCAGGGTTCACTCAGGAAGAGGGCACGAGGAGAGAACAGTGAGTCAGTTACTACTGGGTTGCATCGCTGACGATTTCACCGGCGGTACGGATCTGGCCAGCACGCTGGTGCGAGGCGGGATGCGCACGCTGCAGGTGATCGGCGTACCGCAAGGGCCGCTGCCGGACGATATCGATGCGGTCGTCATTGCCCTGAAAAGCCGCACCATCAGTCCCGACGAAGCGGTCAGTCAATCGCTGGAAGCGCTGGCGTGGTTGCGCGCAGCCAACTGCCAACAGTTCTTCTTCAAATATTGCTCGACGTTCGATTCGACGCCGCGCGGGAACATCGGCCCTGTAGCCGATGCTCTTGCCGATGCACTGGGTGTGTCATTTGCTGTGGCATGCCCTGCGTTTCCGGAAAACAAACGCACGATTTTCAACGGACATCTGTTCGTCGCCGATCAGCTGCTCAGCGAGTCCGGGATGCGCAATCACCCGTTGACACCCATGACCGACGCCAATCTGGTCCGGGTGCTCCAGCAGCAGACCGGCAAGTCGGTTGGCCTGGTTGCACACTCGGTTGTCAGCAAGGGCGCACAGGCTATCTCCACCGCCTTTGCCGAACTCTCGGAGCAAGGCCGCGGCTATGCCATTGTCGATGCGATCGATGATGCCGATCTCTACGCGATCGGGCAGGCCGTGGCCGATCACAAGCTGGTGACCGGTGGTTCGGGGGTTGCCCTTGGGCTGCCAGAAAATTTCCGTCGCGCAGGCTTTTTGACGGATTGCGCAACGGCCTCGACCTTGACTGTGATCACGGGGCTGGGCGCGGTGGTTTCCGGTAGCTGTTCGGTGGCAACCAACAGCCAGGTCGAGCACTGGCAGAAGACTCATCCAAGTTTTTCTCTCGATCCTCTGCTCCTGGCCAATGGTCATGATCAGGTCGCCGAAGCGCTTGCCTGGGCCAAGGACTTGATTCGACGAGGGCCGGTTTTGATTTACGGCAGTGCCCAGCCGGAGACGGTCAAACTCGCTCAACAGAAGCTGGGTGTCGAAGCCGCAGGCCAGATCGTCGAGGACGCGCTGTCGGCCGTTGCTGTGGGCCTGTATGAAATGGGGGTGCGCAAGCTGGTGGTTGCCGGTGGCGAAACCTCGGGCGCCGTGGTCAAGGCGCTCAAGGTCAAGGCCTTGAGAATCGGCGCCATGATCGATCCGGGTGTGCCCTGGACCCTGGGCTTGCGGGACGACCCGATAGCCTTGGCGCTGAAGTCCGGCAACTTCGGAACGGTCGACTTCTTCGAGAAGGCATTGGCCAATGCGCCATGATTTGCTCAGCCTGGAAATTTTCATGGCCGTGGCGGAGCAGCGGAACCTGACCAAGGCTTCGCAACTCTGTCACCTGGCCACGTCGGCGGTCAGCAAACGGATCAGCGAGCTGGAAGAGAAAGTCGGCTCGCCGTTGTTCGTTCGTTACCCCCGGGGCATGGAGCTGACGCCCGCCGGGCTGTCGCTTCGGCATTACGCCCAGCAAGTGAACGAAACCCTGCAGAAGATGGATCAAGAGCTGAGCGAGTACGGGGCCGGGATAAAAGGGCATGTACGCCTGCACGCCGTGACCTCTGCGCTCGCCCAGCAACTGTCGATGGACATCGGCACGTTCCTGGCGACTTACCCCGATATCCGCTTCGACATCGAGGAACGCGTCGGCGCGGCGATCGTGCGAGCGGTCGCCGACGGGCGTGCCGACGTCGGCGTGATCGCTGAGCAAACCCCTTCATTAGGGCTCGAAACGCTGGGTTATCGAGCTGACGAGCTGGTCATCGCCGTGCCTGAGCGGCACCCGCTGGCCGGACAGTCCCAAGCCCGTTTCGAGCAAGTGCTGCAGTACGAATTCATCGGGCCCCACGCGGAAAGCTCGGTACATCTGCTGCTGACCGAGCAGGCAGCCCTGCTGGGCAAGACGGTGCGGCAGCGAATTCGTGTGTCCAGTTTCGAGTGCATGTGCCGGATGGTATCGACCAATCTTGGCGTCTGCATTCTGCCGCGCGACGCGTTGCGCCCTTATCTGCGTTCCTTTCAATTGCAGGCAATCACGCTTGCCGAGCCCTGGGCCAGGCGTCAGTTGCTGGTGATCGCACGGCGTTTTGAAAGTCTCCCTCCCACCGCCCGCGCTTTCGTCGCCCATCTGACTTCGTGACAGGTGAAAGACAGGCTGCGGATGCCTACACCTTGAGATAAGTACATGTTCATTTACGTCGGCTGTCGTACCACTCGTGAAAGAAACGCCCGCGGAGACGGCATCAATGTCTATGGCGTCGATGCTCGGACAGGGCGGATGTCTCACGTTCAACGGGTCGACGGTCTGGTGAACCCATCGTTCCTGGCGCTGAGCAAACGACAGGATTTCCTGTACTGCGTCCACGGCGATACGGATCAGGTCAGCGCATTCAGGGTCAATCCCGACGGCACGCTGGTGTACCTCAACAGCCAGAGCACTCAAGGCCACAACCCGGCTCATCTGGCAGTTTCACCGGAGGGTGGATTCCTGTTGGTGAGCAACCATTACAGTGGGTCCGTGGTGGTCCTGCCCATACTCCCGTCGGGTGAGCTGGGCGAGTTGTGCGACAAGGTTCTGACCGAGGGGCCGATTGGTCCGCATCGAGTCGAGCAGAAAGGCCCGAAACCGCATTTCAATCCGTTCGATCCCAGCGGCAACTGGGTGGTTGTGCCGGACAAAGGCCTCGATCGGATTTTTACTTATCGATTCGACGCGGTGGCGGGCAAGTTGCACCCGGCACCGTGCCCGTTCGCCTATACGCGCAAAGGGGCAGGGCCGCGGCATGTGGCGTTTCATCCGGTGCTGCCGTTGGTGTATTCGGTCAATGAGCTGGACTCGACCGTCACCACCTACACATTGAGCGTCGACAACGGTGCGCTCGTTCCCCAGCAGGTCGTCTCGGCGCTGCCTGAATCCTTTACCGGTGACAGCACGGCCGCAGAGATCGAGGTCGATCGGGCAGGGCGATTCCTGTATGCCTCCAATCGTGGCAGCGACACCATCGCGACCTTCAGCATCGATCAGCAGACAGGCTGGCTTTCTTTCCTGGGCGCGACGCCAACGAAGGGGCGCACTCCACGGTTTTTTGCCTTGGCACCCGATGGAAAGCTGATGTACGTCGCCAATGAAGACAGTGATTCGATTGTTGTTTTCAGCGTTGATCCGCACACCGGAGCGCTGACCGAGACGGGGCAGGTGATCGAAACCGGAAGCCCTGTGTGCATGGTTTTTGCGGAACCCAGAACATGAAGTCGTTCTTCACTTCGTTCGGTATGTGGTGGGCGACGCCAATCATTGGCGTTATCGGTGCATTGGCTGCCAGTTATCTGAACTGGCCTTTGCCCTGGATCATCGGTTCGATGCTGGCGGTGATCGTCGTACGTTGCCTGGGCTGGCGGGTAGGGGAAATCCCCAATGGTCGCCTGAGCGGGCAGTGGATGATCGCCACTTCCATCGGCCTGCACTTCACGCCGGTGGTTCTCCAGCAGGTCCTGGGTCATTTCGTGATGATGATCTTCGCCGCCTTTCTGACACTGCTGCTGGCGCTGCTCGGCATCGAGTTCATGAGGCGTCGCGGGATGGATCTGACGACGGCGTTCTTTGCCTTCATGCCGGCAAATTTTTCGGAAATGATCCAGTCCGGCATCCGGCACAAGGCCAACGTCAGTCAAATTGCCGCGGCGCATAGCGTTCGTTTGGTGTTGATCGTGCTGTGTGTGCCGCCCGCGTTTTTCCTGATGGAAAAGATGCTGCCGACGGCGGCCCACGCCCGTTTGCCTGCCGATTGGTACTGGCTGGCACCCCTGTTGTTGGGAGGCGCGCTGATGGCCATGCTCTGGAAACGGTGCGAGTTGCCCAATCCATGGATGTTCGGGCCAATGGTGTTCTGTGGTTTCTTCACCGCCAGTTTCGATTTGCAAACGGCGTTGCCTGTGGAACTCAGCCACTATGGGCAACTGATGATCGGCTGTGCGCTGGGCGGTTACTTCGATCGCCAGTTCTTCAGGGCGTCCCCGACCTTTCTGCTCAGCGTCGCGCTGTTCACCCTGACCATGATCGGTTGCACGGTGGCGCTGGCATTGGGAATGGGGTTGCTGCTCGGATTCCCGCCGATGACCATGGCCCTGGGCATGATGCCGGGCAGCAGTACTGAGATGTATCTGACGGCCGAAGCTTTGAACCTTGGCGTGGGGATCGTCACGGCGATGCAGATCATGCGCCTGGTGGTGGTCATGCTCTGCGCCGAACCGGTACACAAACTCTGGTTGAAACGCATCAGTCGTTAAACAACGCGTTTCCTGTAGCAGCTGGCGCAGCCTGCGTCCGGCTGCGAAGCAGTCGAAAATTCAGGCGCTACTGTCTTCAGACAGTTCCGGTGCACAGGTTTTACGACTGCTGCGTAGCCGGACGCAGGCTGCGCCAGCTGCTACAGGTCTTGCGGGGACTCGGCGGGCGTATCACCACTTGACCGAGAACACGCGACGCAATTCTTCGATGGCTTCTTCAGCCAACGGCGCCGGCTTGGGGTTGCTCATCATCCAGAGCCTGGCCGTTTCCTCAAGCTCCTCCAGCGCAAAGCTGGCTTTCGAGACGGAGGTCTCCCAGACAACCGGGCCCAGGCGTTCCAGCATCACGCCTCGTACGCTGTTGGCCAGCAGGGCCACTTGGGCGGCGACGTCCGGCGAGCCCGGGCGCTGATAGGCGATCAGCGGAATATGGCCAACCTTCATGACCTGGTAAGGCGTCAATGGCGGCAGGATATCGTCCTTGCTCCAGACGCCGGCGAGTGTCAGTGCGACCAGCGAAGTCGAGTGGGTGTGGACCACGCCATTGACTTCCGGATTGCGGTCGTACACCTGACGATGCAGTTCCAGGGTTTTCGACGGTTTGCTGCCCGAAACCCAAGTGCCGTCCTTGCTGACTTTCGCAATGTCCTGCGGTTGCAATCTGCCCAGGCAGGCATCGGTGGGCGTGATCAGCCAGCCATCTTCCAGGCGTGCGCTGATGTTGCCGGCGCTGCCGACGGTATAGCCCCGTTCATACAGGCTCTTGCCGACGACGCAGATTTCTTCGCGCAGTTGTTCTTCGCTACTCAAGGCGTGCTTTCCTCTAAAAGTGATGTGAGGCCTGTCATGGAGGGGGAGGCCTCGGTGGATTCCGGTCGCAGTTTGAGAATCGGCGACTTGTGAGCGAAGGAGCCGCTCAGGTGCTGTTTCATCAGGTGAGCGGCTTCAAGGTTGTTGCCTTGCTCGACCAGCTCGATCATTCGGATGTGTTCGGCGCATTGTTTGAACAGGCGTTTGCGGTCGATCATCGAGCGGTACTCGATCAGCCGGCGCATGTTGTTCATCTGCACCAGAATCATGTGGTACAGCGGATTGCCGGAGAGCTTGATGAACTCTTCATGGAAGCGAATGCCGTTTTTCAGCAGAACGTCCGCCGGCAGGGTGTCGATTCCGCCGTTGAGCATGTCCTGCTGTTCCTTTTTCAGGCGTTGCAGCTTGGCCAGGTCATGCAAGTAAGTCGGCTCCAGCAACGCCGCCGGTTCGATGAGCGAGCGTACCTTGTAGATCTGTTCCAGGGTCTCCGGTGTCTTGGCCACATCGAGAAAGCGCCAGCCATAACCGGGCTTGGGTTCGGCCCAGCCGACCTTGGCCGCACGGTTGAGGATGTCGATGACCTGGGCCTTGGTGAGGTTGTAGCGGGTGCGCAGAAACTGCTCGGTCACTTCCCCCGGGATCGCGTTGTTCAGCCAGTCCTCGGAGAGCCGGTAGTACTCGTCGGGCTCTTCCAGGGGAAGCACTTCATCGAGAATCCGCGAAGGATCCAGTACAGCTTCCAGCACAAAGAAACCGCGGTTGGGCAACTGCTCGAGCACCTTTTGCTCCGAGAGCAGTACCAGGGCCTCGCGCGCCGGCGATCGCGAGACGCTGAATTCGTCGGCGACTTTCTGGGCGCTCAGGTGGTTGCCCGGCGAGAGTTCGCCGGTCTGGATTTTTTGCCGGATTTCGGCGGCAATTCTTTGTACGAGGGCGCTTGAGGCCATATGGGTGTTCACTTGTTCAATGGAGTGGCGACGCTCGCGGTCCGGTGGATGTCGAGCCGTCGAATCGGTTGAGGCAATGGCCTGATTCGAACAGGTTTCGTCGCCGATGACTACTTTTTAACGTGGCATTATGCAAAAACTTGCACCGGTTACAGCTTGAAGTGCTGCACCAGTGTGTTCAGTTCCACCGCCAGATGCCCGAGGGACAAGGACGCGTTGCTGGTTTGCTGCGAGCCTGTCGCCGACTGTACCGAAAGGTCGCGGATGTTCAGCAGATTGCGATCCACCGAGCGCGCGACATGGGCCTGTTCTTCGGTCGCGGTCGTGATCATCAGATTGCGTTGGTTGATGTCGTCGTTGGCGGCAACGATTTCGGCCAAGGCGCTTTGCGTGGAGTTGGCCAGTGACAGGGTGAGGCGCGTGTTCTCGCTGCTGCTGAGCATGGTGGCGACGGCGCAATCGGTTCCGCTCTGGATCCCGCTGATCATGTCTTCGATTTCCCTGGTCGACTGCGCGGTCCGGTGGGCGAGGGCCCGCACTTCATCGGCTACGACGGCAAAACCCCGGCCTGCGTCTCCTGCGCGTGCCGCTTCGATGGCCGCGTTCAAGGCCAGCAGATTGGTTTGCTCGGCGATGGTACGAATCACGTCCAGTACCTTGCCGATGCCCTGCGCCTGTTCTGCCAGGCTTTCGATCTGACTTGAGCTGAGCTGCACATCCCGGGTGAGTGTTTCTATGGCCCCCAGGGTTTGGATCATGCGCTGCTGGCCTTTGAGGGCAATGTCCCGGGATGCCACGGAAAGCTCGGAGGTGGACAGCGCATTGCGCGCCACTTCCTCGATTGCGGCGGTCATCTCGGTGACCGCCGTGGCTGCCTGCTCGATTTCGGCATGCTGCTGTTGGATGTCCTGCCCGGACGCCTCGGTGACGGTGTTCAACTGAGCGGTTGCGCGGGTCAATTGCCTGGAGGAACCCGAAATCTGCCCCAGGGTCCTGATCAGATTGCTCTGCATGGTTTCAAGGGATTCGAGCAGGCGGGTGGCCTCGTCGTTGCCGGATGGGGTGATCGGCTTGCTCAAGTCTCCGTCGGCGATGGTTCTCGCTGCCTTCACCGCTTCATGCAGGGGAGCGGTGATGCTGCGTGTCAGCAGCCAGGCCACCAGGATCGTGCCGATGCCCACCACAATGATGACCAGCAGCACGCCTCTGACCGCGCGCTGGTAGGCCTCGATCGATTGATTGCCTGCCGCTTCCGCGCCCTGGTTCGAGCGGTCGATCAGGTCGTCGAAGTTTTTCGTCATCCGGTCGTACGAATCCCTGATGGTCATCAGAAACTCCCGGGCACCGCTCTTGTCGCCCTGGCGGGATCGCTTGAGCAATTCCAGATGATTGTTTGCGTACACATCAAGACTGGTGTTGAAGGCGTCCAGACGAGCTCTTTCTTCATCGTTCGTCAGCAGTTGCGCGTAGGTTTGCATCTGCTCGCGGACCTGCTGCAAGCGGCCCGCGGTCTTGTCTTCGTAGGACTGCATGTCTTTTTCGCTGACCGAAAGGATGTGCTGCATCGAACCCATCCTGTAGCGATTCAATGCCGCGTTGGCCGCGCCCAGGGCGCGGACGCGCTGCAGCCAGTTGTCCTTGATCTGGATCGACTGGTCCTGCACCTCATCGATCTGGCGCAGTGCGAACACCCCTAGCGCAATGCTCAGGGCAGCGATGACGACGAAGCCGAAAACCATCCGGCTGGCGATCGAGAAGTGTCTTGGCAGCATGAGCAATGTTCCTTCGGCAGAGTCGAGCGATCCGGTCCTGGCCGGATGCGAGTAGTTGTGTCGACTAAAATATCATTGCATTTTGGTGTGTCAATGTGCCAAGCTTTTTTCAGGCGATTATCCCTGAAAACTTTCAGGAGTCCTTTGTTAAAGCCTTTTCGCAAGGACTTTTTGAGCTTTTGTTTTCAATTCGTAAAATCCGATTGCATCTCATTAATTGGTTATTGGCGTGTAAATAACCATCGATAACAACCAGATTTCCTTTGCGTTCAATAATAAAACCCTGTTCGAGGAATCATCTGTCATGCAGCGCAGAACCAAGATCGTGGCCACGTTGGGGCCAGCAACAGAATCATTCGAAGCCATCGAGGGGCTGGTGAAAGCGGGCGTGGATGTCGTGCGTCTGAATTTTTCCCATGGCAAGGCTGAAGATCACATGGCCCGCGCCAGGCTGGTGCGTGAGCTGGCGGCCAGGCATGGTCGCTTTGTGGCGATACTGGCTGACCTGCAAGGTCCGAAGATTCGTATCGCGCGTTTTGCCGAAGGAAAAATCATCCTCGAAAAAGGTCAGCAGTTCGTTCTCGACGCTGCGCTGGACAAGAACGCCGGGGATGTGGAACGCGTCGGTATCGACTACGAGGCGCTGATCACCGATAGCCGTCCTGACGACATTCTGTTGCTCGACGATGGCCGGATCGAGCTGAAGGTCCTGCAAGTCGAAGCGACGCGATTGATCTGCGAAGTGCTGGTCAGTGGGCCGCTTTCGAACAACAAGGGCATCAATCGCAAAGGCGGTGGGTTGTCGGCATCGGCGTTGACCGAGAAAGATTTCGCCGATATCAGGACGGCCGCGCACATGCAGGTGGACTACCTGGCCGTGTCGTTCCCTCGGGATGCCGCAGACATGCATCTGGCTCGCCGGATGCTCCACGAGGCAGGCGGGCAGGCCGGCCTGATCGCCAAGATCGAGCGCGCGGAAACCGTCAATGACCTGAGCGTTCTCGACGCGATTATCGAAGCCAGCGAAGGGGTCATGGTTGCCCGGGGTGACCTGGGCGTCGAGATTGGCGACGCGGAGCTGGTCGCCGTGCAGAAACTGATTATCGAACGCGCCCGCACGCTCAATCGCTTGGTGATTACCGCGACCCAGATGATGGAGTCGATGATCACTCAATCGATGCCGACTCGCGCTGAAGTGTTCGACGTGGCCAACGCCGTGCTCGATGGCACCGATGCGGTGATGCTCTCCGCGGAAACCGCCGCCGGTGCCTATCCGGTCGAGACGGTCGAAGCCATGCACCGGGTCATCATCGGCGCGGAGAAACACCCGCAATCCCATCGATCCAGGCATCGGGTGGACCAGGTGTTCCACAAGATCGACGAGTCCATTGCGATGTCGGCCATGTACGCCGCCAACCATCTGCATGGTGTCAAAGCCATCATCTGCATGACTGAGAGTGGCGACACCCCGCGCCTGATGTCGCGCATTCGCTCGCACCTTCCCATCTTTGCCTTCTCTCGCAACCGGGCGACCCAGAACCGGGTCACGCTTTTTCGTGGCGTCACCACCATTCCGTTCGACAGCGACGACTTCATCCCTGAACAGGTGAATGAGAAAGCCGTTGCCGAGTTGACCCGACGAGGCGTGGTCAAGGCCGGCGATCACGTGCTGATCACCAAGGGCGACTACGCCAACGCCCAGGGCGGCACCAACTCCCTTCGTGTCGTGTGCGTCGGTGAAACCATTCGCTGAGGGAGCAAGACTGATGAGCAAAACCCGTTTCACAGATAACCAGGCGCCGCAGAACCAGCCGAAGGGAGCCATCCATGCTTAGTAAAAACAGCCTCATTCAACAAATCGCCGCTCGGGAAATTCTGGACTCTCGGGGCAATCCCACGGTCGAAGCTGTCGTGACACTCGCGTGTGGCATCAGCGCAACCGCCAGCGTTCCCTCTGGTGCATCGACAGGCTCACGTGAAGCGCTCGAATTGCGTGACAATGCCGCGCGCTACATGGGCAAAGGCGTGATGCGCGCGGTCGAGAATGTGAACAACCCGATCCGCGAATGCCTTGTCGGACTGGATGCCTTGAACCAGCGCGAAATCGACAACGTCATGATCGCCCTGGATGGCACCGATAGTAAGAGCATACTGGGCGCCAACGCGATTCTTGCCGTGTCCCTGGCGACCGCCAAGGCTGCGGCCAAGGTGCAGAACATTCCCTTGTACGAGCACCTGGCGGCGTTGTATGGCTCGCCGGGCAAATTCAGCATGCCGGTGCCGATGATGAACATCATCAACGGTGGCGAGCATGCCGATAACAACATCGATATCCAGGAATTCATGATCCAGCCCGTCGGTGCGACTTCGTTCCGCGAAGGCCTGCGCATGGGCGCCGAGGTGTTCCATTGCCTGAAGAAAGTGCTGGCGCAACGGGGCTTGAGCACGGCGGTTGGCGATGAGGGTGGATTTGCGCCTTCGCTGGCGTCCAATGAAGAAGCCCTGATTGTGATCATGGAGGCGGTGAGCCGGGCAGGTTACGAACTGGGCAAGGACATCACGCTGGCACTCGATTGCGCAGCGTCCGAGTTCTACGAAGGCGGCCAGTATGTGCTCGCCGGCGAGGATCAGGCATTCAACTCGGCAGGTTTCGCCGATTACCTGGCGATGCTCTGCGACAAGTACCCGATCATCTCCATCGAGGACGGCATGGACGAAAGTGACTGGGACGGCTGGGCAGGGCTGACTCAAAAGCTCGGTCATGTGCAGTTGGTGGGCGACGATCTGTTCGTGACCAACACCAGCATTCTGCGCGAGGGCATTCGCAAGGGGATCGGTAATTCGATCCTGATCAAGTTCAACCAGATCGGCACGCTGAGCGAGACCCTGGACGCCATCCGCATGGCGCAGGATGCCGGTTACACCGCCGTCATTTCTCATCGCTCGGGCGAGACCGAGGACACCACGATCGCCGACCTCGCCGTGGCCACCTGTGCGGGACAAATCAAGACCGGCTCGCTGAGCCGCTCCGATCGCGTCGGTAAATACAATCGCTTGCTGCGCATCGAGGAGGCCTTGCAGGAGCGGGCGCCTTACAACGCGTCCGCGCTTTTGAACCGGAGCGCTTGAGTCATGCCGATCGAATCGAACAGAAAACCCCTGGTGATCGGCAACTGGAAAATGAACGGCAGCAGCGCCGCCAATGCTTCATTGCTGCGTGGCGTACTTCCGCTGGTCTCGATCTTTGAAAGCGTGGACGTAGCGATTTGTCCGCCGTTTCCCTACCTGACAACTGTCGCCGATTTGCTGGACAACTCCGACGTTGGCCTTGGTGCGCAGAATCTGAGTGAGCAACGCTCGGGTGCCTGTACCGGTGAAGTCAGCGCTTCGATGCTCCACGATGTCGGCTGCCGTTTCGTGTTGGTCGGTCACTCGGAGCGGCGCACCCTTTATGCGGAGGACGACGAGCTTGTTGCGAACAAGTTTTCGGCCGCGCTGCATGCCGGACTAACCCCTGTTTTGTGCGTTGGCGAAACCCTTGAACAGCGCCAGCGTGGCGAAACCCGGGCGCTGGTCACCACCCAACTCAATGCTGTGCTGAAGGTTGTCGGCATAACGGATCTGGCCAGGGGCGTCATCGCCTATGAACCGGTCTGGGCCATTGGCACCGGGGAAACGGCGACGCCCGGGCAGGCGCAGGCGGTGCATCGCCACATACGCCAGTGGTTGGCGGACCGGGACCGGACAGCCGCTGCCCAATGCCGGATTTTGTACGGCGGCAGTGTGAAGGCCGACAACGCCGAACAATTGTTCGGACAACCGGATATCGACGGCGGCCTGATTGGCGGTGCCTCACTGGATGTCCAGTCCTTCGCGGCCATTTGCCGGGCCGCTCAATCCGAGCCTGCGAGCGATTCCATCGCGATCTGAATTCTTTTGAACGTGCAGGTGCTGCCTGGATCACCGATTCAGGCCGCACCGAGTGCTAGCGCTGAGGTATGAAAAATGAGTTTGAACAATCCGCTGGAAGCACTCTTTCCGAGTGCTGACGAGATCCCTGCCGCTTATCGTCCGGGGCCGGCCATCGAGCAGCGCGAGTATCTGGTCAATGGCGAACTGAGGTTGTGGGAGGGACCGCTCGCTCCGGTGCGCAGCCCTGTTTGCCTGAAGAAGGAGTCGGGACTCGAGACCGTCATTCTGGGCAGCACGCCGTTGCTGGATGCTTCGACTGCCATGAGCGCACTGGATGCCGCCGTGCAGGCTTACGATCGCGGTCAGGGCGCATGGCCCACCCTGCGCGTGGTCGAACGCATTCGTCACGTCGAGGCGTTCCTCAAGCGCATGCGTGAACAGCGCGAAGCGGTGGTGACGTTGCTGATGTGGGAGATCGGCAAGAACCTGAAGGACTCCGAGAAGGAGTTCGACCGCACCTGCGACTACATTGTCGACACCATCAATGCCTTGAAGGAACTGGATCGTCGTTCCAGCCGTTTCGAGCTTGAACAGGACACCCTGGGGCAGATTCGGCGCGTGCCGCTGGGCGTGACGCTGTGCATGGGGCCTTACAACTATCCGCTCAACGAAACGTTCACCACGCTGATCCCGGCGCTGATCATGGGCAACACCGTGGTGTTCAAACCCGCCAAGTTCGGGGTGCTGCTGATCCGGCCGCTGCTGGAAGCATTCCGGGACAGCTTTCCGGCAGGGGTCATCAACATCATTTACGGCAGCGGTCGGGAAACCGTCAGTGCCTTGATGGCCAGCGGCAAGATCGATGTCTTCGCGTTCATCGGTACCAACAAGGCCGCCAGCGATCTCAAGAAACTTCACCCCAAGCCACACCGCCTGCGTGCTGCGCTGGGGCTGGATGCGAAAAACCCGGGCATTGTCCTGCCGGATGTCGATCTGGATAACGCCGTTGCCGAGGCGGTGACCGGCTCGCTGTCGTTCAACGGACAACGTTGCACCGCACTGAAAATCCTCTTCGTTCATGAAAACGTCGTGGGTGCCTTCCTCGACAAGTTCCAGCAGAAACTGGCGGGACTCAAGCCGGGCATGCCATGGGAGGCCGGCGTGGCATTGACGCCATTGCCGGAGCCGGGCAAGACGGAGTTTCTCACTGGCCTGGTCAGCGATGCTGTGAGTAAAGGCGCCGAAGTGGTCAATCCGGGTGGCGGCCGAGTCTGCGAAACCTTCTTCTACCCGGCCTTGCTGTACCCGGTCACCAGCGACATGCGCGTGTACCACGAAGAGCAGTTCGGGCCGGTTGTGCCGGTGGTGGTCTACCGGGATCTGCAGACGGTGGTCGACTACGTGCTAGATTCGGATTTCGGTCAGCAGTTGAGCATCTTCGGCAACAATCCGGCGCAAGTCGGACGGCTGGTCGATGCCTTTGCCAATCAGGTCGGACGGATCAACATCAATGCGCAGTGTCAGCGCGGGCCGGACAGCTTTCCCTTCAACGGACGCAAAAACTCCGCCGAAGGCACGCTGTCGGTGGACGATGCCTTGCGGGTGTTCTCCATTCGCACGCTGGTCGCCACCAAATTCCAGGAGAGCAACAAGACGCTGGTCAGCGACATCATCCACAACCGTGAATCCAGCTTCCTGACCACCGATTACATCTTCTAGAGGCAGCGATAACGACGCACGGGCATTGCCTTGGGCAATGCCTCTTTTTGAGCAATCGAGAATTTTTGACGTTATGGAATGGTTTCTCAATCCGGAAATCTGGATCGCGTTTTTCACCCTGACAGCGCTGGAGATTGTCCTGGGTATCGACAACATCATCATGATTTCGATTCTGGTCAGTCGCATGCCCAGGGCCATGCAGCCGAAAACGCGCTTCTTCGGCCTGGCATTGGCCATGGTCACACGCATTCTCCTGCTGCTTTCCATCACCTGGATCATGGGCCTGACTGCCGACCTGTTTCAGGTGTTCGGGCAGGGGATTTCCGGCCGTGACCTGATCCTGTTCTTCGGTGGATTGTTCCTGTTGTGGAAGAGCAGCAGCGAGATTTTCCAGGAGCTGGAAGGCGGGGAGGAGGGTGAGTCGGAGTTCGGCAAAAAGGGCGCCGGCTTTCTGAGCACCATTGTTCAGATCGCGATCATCGATATCGTTTTCTCGCTGGACTCGGTGATCACGGCGGTGGGCATGGTCTCCCATGTGCCGGTGATGATCGCGGCCATCGTGGTGGCGGTGTTGATCATGATGCTGGCGGCCGGGGCTATCAGTTCTTTCATCGATAAACATCCCAGCCTGAAGATGCTGGCCCTGGCCTTTCTGATCGTCGTGGGGGTGGTGCTCATCGCCGATGCGATGGGGCAGCATGTGCCCAAGGGGTATGTGTATTTCGCCATGGCGTTTTCGCTGGCGGTGGAGGCATTGAACATCCGGTGCCGGACTTCAAGAACGGCGTGAGGGAACACCCCCGCAAACCCGTAGGAGCAAGGCTTGCCCGCGAAAGCACCCGTACAGTCAACATCGATGTTGACTGATCTGGCGCTTTCGCGGGCAAGCCTTGCTCCTACGGTTTTGTGTTCGGCAGAACGTACCGATCAGACCTGCGCACTCCTGTGCTTGAGCTCGGTGTTGAGGATACGGTCGTTCTCGGAGTAATCCACGGGGCAATCGATGACGTGCACACCCGGCGTACCGATGCAGTGTTCCAGCAGCGGCAGCAAGCCATTGGCGCTTTCCACACGGTGCCCATTGGCACCATAGGCTTCGGCATATTTGACGAAATCCGGGTTGCCGTAATCCAGGCCGAAATCGGTGAAGCCCATGTTCGCCTGCTTCCAGCGGATCATCCCGTAGCCGTCGTCACGCAGGATCACCACGGTGATGTGCATGCCCAGGCGCACGGCGGTTTCCAGTTCCTGGCTGTTCATCATGAAGCCACCGTCGCCGCACACCGAAATCACGGGGCGATCCGGATGCACCAGGTGCGCCGCCATGGCCGACGGCAGGCCTGCGCCCATGGTCGCCAGGGCGTTGTCCAGCAGCACGGTGTTGGGTTTGTGGGCCTTGTAGTTGCGGGCAAACCGGATCTTGTAGATGCCGTTGTCCAGCGCGACGATGCCTTCGGAGGGCAGCACGCGACGGATATCGGCCACCAGGCGCTGCGGGTAGACCGGAAAGCGGTCGTCGTCGGCGCCTTCGGTGATCTGCGCTTCGTTGGCCTCGCGGATCGCCAGCAGGCGGCTGAAGTCCCAGTGACGGGTGTCGGTCAGCGCTTCACCGATCTGCCACACGGCGTTGGCGATGTCGCCGATGACTTCGATTTGCGGGAAGTACACGGCGTCGACTTCCGCCGAGCGGAAGTTGATGTGGATGACTTCGGTACCGCCACGGACCATGAAGAACGGTGGCTTTTCGATCACGTCGTGGCCGATGTTGACGATCAGGTCGGCAGCCTCGACGGCGCGATGCACGAAGTCGCCGGAGGACAGCGCGGCGTTGCCGAGAAAGCGCTCGTGACGCTCGTCGACCACGCCTTTGCCCATCTGCGTGGTGATGAATGGAATACCGGTCCTGTCGATCAGTTGCTTCAAAACCTTGGCGGTCATCTTGCGGTTGGCGCCGGCGCCGATCACCAGGATCGGGCTGCGGGCCTTCTGCAGTTTCTCCACCGCCGCTTCGACCGACTTGTGTTCCGCCAGCGGCCGACGATGCAGGCTCGGCGGGATCGGCAGGCTGTCGGTTTGTTCGGCAGCGATGTCTTCAGGCAACTCCAGATGCACGGCGCCGGGCTTTTCTTCTTCGGCCAGGCGGAAGGCTTCCCGCATGCGCGAAGGGATGTTGTCGGCCGAAGCGAATTGATGGGTGTACTTGGTCAGCGGTTGCATCATGCCGACCACATCGAGGATCTGGAAACGGCCCTGCTTGGATTTCTTGATCGGCTTTTGCCCGGTGATCATCAGCATCGGCATGCCGCCCAGATAGGCATAGGCACTGGCGGTCACCAGGTTGGTCGCGCCGGGACCGAGGGTCGAGAGGCTGACGCCCGTCTTGCCGGTGAGGCGGCCGTAGGTCGCGGCCATGAAGCCGGCGGATTGTTCATGGCGAGTCAGGACCAGCTTGATCCTGGACTTGCGCAGGGATTCCAGCAGGTCGAGGTTTTCCTCGCCAGGGATACCAAACACATATTCGACGCCCTCGTTTTCCAGGCATTGCACGACGACATCTGCGGCCTTGGCCATTTTTCTTCCTCGGTATCTTCAAGCGCTGATGCGCATTTTGTGTTGGGTCAGGGGGATTGAAGCCACGGGGCGTGGCTTATGCCGACGGCGCGACGCTGACGTCGGTCTGACCACTTTCAATCAAAGCCGCCAGAACAAACCCCTCAGCCTTCTTGCGCTCGACAAAGCGCCTCACATAAGCCGCCCCCGCGCCACGTCCGCGGGGCACTGCCATGGCCTGGCGGATCGAGGTGAACGCGCCTTCCAGCACCCGGTAACTCGAATCGGTGGCAGCCACCTTGGCCAACGGCTGACGCACGCCCGCCGCGGCGTCCAGGTTCTGTGCGAAGAACAGGTCCACGGCCCCGGCCGAAGTGTCGGCACGCTCGAGCTGCGCATGCTGCAACGTGCGGCTCAGGAACAGGTCATACGCCGCGCCCTTGCCAACCGCCAGTTTCAAGCCCGGCTGATCGAGGTCCTCGACTTTCACAAAGGGCGAGTCGGCAGCCACCAGATAGGTGCCTTCGATAATCACGTAAGGCTCGCTGAACGCGATCTGCTGCTCGCGCACCGGTTCGATGGCCAGGAACGCGATATTCCAGACCTGGTCGTCCAGCGCCGCGAACACCTTGCCCGCCGCATCGAACGTAATCAGCTCGAGGTCCACGCTCAGTTCGGTGGCCAGCGCTCTGGCCAGTGCCACCGATACACCCTGCGGTGATCCATCCTTGCCTGGTTGCGCCAGGACAGGATTGCCGAAATTGATCGCTGCCCGCAGGACGCCGCCAGGCGCCAGGTCGTCGAGTACCGCAGGGGTGATAAAGCTCATTGTGTGCTCCGGGAAAAAATGAAGTGAACCGGGTTCGCCTGTGGCGGCAACCCTCAATGCGCCTCGCGGGTCACCCCGTTCGAGGCTTGCGGTGCTGGCTTGTTGGTGACCCGCATCAGAATCGTCATCAAGAAGCCCGCAAGCAGCAGCGCACTGAGGAACAGCAGGCCATTGGCGGCGCTCTGACTGTTGCCCTTGACCATGCCGATCATCGACGGCCCGACAAAACCACCCAGGTTGCCGATGGAGTTGATCACTGCGATCGACACCGCCGCGGTGGTGCGATCGAGGAACAGCGTCGGCAGCGCCCAGAACGGCGATTTGAAGCTGTACAGACCAGACAGCGCGACACAGATCATCGCCATGGCCACGTACGGGTTCTGCAGCATGCCGGCACCGATCAGGCCCAACGCGGCAACGAACAACGGGATGGCCGAATGCAGCTTGCGCTCATTGCGTTTGTCCGAGCTGCGCGACCAGACGATCATCGCGGCGGTGGCGACGATGTAGGGCAGCATCGCGATCAGGCCGATCTGGGTATGGGTCAACGACTCGGAGAAGCCCTTGATGATCTGCGGCATCCAGTAGCCGATACCCAGGCTGCCGCACTGATAGACGAAGTAGATGAAGGCCAGGTACAGGACCTTCGGATTGCTCATGGTTTTCAGGACGCTCAGGCTCTTCACGTTCTTGCGCGATTGCCGGTCGCGTTCAAGTTCGGCGATCAGCCACTCGCGTTCCTCGGGTTTGAGCCATTTGGCCTGCTCCGGTTTATCGGTCAGGAAGAAGTAGCAGGCGACGCCGAGGAACACCGCGGGAATGCCTTCCAGGAACAGCATCCAGCGCCAGCCACTCCAGTTCAGCCAGGCGATGTTGTCCATGATCCAGGTGCTCATCGGCGCGCCGATGATGTAGCTGACCGGGATCGCCGCGGTGAACAGGGCGACGGTGGTGGCCAGTTCCCTGGAGCGGAACCAGTAGGTCAGGTAGACGATGATGCCGGGGAAGAAACCGGCCTCGGCTACCCCCAAAAAGAAACGCAGGATATAGAGCTGGTTGGCGGTCTGGGCGAAGGCGGTGAGCGCGGCGATGAAGCCCCAGGTCACCAGGATCCGGGCGATCCATACCCGGGCGCCGAATCTGTTGAGCATCACGTTGCTTGGCACTTCGAACAGGAAGTAGCCGATGAAGAAAATCCCCGAGATGAAACCGAAGGCTTCGCTGGAGAGGGCCAGTTCCTTGTTCATCTGCAGCGCGGCATAGCCGATGTTGGCCCGGTCCAGGTACGAGACGATATAGAGCAGGAATACGAAAGGGATGATCCGCCAGGTCACCTTGCGGACGATTGCAGCTTCATCAGGTTTATTGTTGTTCATGTCTACCTCACTGGAAGCGGGCCAGGGCCTGCTTCCGTGGTTGCATTGCCATAGAAACACAGAGGCCGGTTCAGGCCGAGAAAATCATGCACACCGGGCTGCCCGTCGAGACGGAAAAGCCGGTCTTGCGCAGCGCGCCCTTGCGCGGGTCCACCGCCATCGAAATGATCGTGTCGCTGTCTTCGTTGAGCGCGAACAGGAACCGCTCGTTGGGCGTCAAGGTGAAGAAACGCGGGGTTTTGCCATCGGTCGGCATGAACTCGACAGGGCTCAACAGGCCGGTGCCCTGATCGATGGCAAACACCGCGACGCTGTCGTAACCCCGGTTGGAGGCGTAGAGGAAGCGACCGCTGCGATCCACTTCGATTTCCGAGGCACGGCTGTTGCCGGTGAAGCTCGCCGGCAGCGATGGCAGCACCTGAAGTGCAGACAGGCCGCCGGTCTGGGCGTTGAAGCCGTAGGTGGTCACGCTGGAGTCCAGCTCGTTGACCACATAGGCAAATGGCGCTTTGGGATGGAAGGCCAGATGACGCGGGCCGGCACCTTCACGGGTGGTGACGAAAGGCTGGTCGGCCGGGAACAGCTTGCCGTTGTCGAAACGGAAACTGAACACGCGATCCAGGCCCTTGTCCGGTACCAGGACGAAGTTGCCGGTGTGGTCGAAGGGGTTGAAGTGCGGCTTGGCAAAGGGCTGCTCGACCCGATGCGGCCCGAGCGGCCCTTCCAGCTTGAGCAGTTGATTGAGCGTGCCAAGCGAGCCGTCCTCGGCCACGTTCATCACCGCCAGCGAACCACCGATGTGATTCGACACCACCAGAAAGAGCTCGGTTGGGTCCAGCGCGAGGTGCACCGGGTTTTTACCTTCACAGCTCCGGGTGTTGATGAAGGTCAGTTGGCCGGTGGCCTTGTCTACGCTGAAGGCGCTGACGTCGGTCTTGTCGCCGTGGACGGTGTACAGACGGTCGCCTGCCTTGTTCAGGGCCAGGAACGAGGGGTTGACCAGATCCTTGACCACCTGGACGGGGGCGAGGGTGCCGTTTTCCTGATCCACCCGATAGACCGTGATGCCATCACCACGGGCATTGCGCTCACGGGTGGTCCGTGACCCGACATAGGCGTACATAGGGGTAGTTCTCCGATTGGCAGGTTGGTTTTTCAGAAGATCCGCAGCGTGGGCGACGCCCGGCGGCAGCAGTGAACCCAGGGCCGAAACACCGGCGACAGTCGCCATCTGCATGAGCAGCGTCCGTCGGGTCGGGCCCTGGATAGAGCAGGCCGAATCCTGAATTTCAGGCGCAGGGAGGCCTGCGTTGATTTCGTCGCATTGCATGACTGCGTTCCTTGTTTTTGTTAATCGCATCGTCCGGGCCCCTTGCAGGGCCCGTTGTTCGAATCAGTGGCGCGTGCGCTTGACCACCTTGCGGATCACGAACGGCAGGACGCCGCCGTTGAGCAGGTAGCGAATTTCCTGCTGCGAATCGATGCGCAGGCTCAGTTCGATTCGTTGTTCTTCGCCGTTGCCACGGCGGATCACCATGACCACCCGGTTGTTGCCGACGCCAATCTCGTCGAGCCCCAGGAAGTCGAAGCTTTCGTCACCTTGCAGCGCCAGATCGGCCACCGACTGGCCGGCGCCGAATTGCAGCGGCAGAACGCCCATGCCGATCAGGTTGCTGCGATGGATACGCTCGATGCTCTGCGCAACCACCGCCTTGACCCCCAGCAGCGCCTGGGCCTTGGCTGCCCAGTCGCGACTGGAACCTGCGCCGTAGTTGATCCCGGCGAACACGATCATTGGCGTATGGCTGGCCGCATAGCTTTGGGCCGCTTCGTAGAGCGGCAGGCAGCGGCTATGGTCGGCGTTCCAGGCCCAGGCACCTTCGCCTGGCTGGTTATCGCCCAGCTGAAGGTTTCTCACCGACTTGTTGGTGAACGCGCCGCGCAGCATGACTTCATGGTTGCTGCGGCGGGTGGAGTATTGGTTGAGGTCGTCGCGGTTCTCGCCGTGCTCCAGCAGCCACTGTCCGGCCAGACTGTCGGCCGGAATGGAGTAGGCCGGCGAGATATGGTCAGTCGTGACGTTATCGCCCAACACCATCAGCGTGCGCGCGCCGCTGATGGCCAGGGTGGTCTTTGCCTCGGCACTGATATCGGCCAGGTACTGCGGGCGACGCAGGTAGGTCGATTGCGGGCTCCACGGAAATTGCACGCTGCCCTCGGCGGACAGGGCCTGCCAGTGATGGGTGCCGTCCCAGACCTTGGCCAGGCGATCACGGAAGAACTCCGGCTTGACCACCTGGGCGACCTGTTCGGCAATGGCCGCATCGGTGGGCATCAGGTCGTGCAGATACACCGGGTTGCCGTCGCGATCCCGGGCCAGGACGTCCGCTTCCAGATCGATATCGATGGTCCCGGCGATGGCGTAGGCCACGCACAGCGCCGGAGAAGCCAGATAGCCGGCAGGGATCTTCGGGTTGACCCGCCCTTCGAAATTGCGGTTGCCCGAGAGCACCACCACGCCTTTCAGGCCTTGATCGGCAAATTGATCGACGTGCTCTTCGAGGGAGCCCGAGTTGCCGATGCAAGTCATGCAGCCGAAACCGGCGAGGTCGAAGCCCAGGGCCGAAAAGTCGTCCAGCAGGTTGGCCTGGGCCAGGTAGTCGGCGACCACGCGGGAGCCGGGGGACAGCGACGTCTTGACCCACGGTTTGCGGGTCAATCCCAGTTGACGGGCCTTGCGGGCCAGCAAACCGGCCTGGATCATCTGCGACGGATTGGCGGTGTTGGTGCAACTGGTAATGGCGGACATCACCACGGCGCCGTGGGTGATCGGCTGCTGGAACGAAGGCTCGTAGAAGGTTTTCTGCTCCGGTCCGGCAATCAGGTTTGTGCCGCCCATCACTTCTTTCTGGAACGAGGCGGCGGCGTTGGACAGCTTCTGCCGCTGGTGCGGTTGATGCGGGCCGGCGACGCAGGCTTCGATGCTTGCCAGATCCAGCTCGATCAGCTCATCGAACTCAGGTTCCGGCAATTCATCCCGGCGCCACAGCGGCTGGGCGTTCATGTAGCCGATGACCTTCTGGATCAGCGCCTCGGAACGACCGCTGAGCTTCAAGTACGACAGGGTATCGTCGTCGAACGGGAAGAACACCACCGTGGCGCCATACTCCGGGGCCATGTTGGAAACGGTACCGCGAGCCGCCCAGCTCAGGGACGACAGCCCGGGACCGGTGAACTCCACGAACTTGCCCACGACCGAGCGCTTGCGCAGGATCTCGGCCACGTGCAGCGACAGGTCGGTGGCGGTGACGCTCGGGCGCAGCGAGTTGGTGACACGAATGCCGATCACTTTCGGGAAGCTGATAGGCACGGGTTCACCCACCATCGCCGCCTGGCCTTCGAGGCCGCCGACGCCCCAGCCCAGCACGCCGATGGCATTGATCATGGGGGTGTGGCTGTCGGTGGCGACCATGTCGTCCGGGTGCAGCAGAGGCTGGCCGTCCTCGGTACGACCTTCCCAGACCACTTGCGCGAGGGCTTCCATGTTCATCTGGTGGATGATGCCGGTGCCCGGTGGAATCACGCCGAAGTTGTCCAGGCTCTTCTGTGCCCATTTGATGAAGCGATAGCGCTCGCTGTTGCGACGAAAATCGATGTCCAGGTTCTGTTCGACCGCATCGGCCTCGGCGTAACGCTCCACGATCACCGAATGGTCGATGGTCAGCACCGCGGGGATCAGCGGGTTCATGGCCTTGGGATCGCCACCGAGCTCCGCCACCACGTCACGCATGCCGGCGAAGTCGGCCAGCGCCGGCAGGCAGGTGGTGTCGTGGAACATCAGGCGGTTGGGCTGGAACGGCACTTCGCAGTCAGGCCCCTGGCCGATGGCACGGGACAGCACCGAGGGCAAGGCGTCAGGCGAGCAGCGCGCGACGTTTTCCAGCAGGATGCGGATCGAATAAGGCAGCTTCGAGATCTGCGCAGGAGACAACATCCTGTTCAGGTCGACATACGCAAACGACTCGTTATCGATCGACAGATGGCTGAAGAGGTCACAGGCAGTTTCGGTCATGCTCATATCGCTCAGGCTTTTTATAAGGGGCGCGGGATTCGGGGGTGAGCCGATCGGTACCGCTGATGAGCCGATACTAGGAGCAATCCTGTGTGCTGAAAATTGATCAATTACCATAGCAGCGTTCTCCTATGGAGAACGCTCGTTCAGTGTTGTGCCTGCCTCAAATGATCGATCAGGGTTCGCACCGTGGGTGGCGCCAGGTCGTATTTCCTGAAAACCAGCAACAGCGAACGCTGAGCCCACGGCTCGGCCAGCGCCACCGACTTGAGCTTGTGACTGCGCTGGTAGGGGCTTACGACACTGCGGGGCAATACCGCCAGCCCCAGGCCGGTGGAGACCATGCGGCAGATGCAGTCGAAGCTGCTGATGCGGATTCTCAGCTTGGGTGTCATGCCCAGCTTTGCCGCCTCGTTGGTCAGCAGTGAATGCATGGAGCTGTCCAGGTGCGGTCCGACCAGTTCGTGCTCCAGCACTTCCTTGAAGGCGATGGACTTTCGATCCGCCAGTACGTGGCCCGCCGGGACCACCAGCGTCAGCTCATCCTGGCGGTAGGGCAGGGTCTCCAGGCCCTGGGCGGCGGTCTGTGCGGCGATGATGCCCAGGTCCGCGCTGCCATCAGACACCGCACGAATCACCGCCGAGCCGACACGCTCCTCGATATCGAATTTGATCTGCGGGTAGAGCGCCACGAACCGCGCGACGTCGTCGGGCAGAAACTGGGAAAGGGCAGAGGTGATCGCGTGGACGCGGATATGGCCTTTGACCCCGGCGGAGAAATCCCCCAGCTCGCTGTCGAGCTGCTCGATGGTCTGCTTGAGCTGGCGGGCGTAAAACAGCAGCGACTGGCCTGCCGGCGTCAACTCGACGCCGCGCGCGTTGCGCAATAGCAGGGCAGAGCCGATCTGCGATTCCAGCTCCGAAAGCCGCTTGCTGATCGCCGATACAGCCAGATGATGAATGCGCGCGGCACGGGTGAGGTTGCGTTCCTGCGCGACGGTGATGAACAGCGCGAGGGTGGTCAGGTCGTAGCGCACGGAATGATTCCTCAAGGCGGGCAGTGGTCAGGAGAGTAACACCCTTGCAAGCGGGGGCCTTGGGTCAACGGTGATGCGGGGTACATTGGGAGCAAACTCGCATTCCCCTGTAGGAGCCGAGCTTGCTCGCGATGGTGGTCAACGATAACGCTGGCTACCTGATGCCCCGCGGTGTCCTGGCGCGCATCGCGAGCAAGCTCGGCTCCTACAGTGGTCGTCTGCGATAACGCGGGGAATCTGGTGCCCCGCGGTGTTCCGGGGTTCATCGCGAGCTTGCTCGCTCCTACAGGTTCAGCGATTTCCTAGCGGGAGGTTTCAACCTTCAGCACTTCGGTTTGAGTGGCCTCGACCGTCTGGCCGGCGCGTAAATCCTGCAGGTGCGCCACGACTTTCGGGTCGACGACGGTGACGACTTGCTCGTTTCCGTCCGGATGCAGCAGTACCACCTGCTTGTTCGTCACGTCGACGCGGGTGACCTTCAGCGTGACCTTGATGGTGCGATACATCTCTCCGCCCGGCAGGTTGTCGGGGGAGGCGCGGTTGGTCCAGGTGTCGTTGCTCACCGCAGGCGCGCCACCGACGTCGGTGTCCAGCACGTAATCGATGGAGCGGGTGACACGAATATCGACCTTGTCGCCGACTTTCAGGTTGTGCAGCGCCTTGGCCTGGTCGGTGAGCTGGAAGGGGACCGGGCGCTTGTCCAGGCCTTCGATGGTGACTTGATGCTTGGGCGAATCGACCGCCAGGACCCGGGTCTGGAAATGTTCTGTGGAGGCTTCGCTGTTCAGCGGGATTTCTTCTGCATGGGCTGCAAGGCTGGCAGTGGCCAGCAGGGATGCCAGAGCGAGCGAGTGAAGTCGTTTCATAGGCCAGCGTTCCATGTGATGGGTGACAGAGCGGCGCGCAGGGTATCACTCCGGCACGCGGTGCCCGTGGGCCAGAGCATAGTCAGTGAATGGCGAATTCGTTGCACGAAGTGTCAAGAGACCAATCCCCACACAAAACCCCGTCGGAGCGAGGCTTGCCCCAATGTCAGTCAGTTAAGAGATTGAACAGGTAATGAAGACATTGTGGTGAGGGGATTTATCCCCGCCCACCAGACAACCCTTCAGATCTGCTCCAGCAACCACGTCCGAAACGCAATCAGCGACGGCAGCATTTCGTTGCGCGGTGGGTACGTCAGGTAATAGCTGCGCTGGCTGGCGAAGGGCAGGTCGAGGCTGATCAGCTCGCCGGCGGCCAGCTCGTCGGTCACCAGAATGCGCGGCACCAGGCCGATGCCGATGCCGGCGCGCACAGCCTGGATCAGGTGCGAGGTGAGTTCGAAGCTCGGCCCCAGGCGCATCATCCGATGGGGCAGGTGGTGGTGGCTGAACCACTCGCCCCAGACGTTGGCGTTGCTGGCGACGTTGAGCAGCGTCTGGCTGCCGATGCGCTCCGGGGTCCAGTCGTCGTGCAGCTGCGCGGTGTCCGGGGAGATGACCACCAGCAGTTCCTCGGTGTGCAGGCGATGGCTGATCAGCCCCGGCAGGTCGGCGGCACCGACGACGATGGCGGCGTCGATGCCGCTGGTTTCGAAGTCGATGGCGTCGATCCGCGAGTTGATGTGCACCAGCATGCCGGGGTGGGTCTTGTAGAAGTCATGCAGGCGTGGCAGCAACCATTTCGAGCCGAAGGTGGGCAGGGTGGCCAGCCGCAGGGTGCCCCGGCCGGATTGATAGGCCATGGCCTGCAAGGTCGCGCTGCGAATGCGTCCCAGGGCTTCGCTCAGCTCGCGCTGATACAGGCGACCGACATCGGTCAGTTGCACTTGCCGGCCTTCGCGGCGGAACAGGCTCAGGCCCAGCTGCTGCTCCAGCGCCTGGACCTGGCGACTGACGGCGCTCTGGGTCAGCGACAGCTCTGTGGCCGCCCGGGTATAGCTTTCATGTCGGGCGGCGGCTTCGAAGGCCAGCAATAACGACATCGATGGCGTGAGGTGACGGTAATTCATTCATAAAACTCATCGATAGCGGCAGGAATTTCCGGTTGTCTGACGCCGGAGCCCGCGAGATCATTGGTGTAACTGACGGGCCGAGACTGACCCATTAATGTTCTGGCGACAAGAGTATTGAGTTTTCCATGATGAAATCGACCACCCAACAGTCTTCAATGATCGCTCGGTTGCCCGTCGTCGCTCCCGCGGCCCAATACCCGGATTTTCTGCAAGCCCTTGCCGCCAGCGGCTTTCAAGGCCAGATCAGTGCCGACTACGCCACCCGTACGGTGTTGGCGACGGACAACTCGATCTACCAGCGTCTGCCGCAAGCGGCGGTGTTTCCCCTGGATGCGGACGACATCGCGCGCATCGCGACGCTGATGGCCGAGCCGCGTTTTCGCCAGATCAAACTGACCCCGCGCGGCGGCGGCACCGGCACCAACGGCCAGTCGCTGACCGACGGTATCGTGGTCGACCTGTCACGGCACATGAACACCATTCTGGAAATCAACGTCGAAGAACGCTGGGTGCGGGTGCAGGCGGGCGTGGTCAAGGACCAGCTCAATGCCGCGCTCAAGCCTCACGGGCTGTTTTTCGCCCCTGAGCTGTCGACCTCGAACCGCGCCACCGTCGGCGGCATGATCAACACCGACGCCAGCGGCCAGGGCAGTTGCACCTACGGCAAGACCCGCGACCACGTGCTGGAACTGCACAGCGTGCTGCTCGGCGGCGAGCGCCTGCACACCCGTCCCTTGTCCGATGCCGAACTGGACGTGGCCTGCGAGCAACCCGGCCGCAGCGGCGAGGTGTACCGGGTGGCTCGCACTATTCAGGAAACCCAGGCCGAGCTGATCGAGTCGGTGTTCCCCAAACTCAATCGCTGCCTCACCGGTTACGACCTGGCGCACCTGCGCGACGAGCAGGGCCGTTTCAACCTCAACAGCGTGCTGTGTGGTGCGGAAGGTTCGCTAGGCTACATCGTCGAAGCCAAGCTCAACGTGCTGCCGATTCCCAAGTATTCGGTGCTGGTGAACGTGCGCTACAGCAGCTTCATGGACGCGCTGCACGACGCCAATGCGCTGCTTGCGAAGAAGCCGCTGTCGATCGAGACCGTGGACTCCAAGGTGCTGTTGCTGGCGATGAAAGACATCGTCTGGCACAGCGTCGCCGAGTATTTTCCAAGCGACGCCGAGCGTCCGACCCTGGGCATCAACCTGGTGGAGTTCTGCGGTGACGATGCGGCGGAAGTGAACGCTCGCGTCGCAGCCTTTGTCGAGCACCTGCAGGCCGACACCACCATCGAGCGCCTGGGCCACACCCTGGCCGAAGGCGCCGCCGCCGTGAACCGTGTCTACACCATGCGCAAACGCTCGGTGGGCCTGTTGGGCAACGTCGAGGGCGAGATCCGTCCGCAGCCGTTCGTCGAAGACACCGCGGTTCCGCCTGAGCGCCTGGCCGACTACATCGCCGAATTCCGCGCCTTGCTCGACGGTTATGGCCTGGCCTACGGCATGTTCGGCCACGTCGATGCCGGCGTGCTGCACGTGCGCCCGGCACTGGACATGAAAGACCCGGCTCAGGCGGCGCTGGTCAAGCCGATTTCCGACGCGGTGGCCGAACTGACCCGGCATTACGGCGGGCTGCTGTGGGGCGAGCACGGCAAGGGCCTGCGTTCGGAATACGTGCCCGATTTCTTCGGCGAACTGTACCCGGCGCTGCAATCGCTCAAGGGCGCGTTCGACCCGCACAACCAGCTCAACCCGGGCAAGATCTGCACGCCGCCCGACGCTGGCGAAGGCCTGCTCAAGGTCAATGAAGTGACGATGCGCGGCGATCTCGATCGGCAGATCGACGAGCGCGTCTGGCAGAGCTTCGACACCGCCATGCACTGCAATGGCAACGGTGCCTGCTACAACTACGACCCCAACGACGCGATGTGCCCGTCGTGGAAAGCCACCCGCGAACGCCAGCATTCGCCGAAGGGCAGGGCGTCGCTGATTCGCGAGTGGTTGCGTCTGCAAGGCGCGGCGGATATCGATGTGCTGCAGGCGGCGCGCGGCAAGTTGTCGTGGCTGGGCGGGTTGCCGGCGCGCCTGCGCAACAACCTGTCCCGTTCCCGGGGCGAGGCGGATTTCTCCCATGAAGTCTATGACGCGATGGCTGGCTGCCTGGCCTGCAAATCCTGCGCGGGACAGTGCCCGATCAAGGTCAACGTGCCGGATTTCCGCTCGCGTTTCCTCGAGCTGTACCACGGCCGTTATCAGCGCCCGATGCGCGACTACCTGATCGGCTCGCTGGAATTCACCATCCCTTACCTGGCCCGCGCCCCGGGCCTGTACAACGCGGTGATGGGTTCGAAGTGGGTGACGCGCCTGCTGGAGCAGCAGATCGGCATGGTCGACAGCCCGCTGATCCACCGCCACAACCTGCAGACCACCCTGGCCGCCTGCAAAGTCGCCGTGGCCAGCGTGCCGGCCCTGCGCGAACTGAGCGCCAGCCAGCGTGAGCGCAGTGTGGTGCTGGTGCAGGACGCCTTCACCCGGTACTTCGAAACGCCGTTGCTGGCGAACTTCATCCAGCTGGTGCATCAATTGGGCTATCGCGTGTTCCTCGCACCTTACAGCGCCAACGGCAAACCGTTGCACGTCCAGGGTTTCCTCGGCGCCTTCGCCAAGGCCGCGATCCGCAACGGCACCCAGCTCAAGGCCCTGGCCGATTGTGGTGTGCCGCTGGTGGGACTCGACCCGGCGATGACCCTGGTTTATCGCCAGGAGTACCAGAAAGTCCCGGGCCTGGATGACTGCCCGAAGGTCCTGCTGCCCCAGGAATGGCTCATCGATGCCTTGCCTGAAATGCCGGAATCCGCGGCCCAAACGTACCGCCTGATGGCCCACTGCACCGAAAAAACCAACGCCCCGGCCGCGACCTCGCAATGGGAAAAACTGTTCACCCGCATCGGCCTCAAACTGGTCACCGAAGCCACCGGCTGCTGCGGCATGTCCGGCACCTACGGCCACGAAGCCCGCAACCAGGAAACCTCGCGGACCATCTTCAACCAGTCCTGGGCGGGCAAGCTGGACAAGGAAGGGGAGGCGCTGGCCACCGGTTATTCGTGCCGCAGCCAGGTGAAGCGTCAGGCGGACGTGCAGCTGCGTCACCCGCTGGAGGTGGTGTTGGAGCATGTTGTCAGTCGGTGAGTAATCGTTCACCACAGAACCTGTGGGAGCTGGCTTGCCAGCGATGGCGGCCTGGTAGCCGACCTGATTACCCGGATGTTCCCAGAACCATTGTGGGAGCGGGCAAGCCTCGCTCCTACAGATGTTCCCAAGACCTGTAGGAGCCGAGCTGCTCGCGATGAACGCCAGAACAACGCGGGTTATCAGGCAGCCAGCGTCATCGTGGACGTCCATCGCGAGCATGCTCGCTCCCACAGGGTTGTTGTGTTGATTGGGAGAATGTAGTCAGACACGAAAAAGCCCGGCTGATCAGACCGGGCTTTTTTGTGGGTGTAGCGGTGAGGCGAAGAGCTTAGGCGATGGTGTTGCCTTTCAGGCGATCGGAGCCATCAGCGGCAACAGTGTTGCCTTTCAGGCGGTCGGAACCATCAGCGGCGACGGTGTTACCTTTCAGGCGGTCGGAGCCATCGGCGGCAACAGTGTTGCCTTTGAGGCGATCAGAGCCATCGGCGGCAACAGTGTTGCCTTTCAGACGATCAGAACCGTCAGCTGCAACCTCATTACCTTTCAAACGGTCCGAACCATCAGCAGCTACTGCACGTTTTTCCAGCAGGCGATCAGCGCCACCTTCGGCAACACGATTCTGTTGCAGGCGGTGGGAACCACCTTCAGCCACACGGCTTTCGATCAGCCGATCCGAGCCGCCTTCAGCGACTACAGGTTGGACAGAAGAAGCGGCAAAAGCGTTAACTGCGAAAACCGAGAAAACGATGCTGAGGATGGTTTGGCGTTTCATGATCGTGTGCTCCGGGTGAAATGTGTTTGGTATGGAGCAGATGTTACGCCGCAGGATTTTTTAGAGAACTTCATTGAGGTGATTGTGAACATCGACGGGATTGATAGGGCCGCAGATACATCACTGGTCCCGGTGATACCCCGTCCCTTGTAGGAGCGAGCACGCTCGCGATGGAGTCACAGCCACCGCGGGGTGTCAGGTGCCCAACGTTATCGTTGACGACCATCGCGAGCGTGCTCGCTCCTACAGAAATGCATCAATCAATATCCGTATTTCCTACCATCCTTGAATTCGATGTCGGACAGTATCGTGACCTGGTCGTCGACATTATAAAGATTCGCGTTTTTAACCAGATCGGAACTTGGAACCGCTTCAGGCTTTGCACTCTTGTCCTGCGCAGCCTGCATCTTGTCGCGAATCAGCACGATTTCTTCATACGTCATTTTCGGCACCTGCTTTGGGTCCGTACCCGCATGAGCACCGTAAATCGCCGTGTCCTTATTGATCACCTTCAACGTTGCCGACACCGAATCCACATAATCCTTCATGTTGCCAACAAACAGCGATGACGGATAAAGATGATCACCCGACAACAGCACATTGTTCTTCTCATCATAAAGCGCCACTTCATCCTGAGTGTGCCCAGGCGTGCCGAGCAGTTTCAGTTCGACACCGCCCAGATCAATCACATCATTGGGTTTGACCAGTCGTGAAACCTTGAACGGCTCGAGAACGAATTTATCGAAGTTACCCAGGTAAACCGATTCGGGCACGTGATAGAGCCCGTCTTTCTGCTTGAATTGACGGGTAAATTCGGTATCGAGCAAATAGATACTGTCGAAGTTGTGCAGACCACCAATATGGTCAAAGTGCAAATGCGACGGCAGAACGGATACGGGTTTTTGGGTAATCGACTTGACGATTTTGGTGATGTCTTCCTTTTGATTGGCGCCAGCGTCCAGCATCAAGGCCTTGTCGTTGCCGACAATCAGGTAGGAATAGTTGGCCTGGTAATAAGTTGGTTCACCAATGGCGTAGAGACTGTCGCTTAGTTTATGCACGACAAAAGCAGAGTTCTCTTTTGGCGTGTCTTCTGCACTGGCGTTGAAAGTAAACGCCGCCATCAGGGTCAGAGCAACTGCCAGCTTTTTATTATTGGTTTTCATGGGTGAAACTTCCTCGTGGTAGAGCCCTCAGTCAAACCAATGTGCCAGTGTTAATCAATCGAGAAATATTGAGGTTTTTATATTTAGAAAATCTAAACAGTTGCTTATGGGGTCCCGTCAAACATGCCGTTGACGAGGTTCAAGGGATCAGTTATTACCTGCCAGACCATCAATATCAGGCCGTTACCGATGAGCTTACCGCCCCTCCACAGTTTCAAGGTTTTCGAGAGCGTTGCGCGGCTGGGCAATATCAGTGCGGCGGCGGATGAGCTGCATGTCACCGCCGGGGCCGTGAGCCAGCAGTTGAAAGCCCTGCAAGCCAGCCTGGGGGTGGAACTGTTGGTCAAGCAGGGGCGGCAATTGGTGCTGACCGACAGTGGAAGGGTCCTGCAAAAGCATGTGGCCAGCGCCATCAGGGAAATTGGCGGGGCGGTATCGGTCCTCCGAAGCGCGAACATCAAACCCGACGACGTGAAGCACCTGACCCTGTCCATTCCGGGCAGTTATGGGCTCAGCTGGCTGACGACACGCCTGTTCAGGTTCATGGATGAGAACCGCCACATCAAACTCAAGGTCATCACTGAAAGCGGCTTCGGAGTCATCGACTGGCGTAGAGCGGACCTCGCCGTGTCTTACGGAACGCCTCCGGAATCGGGTTACTGGTGGCGCCTTCTGCACGGCATCCGCCTGACGCCGGTGTGCAGTCCCCAGCTTCTGCGTGGAGACCGGGCGCTGCGTCACGTCAGCGACCTTGCCCATCATCGCTTGCTCCACGAAGACGACGGGCGACAGTGGCGGCGCTGGCTCACTGAAGCCGGTGGTCAGGACCGCGAATACACCGATGTTCATTTCGAAGACTTCGGCATGGTGCTCGAAGCTGCGAAAGACGGTTTTGGCGTCGCCCTGAGTGATGAGGTGGTATCGGCCCGGGACCTTGACGACGGCCGGCTGGTCCAGCCTTTTACCCTGAGCGTGCCGGCGCTGCACAACTACTACTGTGTCTGCAGCGAAAGCACCAGGAGTCGGCCTGAAGTCCTTGAGTTGATCGAATGGCTTGCCGGCAGTCCCGGTTAACCGGCATCGATTGAAATCGAGATGCTTTGGGTGAGTTCCTTGAGCAGCTGAGTGTTGAGCTTGAAGGCTTGCCAGAACAACTCGATGTCCAGGCTCTGGTCCGGAGCGAGTTCTACCAGGCGGCCACTGGCGCAGTCCTCCGTGATCAGTTTTTCCGGCGCCATGCACCAGCCCAGTCCCATGATTGCCGCGTCGATCAGGCTGCGGGAGCTGGGTATGTAATGCACCGGCATCTGGAATGTCTGGCCGAACAGCTGACGGCAGAAGCGGTCGGTCATGGTGTCCTGGCGATCGAAAAGGATGGTCGGGGCGCGTTCCAGACCCTGCTCATCGAAGCCCTGGGCAAAGTACTCCTGCTGAAACTCCCGGGTCGCCACGGCCTTGTAGCGCATGGCCCCGATCGCCTTGATGACGCAGCCCCTGACCGGTTTTGGATCGGTGGTGATGGCGGCAATGGCGGTGCCGTCGCGCAGCAATTGATTGGTGTGTTCGTGATCGCCCATCCGCAAATCCAGCGAGACGTCATGGGCCCTGATCACGGGAAGAATGGCCGCGAGAAACCAGGTCGAGAGTGAGTCATCGTTCAGGGCAATGGTGAGACGGGCATTGACCGCACTGTTGGCCTCGCTCAACTCCTGCCGGGTATCCATCTGCAGCATCCGCACCTGTTGCGCCAGGCGCAGGACGACTTCGCCGGCGGAGGTGACCTGGGTCGGCAACAGTCGCTTGACCAGCAATGTCCCGACACTTTCCTCCAGCTGCTTGATCCGATGGGACACGGCGCCCGGCGTGACATGCAGCACGCGGGCGGCCGCCTCGAAGCTCTCTTCCTCGATTACCGCCAGAAATGTCATCAAATCGCGAGTGTCGAGCATGTTGCCTCTGATTTAGTTTTTTTAAAGACAGGCTAATTTATTTAGCTGGAGGATACTCGCGCGATTCCGTCTACTCAATGTGCCTGGACCACACGCCACGGCTTCAACAGGAGTATTCGAATCATGACCATGCACACCACCCACGCGCCGGTTCGTCCTTTTCTGAACTGGCCTGTCGCAACGAACCCGCGGACCCAGCCGACCCAAGTGGCGTTGCTGGGGCTGCCCCACAGCGAACCTTATCCCGGCAACCCGCACCCCAACGATCAGGCTCGCGCGCCGGATGCCATCCGCTGGCAATCGGGCCAGTTCTGCGATGGCCAGGCGCATTGGGATTTCGACCTGGGCGCAGAACTGTCCAGCCTGCTGCCGGCCCACTGCGTCGACTACGGCAACATGCCCTGGACCCACGGCAGCTACGACGAACACGCCACACAGGTGACCGAGTTGCTGGCCGGCCTCTGGGGCGACGGCGCGCAGGTGTTCATTCTCGGCGGTGATCATGGGGTCACGATTCCGGCGTTGGATGCCCTGGCCGTTCTGCAAACCCCCGTGCATATCCTGCACATCGATGCCCATCTGGATTGGCGCGCCGAGGTCAATGGCGTGCGCCGCGGATACAGCAGTCCATTGCGCTGGGCCAGCGAAAAGCCATGGATTTCGGGGATGACGCAGATCGGAATGCGCGGAACGGGCAGCGCCCGGCGTGAGGAATTTGCCGCGGCGCAGGCGTACGGATCGCGGATCTTCACTGCGGAGCAGGTTCACGCCGCTGGAATCGGACCGGTGCTGGAGACCATCCCCAAAGGCGCGGCCGTCTACATCACCGTCGACGCCGATGGCCTGGACCCTTCCGGCATGCCTGGCGTTCTGGCGCCTTCGCCGGGTGGCTTGCGGTTCGATCAGATCGCACCGCTGCTGCGGGCCGTGTCGCGCGATTGCAAGGTGGTGGGGATGGATGTCGTGGAAGTGGCGCCGGGTTTCGATGCCAGCAACGGCATCACCTGCATTACCGCCGGCAGAATGATCCTGAATGTGCTGGGTGCTTCATGGGGGGAGGGCGGCGCCTACAACCTTTGCAAGTGAGACCGCGATTCGACGCGTCTGGATGTTCATCCATTCACTGATCCTAATAAAAACAGGTAACTCAATCATGAGCATGATCAAGTTGGTCGGCCTCTTCGCGCTCGCCCTGACTTCGACACTGGCAGTCTCGGAAGAGCAAAAAACCGTGCGCATCGGCATTGAACCGAGCTATCCACCGTTCTCCTACAAAACAACCGACGGCGGCACTGCCGGTTTCGACTACGACATGGGCAATGCCCTCTGCGCAGAAATGAAGGTCAAATGCGTGTGGGTGGATCAGGAGTTCGACGGGCTTATTCCGTCGCTTAAAGTCAGGAAGATCGATGCCATTCTTTCTTCTATGTTGATTACATCCGAGCGCCTCAAATCCGTGGACTTCACCCAGCAGTACTATCGGAGCATGCCGGCCAAGCTGGTCATGAAGTCCGGCGTTGCCATCAACGATCCGCTGGTCGACCTCAAAGGCAAAAAAGTCGGGGTCCAGCAAGGGACCACAAACGACCGCTTCGCCTCCGATGTCTTTGCGCCAAATGGCATAGAAGTCGTGCGCTACGGATCGCAGGGTCAACTGTTCCTCGATCTGGTGGCCGGCCGCCTGGACGCGGGCCTGGCCGATATCGTCAACGTTTATGAAGCCTTCCTCAACACCGACGCGGGCAAGGGCTATACCGTGGTCGGACCTGACTACGATGACCCGAAATACTTTGGCGAAGGCAATGGTATCGCGGTGCGCAAGGGCGATAAGGCCATGCTGGAACAGTTCAATTCAGCGATCGCCGCGGTTAACGCCAATGGCACTTGCAAGCGCTTGCAGGAGAAGTATTTCAAGTTCGAGGTGTGTGGAAATTAGTCCGCAGGCGGCCTGATTTTTTGGGATGTATGCGATCCAATTGTGGGAGCTGTGGTGGCCATAAATCCGAGGTTCGAAAATCTGTAGGAGCGAGCTTGCTCGCGATGGTCGTCAACGAAGACGTTGGGCACCTGACACCCTGCGTCGTCCCTCCGTCCATCGCGAGCAAGCTCGCTCCTACAATGGTTTACGTGGCGCTGCTGTCACCGATGGTGAAGGCCGGTCCTTCAACGTGATAGACCGTCGGCTCTTCTGCAAAAAAATCCTGCAGACCCATCATGAACACCCGATGATCCTCACTCGCTTCGAAACCCGGCGTGTGATCCTCGAGTGATTCCCATCGCACGATCAGATTGAATTGCCCGGGCGTTTCAATGCCCTGCGCAAGCAAATGCCCGCGGTAACCCTTGGCACGGACGAGCAATGGCGCGACCTCGGCAAAAGCCTGTTTGAACCCCTCGATATGCTGGTTGTGAACGGGCAGTAGAGCGATTTCGTAAATCATGGCGTTTTCTCCAGGTCAGTTAAGTGCTTGTTGAGCAGAGGGCACGACGGCAATCGCGATTTTCCCTTGCAGGCCATTGTTGGGACTTTCCAGGTGGGCATGGGCGAGGGGAATGTCGGCAAGGGAGTAGACGGCACCCACGTGCGGCCGCAGCTGGCCGCGCTCTATCAGAGTGCTCAGTTCATCGAGCTTGCCGCGGTTCTGTCTGGTGAACACGAAGTGGTAACTCGCGTTCTTGCCCCAGGCCTGGACGAGGTTTTGCGGCTGGGCAATGTCGACGATGCTGACCACTCGACCCAGTTGCGCGAGGGCGTCGGGGCTGCGCGAGAGCGTGTTGCCGCCGATGGTGTCGAACACGACATCGACGCCGCGCCCGTCGGTTTCCCGCATGACGGCGTCGACGTAATCCTCCTTTTCGTAGTCGATGATCACATCGGCGCCCATGCGTCGTGCGAACTCGGCGTTCGCTTCGCGCACGGTCGTGAAGACTCGGGCGCCCATGGCTTTCGCCACCTGGATCGCCACATGACCGACGCCACCCGCGCCGCCGTGCACCAGAATGCTTTCTCCCACCCTGAGCACCGCACGCACCGTCAGGGCTTCCCACACCGTTCCGCCAACCAGGCTCAGGCTGGCCGCCTCGAGATGGCTCAGAGAAGCAGGCTTCTTCGCGACAATGCGCTGGTCAGCAACGTGGTACTCGGCATAACTGCCCGGACCTTCGAATATTTGCGGGGTGTACCAGACTTCGTCTCCCGGTGCGAAGGCCGTCACGCCCGGGCCGACGGCTTCGACGACGCCAGAGACGTCGTGGCCGGTAATGGCGGGGAGGGGCACCAGGTCGGGATAGTCACCACGTCGGACCTGATAATCCAGCGGATTGATGGAGGTTGCGTGTACTCGCACAAGAACTTGTCCGGCGTGCGGCACGGGTTTGGCTACGTCGCGCAGCTCGAACGATTCCGGGCCGCCGAATGAGTTGAGGATCATCGCTTTCATTGAGTAGTCTCGCTTCGGTAAAAAGGGATATCGGGAATTATCGATGTATTGAGGTGGAAAATTACGGTGGTTTTTATGTCATTGGTGTCATTGAAGAACCTCGCTTCGTTAAAAAGGGATATCGGGAAATGCCGATGTATTGATGTGAAGAAAAATTAAAGCTCCTTCCCGATGAGCTCGGCCAGGGCGCTGATGGCTGCTTCATTGCGCTTGTAGTAGGTCCACTGCCCGATGCGCCTGACTTCCACCAGGCCTGCTCGTTGCAGCGTCGCCAGATAATCGGACACCGTGGACTGCGACAGTCCGACGCCTTCCTGAATACTGCTGACACACACGCCCACCGTGAGAACGTCCCCTTCATCCTGTGGAGGGAAGTTTTTCGCGGGATCCTTCAAGCCTTTGAGGATTTCAAGGCGAGTTCGGTTCGAGAGGGCTTTGAATACGTCGAGCATTTCCATGGCGCGACGATATCGGAATTTACCGATATGTCAATGTGTTTCTGCTGGTACCAGGTTTTTGGGGTGACGGTTTCGACTCACCGATTGGCAGGACAAGGGTCGTTCGGAGGAGGGCGGACACGAAAAAGCCCGGCTGATCAGACCGGGCTTTTTGCGGGTGTTGCGGTGAGGCGAAGAGCTTAGGCGATGGTGTTGCCTTTCAGGCGGTCGGAGCCATCGGCTGCAACGGTGTTGCCTTTCAGGCGGTCGGAGCCATCGGCGGCGACGGTGTTACCGTGCAGGCGGTCGGAACCATCGGCTGCTACGGTGTTGCCGTGCAGGCGGTCAGAGCCATCAGCGGCGACAGTGTTGCCTTTCAGGCGGTCAGAGCCATCGGCTGCAACGGTGTTTCCTTTCAGGCGGTCGGAGCCATCGGCGGCGACGGTGTTGCCTTTCAGGCGGTCAGAGCCATCGGCAGCGACAGTGTTGCCTTTCAGACGATCCGAACCGTCAGCAGCAACCTCGTTACCTTTCAAACGATCCGAACCATCAGCAGCTACTGCATTACGTTTTTCCAGCAGGCGATCAGCGCCACCTTCGGCAACACGATTCTGTTGCAGACGGTCGGAACCACCTTCAGCCACACGGCTCTCGATCAGCCGATCCGAGCCGCCTTCGGCGACTACAGGTTGAGCGGAAGAAGCGGCAAAAGCGTTCACTGCGAAAACCGAGAAAACGATGCTGAGGATGGTTTGGCGTTTCATGATCGTGTGCTCCGGGTGAAATGTGTTTGGTATGGAGCAGATGTTACGCCGCAGGATTTTTAAGAGAACTTCATTGAGGTGATTGTGAACATCGACGGGATTGATAGGGCCGCAGATACACCACCGGTCCCGGTGATAACCCATACCCTGTAGGAGCGAGCTTGCTCGCGATGGAGGCAAAGCCACCGCGGGGTGTCAGGTGCCCAACGTCATCGTTGACGACCATCGCGAGCGTGCTCGCTCCTACAGGGGAATGCGGTTAATCCATTGATTACATTGCGTATCAACAGTAATGCGCCCACGCACCGTTATCACCAACACCGTTCGCAAATACAGTGACCCAAACAGTTTGACGGAGCAGGTGTCTTCAATGATCAAGAGCATGATTAAAGCGGCAGGATTGGCAGCATTCCTCGCCGCAAGCGCAACCATCCCGTTGGCCCAGGCGGAACCCCTGCCACTGGATAAAACCGGCTCCATCCACAACGAAGATGTGGAATGGCGCAGCTTTCCGGCCTTCCCCAAAGAAGTAAAACTCGCGGTCATCGCCGGCGATCCCGGCAAACCCGCACCCTACGTAGTACGCGTCAAAGTCCCCAACGGCATCAAGCTCATGCCCCATGTCCACCCGGAAAACCGCATCTACACCGTCATGTCCGGCGTGTTCTACATCGGTTTCGGTTCCGTGTTCGATCCGGACAAACTGGTTGCCTATGGTCCGGGCAGCGTCGTAATCCTTCCGGCCAACACCCCGCATTTTCATTGGGCCAGATCGGGCGAGTACATCTCCCAGGTCTACGGCACCGGGCCGCTGGGGATCGAGTACATCGACAAACACGATGATCCGCGCAATGCCTCGAATTGATGAAATCGCCGCGGAGTCACAAGCGGGTACCGTCCAGGTTCAGACCTTGTGACAAAACGGGCGCCACCAAGGCGCCCGTTTTTACTTAGCCCTTCACCCGCGCTCGCAAGCGCCACCCTATCACCTGCATCAAATTACAACCCGATTAGCCCTCAGATCCTTCACACTCTCCCAGAATTATAAACATCTCCCCAAAGTTCCCCGTTGCCCCCCAACCCCAACTCACCGAAGCTATCCTCTAATCCGCATCCCAACCGGCGAGATGGACCTCTATCCATGCAAACCCCCACCCAACGCCCCCTCTGGAACACATACCTGCTTTTCCTCGCCCCGATGGTCCTGTCGAACTTCCTGCAATCGATGTCCGGCACGGTCAACAGCATCTACATCGGTCAGATGCTCGGCACCCAGGCGCTGGCGGCTGTGTCGGGCATGTTTCCGATCATTTTCTTCTTCATCGCCCTGGTCATAGGCCTGGGGGCGGGCGCGGGGGTGTTGATCGGGCAGGCGTGGGGCGCGCGGGAAACGCATCTGGTCAAGGCGATTGCTGGCGCAACCTTGATGTTGGGGGTGCTGATTGGGTTGGTAGCCGCGGTGGTGGGCAGTATTTTTGCGCGTCCTTCTTTGATGGGCCTGGGAACGCCCGCTGATGTGCTGGACGATGCAGTGGCCTATGCCCATGTGATGTTGTGGTTCATGCCGTCGCTGCTGGTGTTCGTGCTATTCACGCAGTTGTTGCGCGGGGTGAGTGACACCCTGTCGCCGTTGCTGGCGCTGGTGGTGTCGACCGTGATCGGTCTGGCGCTGACGCCGGCGTTGATACGCGGCTGGCTAGGCATTCCTCCGCTGGGGATTCAGAGCGCGGCGTTTGCCGGGTTGGCGGGCAACCTGGCGGCGATGGGTTGGCTGGCGTGGCGGCTGATTCGCAAGGGCCATCCCATGGCGCCGGACCGGGAGTTCTTCGCGGCGATGAAGCTGGATTGGGCGATCCTCGGCAAGGTGTTGCGCATCGGCCTGCCCACCGGCCTGCAGATGGTGGTGCTGTCGCTGTCGGAACTGGTAATTCTGGCGCTGGTGAACCAGCACGGTTCCCAGGCGACGGCGGCTTATGGTGCGGTGACGCAGATCGTCAATTACGTGCAGTTCCCGGCGCTGTCGATTGCCATCACCGCATCGATCCTCGGCGCCCAGGCAATCGGCGCAGGGCACATCGAGCGCATCGGCGCGATTCTGCGCACGGGTTTGCTGATCAACGTGTGCCTGACCGGTGGCCTGGTGGTGTTGGGGTATCTGCTGTCGCACTGGCTGCTGGGCTCGTTCCTCACCGAGGAATCGACCCTGAGCATGGCCGATCATCTGCTGCACATCATGCTCTGGAGCCTGCTGGTGTTCGGCTTCCAGGCGATCATCGGCGGCATCATGCGCGCCAGTGGCACGGTGATGGTGCCGGTGATGATTTCGATCATCTGCGTGGTGGGCGTGCAACTGCCGGTGGCTTATCTGCTGGATGCACGGTTCGGCCTGCAAGGGGTGTGGATGGCGTTTCCGGTGGCGTATCTGGGGATGCTGGTGCTGCAGACGCTGTATTACAAGCTGGTGTGGAAGCACCAGAAGATCGAGCGGTTGGTGTAAACAGTTCGGTGTGTATCGCTGTGTAAGATCGCCCCCGAACATACAGGCAATTACAAAGGCCCGGATCGCCTGATACATCGCGATGGCAAGGTTGACCTCTACCTTCCACCCGAGCTTTTTCGATGAACAAATTACTGTCCGCCCTGGCGCTTGGTTGCGCCCTGGGCCTGTCACTCTCCAATGCCGCCTACGCTGGTCAAATGGCCAGCCATTCGGAGGTACAGATGTCTGTCGCCTACCGCAGTATCAAGGTCGATGACCTGACGATTTTCTACCGTGAAGCCGGGTCGCCGGATAAGCCGACCTTGTTGCTGCTGCACGGCTTTCCAAGTTCTTCGCGCATGTACGATCCGCTGTTGGCGCGCCTGGCGCAGCAGTACCATCTGGTGGCGCCGGATTATCCGGGCTTTGGTCACAGCGATGCGCCGGATTCCAAGGCGTTCGCCTATACCTTCGATCATCTGGCCAGTGTCATGGTGCATTTCACCGAGGCCCTGGGCCTGAACAAATACTCTTTGTATGTGCAGGACTACGGCGGCCCGGTGGGTTTTCGGATGATGCTGGCCCATCCGGAGCGTTTGCAGACGCTGATCGTGCAGAACGCGGTGTCCCACGAGGATGGTTTGGGGCCGTTGTGGCAGAAGCGCCGTGAGTTCTGGGCCGATCGCGCGGCGAACGAGGCGGGGTTGCGGGCGAGCTTTTTCTCGCTGGCCACGACAAAGCAACGGCATGTTGGGCGCAATCCGGATATCGAGGTGTTCAATCCGGATCTGTGGACCGACGAATTCAATTTCCTGAACCAGCCGGGGCAGGCGGATATCCAGAGCGACCTGTTCTACGACTATCGCAACAACGTGGCCAGTTATCCGAAGTGGCAGGCCTGGCTGCGCGAACATCAACCGCCGACGCTGGTGGTGTGGGGCCGGTTCGATCCCTCTTTTGATGTGGCCGAAGCGGCGGCGTACCAGCGGGATCTGCCGAAGGCGCAGGTGCATGTGCTGGATGCCGGGCATTTTGCGCTGGATGAGAAGCCTGGGGAGATTGCCGGGTTGGTGGCGGACTTCCTTGGGCGGCATGTGGGGAAGTAGAAATCGGGGTGCAGGAGCGAGGCTTGCCCGCGAAGGCGGTCTGGCAGCCGACCTGACTTTTGCGGGTGCACCCGGTTCAATTGTAGGAGCGAGCTTGCTCGCGATGGTCGTCAACGATGACGCTGGCTGCCTGATGCCCCGCGGTGTTCTCACGTTCATCGCGAGCATGCTCGCTCCTACAAAGACTCGGCGGTGGAGGGTGTGGTTTTTCTGCAGTCGGAGCAAAATTGGGGAAGGTGTCAACCGACAGGCCTGATCGCCTGGGGAGGTTTCCATGAACCCCTTGTCCCATTCCATCCTGCAGGACCGCTCCGACGCCGGTCGGCGTCTGGTCGAGCTGCTGCGACCATACGCCCATCGCTCCGATGTGATTCTCCTCGCCTTACCCCGCGGCGGGGTGCCGGTGGCTTATGAAGTGGCTGCGGCGCTGGGTGTTCGGCTCGACCTGATGCTGGTGCGCAAACTCGGCGTGCCGTCCCGCCCGGAGTACGCCATGGGCGCGATTGCCAGTGGTGGCGTCCTGATTCGTAATGAAGAGGCACTGCGCGCGCACCCGATCGACAAGGCCGGGTTCGATGCCGTGGTGGCCCGGGAAAGCCTGGAACTGCTGCGACGCGAACAGGTGTATCGCGGCTCGCGCCCGCCGCTTGAACTGGAGGGGCAGGTGGTGGTCCTGATCGACGACGGTCTGGCCACCGGCGCCTCGATGAAGGCGGCGATCCGCGCGGTGCGTACGCAGGCGCCGGCGCGCATCGTGGTCGCCGTGCCTGTGGCGCCGATCGAAACGGCCGAGACGCTGCGCAGGGAAGTGGACGAGCTGGTCTGCCCGCTGTACCCGGACTGGTTCACCTCGATCGGGCACTGGTACGTGGATTTCTCCCAGACCTCGGACAGGGAAGTAATCGATCTGTTGCAACGGGCGTGGCAGCGCGAGGCGAGTGCCAGCCAGCGCTGAGTGAGCGCAATGTTCACTGGCATAAACAGCCGATCTTTGCTTTAGTCCTCCTGTTGCTGGCATGGCTGTGTTCGACACTTCACCTATCAGGGCGTCCGGGCCCGGAGTGTTCCATGAACCCTCGATTCCCGCGTTTCTTCGCAGTGGTCGCTATCGTTGCGCTCGATGCTGTCGCCGGCGCTCACGCCGCCGAATACATCGACGTGAACCCCACGGCCAGCACCATCAGCTTCACCTACAGCCAGATGGGTTCGAGGGTCTACGGCACCTTCGACAAATTTCAAGGCGACCTGGACTTCGACACCGCTCACCCCGATGCGGCCCACGCCAAACTGACCATCGAACTGGCCAGCATCAATGTCGAGAGCGAAGACGCCAAAACCGAACTGCCCAAGCCAGCCTGGTTCGATACGGCCTCTTATCCGCAGGCGGTCTTTGAATCGACTCGCGTCAAGGATCTGGGCAATAACCGCTACACAATCACCGGCAACCTCACCCTCAGAGGGCAGACGCGAAAAGTGGACGTGCCCGTGTTGCTCAAGGCCGAGGGCGGTGTCGGTATCTTCGCCGGCGAGCTGACGGTCAAGCGTAACGACTTCAAGATCGGTGAAGGCGAGTGGGCCGACAGTGTTGTTTCCAACGATATCAATATCCAGTTTCGAATGGTGGCGCCGCAGCGTTAGCGTTCGCCAGTGAACGGTCAAATATCACAGGGAGAACAAGATGCCGAAGAAAATCCTGGTCGCGTTCGATGGAACCTGGAATTTGCCTGATCAGGCGCCGGAAATAGACGGCGATTCCAGTACCAATGTCGTCAAGTTGCAGGAAGCCGTGTTGCCCAAACACACCGACGGCACGGTGCAAAAGACCATTTATGTTCCGGGGGTGGGCACTGACTGGTACGACAAGCTGGAAGGCGGCGCCTTTGGGGTCGGTTTGTCGAAACGCATCAAGCAAGGCTATCTGGAACTGGCCAAAATTCATGAAGACGGGGACGAGGTTTTCGTCATCGGTTTCAGTCGTGGAGCCTATTCGGCCCGCAGCTTGGTGGGGTTGATTCGAAATGTCGGGCTGCTGACCAGGAAAAACGTCAAGCACATCGATGAAGCCTACAGCCTGTATCGCACTCGGGATTCAAGCGCGGATACGGAAAACGCCAGGTTCTTTCGCCAGCGTTACTCGAAGGAGATTGGCATTCATTTTCTGGGCGTCTGGGACACGGTCGGCGCGCTGGGCATTCCCTTCAAATCCGCCGAATGGTTCAACCACACGTTCTATGAGTTTCACGACACCGAACTCAGCGGCATTGTGCGCAATGCCTTCCATGCCGTTGCCATCGACGAGAACCGGGCCAACTACGAGTGCACCCTGTGGGACCCGATCGCCAAGCCCAATCAGGTGATGGAACAGGTGTGGTTCTGCGGTGCCCACGCCAATGTTGGCGGCGGCTATGCCAACAATGATCTGTCGGATGTGCCGCTGCGCTGGATGGCGGACAAAGCGGCAACCTGCGGGCTGGAGCTGGACCCGAACAAAATTCCCCCGCCGCCCAAAGTGTTGGCCGACATCACCGACTCGTATGAAAGTTTTCTTGGCGGCACTTACCGGCTCTTGAATGCGCGTTATTTCCGCCCGATCGGCAAGACACCGTTTGGCCAGGAGTGCTTCGATGACAGCGTGCAGCAGCGAGTCGCCACGATCGGAAACTATCGCCCGAAAAATCCGGTGGACATTTTCCTGACTGGCACCTACCGCCCGGTGAAAAAAATCACCTGATTGCGGAGTGAAGGGTTTGTAGGCCAGGGTGAGGCTATCGCGAATCGGCTTGCTCCCACAGTGGTCCGTGCCGTTCAAAAATCATGTGTTCAAACACAAATCCTGTGGGAGCGGGCTTGCCCGCGAAGGCGCCAGTAAAAATCTCAACGCCCGATCCACTTGCATGGACCGGGCGTCATTCGAACTCACATCAGCGCACGGAGATTGGCGCGGTCACCGTCTTGCCGTAGCCCGAGGTGATAGTCGCGGTCGGACTCGCTGATGGGCCGGCACCATTGAGGTTGACCGTCAATTTCCAGCGAGCCCCGGTGCCGGTTGGCGTGAGGGTGGCGGCGCCGAGATTGAGCGGGCCTGCGATCGTCGTCACCGTCACCATGATCGTATTGCCCGAACCCCGCGACGTAGTCCCTGACAGGTCGTAGGTGTAGCGGCTGTTGCTGCGCACCGTGACCGAAGCGCTGCTCACCACCAGGTCTTCGTTGACCGTCGGCGCTGGCGTTACCGCCACCGAGACGGTCGCCGGTTCCGAGACGGCATCCTTGGCGTCACTGGCCTGATAGGTGAAGGTCGCGGTGAACGGTCCGGGGGCGGTGGCCGGTGGCGTGTAGATCACACGGGTACCGTCGGTGGTGACCGTGCCCTTGCCGGAGTCCGGCTGATTCAGGCCCACCACCTTGAGCGGCACGTTGCCGTCCGGATCGGTGTCGTTGGCCAGCACGTTGATGGTCACCGCTTGGCCGTTCTTGCTGGTGGCGCTGTCCGGGTTGGCCACGGGTTTTTTGTTGTTGTCATCATCGTCTTTACCGTCGCCACCGGTGCGGAAGGTTGGCAGTGCGGCGGTGGCGACGTAGGTGACACCGTCCCAGCCAGGCAGCGGTGTTGGCATCAACTGGAACTGTCCCGGACGCTCGATATCCCAGCGCAGCAACATCGAGGTGTCTTCATGCTGGGTGTTGTGACAGTGCTCCATGTAGGTCCCGGCGAATTCGCGGAAGCGGATCGCGATATCCACATCGACCGAGCTGTCGATGCCCTCACCGATTCGATACACGTCCTTGCGTGCCCATTTTTCCCATTCCGGTGGCGCCTTGCCGTCGCGGCTGAGGACGATGCCTTCCTCGAAGTGCACGTGAACCGGGTGGTTCCAGCCGTTGCCGCCGTTCTTGATCTTCCACACTTCCAGGGTGCCGTCGCCGCTGTAGCCGCCATCGGTCGGTCCGGTGGACAACTGGGCAGCCGCAGTGAGCCGGCGTGGGTCCATGGCGTAGCCGAAACCGCCGTCGGTCTTGATGGTCCATGGCTCTTCGTCGGTGCCATCGGAGCGGCCAAACAGGAACTCGCGATGCCTGGCCAGTTTGAGCTTGGCCTGGACGGTCGGATCGTCACGGTTGAGGGTCAGCGGGATCATGGTTTTGCCTGCCGGCTTGCCGGGTTTGGCCGGCTCGTAATCGGCCGGGTTCATGCTCACGTCGGTGCCGCTGTAAGGCTGCACCACCATTTGCAGGAATTTGCCGACCACCGGATCACCCTTGTCCCATTCCTGGCCCTTGCTGCCGAGCTTGATCACTGCCTTGTACTTCTCGGACAGCACGTCGGCCAGTTTCAGCGGTTCGTCTTCCGGCCCCTTGCCGGTCTGGTGTTCCATCAGGTTGACGAAGTACAGCTTGTCGCCGGTCTTGATCCCGTTTTTCGCGAAGTTGACGATGATGTCGAAGCGCTCGGCGATGCCTTGGGTCGGCAGGATCGCGTTGTGGTTCTGCAGGTCGCCATCGCCGTCCAGGTCCATGCTGCCGTCGAAAGGCACGGCGTGTTCCATGATGTTGCCGTCGTTGCCGATCATGTGGAACGGCACCCGGGTGTAGGACAGATTGGAGCCCGCAGGACCTGGGTATTCGCCGCCGTTACCGGCGACTTCACGCACCAGGGCGATCCTGAAGTAGCGCGACACCGAGCCGTTGAGAATGCGAAAGCGATAACTGCGCGCGCGCACTTTCAGGGTGGGTTGGTACTGCCAGTTGACCAGGATCTGGTCGCCCAGGAAGCCGTCGGTGTTGAACGGGTTAAACCACAGCTGGCCGTTCTTGTCCCAAGCCTTGTCGGCGATCATCAGGTTGACGTCGTAGTCACGGTTGCCCCATGGCAAAGCCGAGCCACTGGGCAGGCGCAGGTTGACACCGTCCTCGAGCGCTTCGTTGCCGCGATCCATGGCGCTGTAGTAGTTCATCATCACCGCGTTGCCCTTGTAGACGTTTTGCGCGGTGAAATCGAGCATGTGGTCGTGGAACCAGTGGGTGCTCATGGTTTCACGCCAGTCGCCGCGGATTTTGATCGTGCCGTTCTGGCAGGTCTTGATACCCGGCGTGGCGTCGTTGACGAACAGGGTTTCGCCCGGTGCGCAGGGAAACGCCGCGCGCGGATCTTCGGCCCGGGTGTTGATGGTGTCGTAGCCGGCCAGTTGCATCGGCCAACGGTAATCGTAGTACTGGCCCGGGAAGAAGAACGCGTTGGTGTAGCCGTCGCTCTCCGCCGGGTTGTGGCCGTTGTGTTCGTGTGTGCTGATGGTGTGCAAGCCAAAGCCCATGTTGGCGGCAGGGTCGAGCGGCAGGGCGTTGTAGTGGCGCATCAGCACTGGCTGGCCGTAGCGCACCATCAACAATTTCGGCGGGAAGGTGCCGTCGAAGGTCCACAGTGCCTTGTGGCTCTGGATCGGCATATTGGGGTGGAAGCGGGTGTCGATGCCCTTGGTCGTGCCTTTGGTCGTCGGAACGTCCGATGTCTGATAGTAGAGGCCGTTGGCGGCAAACTCACCCACGGCATAGTTGTGCATCTGCCTGCGGTCACGCATGCCGCCGTTGAGCTTGGCGCCGGCCTGCACGGTCTTGAAGGCGACCTGCGGGTAGAACTCGTTCCAGCGCTGATGCGACCAGCCCTTTCCTGGCGGACGACCCTCGGCGGGCGAGCCCACCGGATGGCGGTTGAGGAAGGCTTCGATCTGGCTCTTCCAGGGATTGCGATCCAGGGAGTTGGCGTACTGCGTAGGAAACGGGTAAAGGCCGGGCTGTTTCATGAAGGCTTCCAGCGCGGTGCTGGACGGGCCGCTACGGGCGATGCTTTCCGGGTCCTGCTGCGGTGCCGGGCCGACGGTGGGTACCGGGAAGGTCAGCGGTGGCGCCGGCAGGGTCGGGTCGAGTTTTTCCGTACCGAACTCCTCGAACAGCAGCAGTTGCTGGGTATAGGGCTGCGCCCCGAACAACGGGCTGGGCTTGCCGTTGGTGGGGTAGTTGAACGAGGTCTGCAGGCTGGGCGGCAGCACGTTTTCGGTGGTTGGTGTTTTGCGGGTGCCGTACGCGCCGTTGGGCAGGGCGATCGAGCCCTGGTTGGCGTCCGGATAAGTGTTGATGGCGTCCAGTGCTGCGGCTGCATCTACCGCATTGGCGGGTGGGTTGTAGTAGGCCGAGGGGTCCGTTGGCGGTGGCTGGCTTTCATCGTCGAGAGGGGAGGCGTTGGCCGTGGCGAGGGTGATGAGAATCGCTGCGCAAGTCGCTCCGGACCTTCGTGCATAGCGGGTTGATGTGGACTGCGGTTTTGCGCGTTTCATGTCGGGACCCCTCGCGTCATGCCAAATCGGCGAAACCCGCCATCCTCGTAACGGGACGACAGCTGCTGCGGGTGCAAAGTGCCATGCAACGGGCGAGCCCGACTTTAGTCCTATATGGAAAGCTCAAGATAATTAGTTAGTTGTTTCCAGGTGTGTATTTTTGCTGTTGGGGAAAGTGGGGGATATTCCTCATTTCTGGGGGAAAAAGCCTTATTTCATGGGGTTACTGCCCCAGTTTTACCCGGTGTTGCAAAATTGACGCGTTAAGGGTGAAAATGAGAGTCATTACCATATGATTTTTTGTATCGGGTCTTGTCCATGTCCTCTGCCGATCTCTCGCAGCAACGTGCCGTGCATACGCTTTATGAGGAGCACCACAGCTGGTTGTGTGGATGGCTGCGTAAACGGCTCGGGTGCAATCACCATGCCGCCGATCTGGCTCAGGACACCTTCATTCGCGTACTGACCCAGCGCAAAGCCTTTGAGTTGCGCGAACCTCGCGCGTATCTGAGTACCATCGCCCGCAGCCTGATGATCGATATGTTCCGGCGCCGCACACTTGAGCAGGCGTATCTCGAAACGCTGGCCAATATCCCGGAACCGGTCGTGATGTCCCCGGAAACCCGTTCGCTGATCATCGAAACACTGATGGAAATCGACCGCCTGCTCGACGGCCTGGGTGAGCGAACCCGTGAGATTTTCCTGCTGGCCCAGCTCGATGGCCTGAGCTACGTCGAGATCGGCCGGCGCCTGAATGTTTCGGTGACCACGGTGAAGAAACATGCGGTGCGAGCCTTGACCCACTGCCTGTTGCTGATCGAGGACTGAAACGTGGCGCACCCTCAACCGCTGGATTACGCCACACTAGAAGCCGCCGCCCGCTGGTACGTGGACATGCGCGGTGAAGCACCCAGTGAAACCACGCGCCGGGCGCACCAGCGCTGGCTGGAGCGTGACCCTCGACACCGTCAGGCATGGGAGCGCCTGGGGCGCCTCCAGGACAAGCTGGAACAGGTGACCCCTGACATCGTCCGACCGATCCTGAGCAGCGCCAGGGCCAAACGCCGCGATGTGCTCAAGGTCTTGTCGATTCTGTTGATGGCCGGCGGGGCGGGGACACTGGCCTGGAACACTACTGCATTGCCGACCTTGATGGCCGACCAGCGCACCGGCACCGGCGAACGTCGCCGCATCCGGCTGGACGACGGCACTCAGTTGCAACTCAATACCGCCAGCGCCGTGGACATTCGCTACAGCGAGACCCTGCGTGAAGTGCGGTTGCTGGCGGGTGAAATCCAGATTCAAACCGCCCGCGACGAGCGCAGAAGGCCCTTCGTGATCCACACCGCAGAAGGCAGCATCCGCGCGCTGGGCACTCGTTTTGTTGTGCGCCGCGAAGCAGACCTGACCCAGGTTTGTGTGCAGGAGCATGCGGTAGAAGTACGGGCGGCCAACGTGCCGGCTACCGCTATGCGGGTGGATGCCGGTCAGCAACTGAGTTTCGGACGGGACTTTATCAACGCTCTGCAACCGGCCAACCCCCAGGCCGATGCCTGGACCCGCGACATGCTGGTGGTCAATGACTGGCGCCTGGGAGATTTCGTCGACGAATTGCAGCGATACCGCCCCGGCCATCTGGGCTGTGATCCGGCGGTGGCAGCGCTGCGAATATCAGGTGCCTTTCACCTGGGCAGCACCGACACCATCCTCGATAACCTGACCTCGACGTTGCCTGTGCGCATCCGCCGATTCAGCCGCTTCTGGGCCACCGTGGAACCGCTCGTGTAGCAGCAGGCTTCGCCAGCTGCTACAGGGATTGTATTTATGGAGCCGGGGGTTATCGATTTCGATTCTCGTTCGACTTGGTAGTTAGAGGCGCAAATAGACGCCGTCATTCACTACCGCTAACGGGCGAAAAGGACACTGCATGACCCCTCGCAACTCCCATCTGAGCATTTCTTCCCGCCAGCTTTCCGTCAGGCCTTTAAGCCGCGCCATCCACGGCGCGCTGCTGGGCATGGCGCTGGTCGCCCCATTGGGCATGACACTGGTGGCACAGCCCGCGTGGGCCCAGACCACGGGCGAAACCGAATTCGACATTCCGGCAGGTCCCCTGGGCTCGGCGTTGACCCAGTTCGCAGGCACTGCCGGGGTGACGGTGTCCTTCGAGCCGGCCAATGCAAATGGCCAGAAAACCGCCGGATTGCGCGGCCGTTATTCAGTGGACGCGGGCCTGCGCCAATTGCTGGCCGGGAGCAAATTGCAGCCGGTGCTGCATGCCAACGGCAGCTACTCGCTGTTGCCGGTGGTGGACGCGGGGGCGGCCCTGCAATTGGGGGCCACCAGCATTACCGGAGTTGGCGTGGAATCGGCCTACGGTCCGGTGGACGGCTACGTCGCCACCCGCAGCGCTACGGCCACCAAGACCGATACGCCGATCCTGGAAATCCCGCAGACCATCAACGTGGTCACCGCCGATCAGGTGGAAGTCCAAGGCGCGCGCAACATTACCCAGGCCCTGCGTTACACGCCAGGGGTGAACACCGGTGGCTTCACCGATCGCAACTCAATCGCCGACGAGATCACCAGCCGTGGTTTCGCGCCGACGCCGCTGTATCTGGATGGCGCTTATATCCCGTACGCCGGCAGCCTCGGCGGCGCGCCGCAGATCGATCCCTACACCCTGGAACGCATCGAAGTGCTCAAGGGCCCGTCGTCGGTGCTCTACGGACAGAATCAGCCGGGCGGCCTGATCAACATGGTCTCCAAGCGCCCGACCACCGAGCAGCGCAGCCAGGTCAAACTGGGGGCGGGCAGCTATAACCGGGTCAACGGTGCCTTCGACACCAGCGGGCCGATCGACGAGCAGAAGCAGTTCAGCTATCGCCTGATCGGCGTGGCCGACAAAGGCAACGAAATGGTCGAGCACAACGAGAGCGAGCGCATGTTGCTGGCGCCGAGCCTGACCTGGGCGCCGACCGAAGACACCTCCCTGACCTTGCTGGCGCAGGTCCAGCGCGATGATGGCGTGCCCGATTACCAGTCGCTGCCGCGTATCGGCTCGCTCGACCGCGGCCCCAACGGCGAACGCATCAACCGCGACTTTTTCTCCGGCGACACCAATTTCAACGATTACAAACGTGACCAGTACGTTTTCGGCTACGACTTCAGCCACAACCTCAGCGATGATCTGAAGTACCGCTCTACAGCGCGTTACACCGACGTGCGCGACCGCTACAAGGGCTTCTACCTGCGCAGCTTCGTCACCGATGATGATGGCGTGACCGACTACACCCGGGCCTATCGCACCAAGCTTGACTGGCGCCAGCACAACATCGCCTACACCATCGATAACAACCTGGAATACAAATTCAACACCGGCGCCCTGGAGCACACCACCCTTGCAGGTGTGGATTATCGGCATTTCAACCGCAAGTACGATGGCTATAACGCCTATAACGTTTTGCCGGTCAATCTGTATGGCAAGAACAACTTCGACACCAGCAGCGTGGTTCCAGTACTCGATACGAAATGGGACAACACCTTGCGCCAGACGGGTCTGTATGTGCAGGACCAGATCAAGCTGGACCAGTGGATCCTGACCATCGGCGGCCGCCAGGACTGGGCGGAAATCGATAACAAGGACTTGCTCGCCTCGACCCACGAAGCCAAGCGCGACAACAAATTCACGGGTCGTGTTGGCCTGACCTACGTCACCGAGTTCGGCCTGGCGCCTTATATCAGCTATTCCGAGTCGTTCCTGCCGACGCTGGGCACCGCGGCGCCGCAACGGGGCGGCAAGTCTTTTGACCCCACCGAAGGCGAACAGTACGAAGCAGGTGTGAAGTACCAGCCGTTCGAGAAAACCCTGATCACTGCGTCGGTGTATCAGATCAAGCAGAAAAACGTGCTCACGGGCGATGACGACTATCCGGACTACATGTCCCAGAGTGGGGAAGTGCGCTCGCGCGGCGTCGAACTTGAGATCAAGTCCAGTCTGGATAACATCGACCTGATGGCGGCCGCCAGCTACATGGACTCGTTCTACACCAAGGACACCTGGGGCAACGAAGACAACCGCAACGAGGCGCAGGCGCCTGTCTCGGCGTCGATGTGGATCGACTATCACTTCACCCAGGCCACGCTCAACGGCCTGACGTTCGGCGCCGGCGCCCGCTATACCGGACGCAAGCCGGGTGACGCGGCCAACTCGTTCGACGTGCCATCCTGGGTCGTCTATGACACCACCGTCAGCTACGACCTGGGCAAACTCGACCCGAGCCTGCGCGGATTGCAGACCCGTCTGAACGTGCAGAATATTTTCGACCGTGAGTATGTGTCCGACTGCAACTACTCGTTCGGTTGCTACTACGGGCAAGAGCGGGTGGCTTCGGTTGAGATGACGTACGACTGGTGATGGTCTGACCTTGATTCGGCGGTGTGGCGAATGACGCCTTCGCGGGCAAGCCCGCTCCCACAGGGTTTTGTGTCGTACGCCCAACCTGTGGGAGCCGGCTTGACCGCGAAGAGGCCATTCAATCCAGTACGATACTTCGCGGCATGCGGGGCTCCAGCCATGGCTGGCCAATCCAGTTGCAAGCCAGAACAGGTTAATATGGCGCACCGCAACCGGAGTTCTCGCCCGCAATGCCCCAGATCACCCACTACAAAACCCCGTGCCCCGAGCACATCAACAGCCAGATCCTGCAGATGGTGGTCGACAACCTGACCGACATCAGCGCGATCGCGATCCCGCCGAGCAACCTGCTCTACAACGTCTATCAATATGCGATCGGCTTTGAGGTGCACCTGTATCTGGAGGCGCTGAACGGGGCGAAGGGCATCGATGTGGAGCTGATCGTCGCCACCGATCTGGACGACCCGGAGCAGGTCACGGGGTTCCTGCTGTACTTGCCGGTCAAGGATGATCCCGAGGCTTGCGGCGTGGCCTATATGGCGGTGCACGCCGGCCATCGGCGCCAGGGCATTGCCCGGCGGATGCTGCGCGAGATGCTCGCCCGCTATCCCCATGCCGAACTGACTTGTGCGGTGGCCAAGGTGCCGTATTTCGAGGCGATGGGTTTTCAGGTGGTGGGCGTACGCGCGACCCAGGTGCTGATGAACACCCGTGATCACGGCAGCGATGGTTTGATGGCACTGCTGGACGTGGCATCGATCTACAGCTCGCTGGAGGTGCGGCAGATTCATACGTACCTGCTGCAGAAAAACGGCAAGCGCGCGATGCAGGATGCGGAAAAGCAGCGCGACCGGCATCTGGATCAACTGACGCGCAAGGCCCAGGATTTTGTGCGTGAGCGGTTGGGGGACGATGCGGTGCCGGTGAGTGGGCCGCGGTTGCGGTTGGTCTAGCAAATCGTCCAAATACCCCGAAAACTTGTGGGAGCGGGCTTGCCCGCGATGAGGCCGTGTCAGTCGCCATTGATGTTGCCTGACACTCCGCAATCGCGGGCAAGCCCGCTCCCACAGGGATTTGAGTCGACGTTCAGAAACACCAAGCCCGGCCAAAAGCCGGGCTGTCGGATTAAAAAAGAGCCTCAAAGCTCTTTGATGGGGAGAAGTGGAGCCATTGAGGCTCAAGATGCGCATGAAGCAGGCGGTGAGCTTGATAGGGGTTCAGTACACTCACCACCTGCGCAACGGCTTGGACAAGCAAGCGGCTGCGCAACTTCATCGTAGGAACATGCAGGATCGCCCTCAAGTACCGCACGTCTAATCCTCCCACAAGTGTCAGCTTCCGACGTTTCCTTCTCCCGGCCAACCGGCCTGTTTCAAGGCTTTGAGCAGCGTTTGCGCATCCAGTCCCGATACCGCATGTCCATTACCTTCGGTCGTTTCGGCGGCGAGCAGGGCGTTGATGATCGCTTCTTCCACCGCTTCGGTGGCCGCCAGGAACAAGTCGCTGATGTGATCGTTATTGACCATGCTCAGATGGTCGGTGGTCGGCGCGCGTTTGCGCTCGTAGGCGGCAGGCGGCACGTGTGAATTGCCGGTGGCGAATGCGATGAAAATGTCGCCGCTCTGGTCCTCGTTGCCGCCACCGGTGCGAGCCAGTCCAAGGCTGGCGCGTTGGGCCAGGCGGGTGCATTGATGCGGCAGCAGCGGCGCATCGGTGGCCAGGCAGACCACGATCGAACCCATGCCCGGATGCGGCAGCGCAGCCTTGATGAACGGCGAGTCGTCCGGCGTGAGGTAGCGTCCGACCGGGTAGCCATCGACACGCAATTCCTGACGCTTGCCATGGTTGGCCTGAACGATGGCGCCGACTGTCCAGCCGCCCTGGTCAGCATCGAGCCGTCGCGAAGCAGTGCCGATGCCACCTTTGAACTCATGGCAGACCATGCCGCTGCCACCACCGACGTTACCTTCGGCCACCGGTCCGCCCACCGCCGAGTTCACCGCCTGCGCGACATGCTCGGGTTTCACGTGAAAACCGTTGATGTCGTTGAGCAAGCCGTCGAAGGTCTCCAGCACCACCGGCATGTTCCAGTAGAGCCGCCCGTCGTCCCGCTGCTGCTCGCGGTCCAGCACGATCAGGGCGTCGCGCACCACGCCCAGGCTGTGGGTGTTGGTGAACGCGATTGGGCTGGTCAGCAGGCCGGCCTCGCGGATCCATTCCAGGCCCGTGGCGTCGCCGTTGCCGTTGAGTACGTGGACGCCGGCGAAGCACGGCTGCGCAGTGGTGGAACCGGCGCGAGGTTCGATCACGGTGACGCCAGTCAGGATGTCACGGCCCTGTGCGGTGCGCCCCCGCACTTCACTGTGCCCGACTCGCACGCCTGGCACGTCGGTGATGGCGTTGAGCGGGCCGGGTTGCAGTTGGCCGAATTGGATGTTCAGGTCGCGGGCACGTGGTTTCATGGGGGTTCTCATCATAAAAAGTTGGCTGATCAGTTACTTCACAAACACCACAGATCCCTTGTGGGAGCGGGCTTGCTCGCGAAAGCGGTGTGTCAGGCAATACATGTGTCGATTGAAACACCGCATTCGCGGGCAAGCCCGCTCCCACATGGGTTAGGTGGTGTGCTTACTGTCCGTTTTTGACCTTGCTCCAGATCCGCGTCCGCACCCGTTCGGTGGCGGGCGGCAGGGGTTGCAGAGTGAAGAGGGTGGCCAGGGCTTCGGTCGATGGATACACCGCCGGATTGCTGCGGGTGGCTTCGGCGACCAGTGCCGTCGCATTGCGATTGCCGTTCGGATAGTTCAGATGATTGCTCACCGGAGCGATCACCTCGGCACGCATCAGATAATCAATGAACGCCAGCCCCTGCTGCGGATGCGGCGCATCCTTGAGTAGCACCAGGGTGTCGAACCACACCGGCGCGCCTTCCTTCGGCAGGCTGTAGGCGATCTTCACGCCGTTGCCGGCCTGCTCAGCGGTGGTCTTGGCTTCGAGCATCGCACCTGACCAGCCCACCGCCACGCAGATGTTGCCGTTGGACAGGTCGCTGATGAATTTCGACGAGTTGAAGTAGGCGATGTGCGGGCGCAGTTTCAGCAACAGCGCCTCAGCCTTCTTGTAATCCTCGGGGTTGGTGCTGTTGGGCGGCAGGCCGAGATAGTGCAGGGCCACCGGAAGCATTTCCGAAGGCGAGTCGAGCATCGCCACGCCGCATTCGCCGAGTTTGGCCAGGTTCTCTTCCTTGAACACCAGGTCCCAGGAATCCACCGGCGCCTTGTCGCCGAGCGCCGCGCGCACCTTGTCGATGTTGTAGCCGATGCCGTTGGTGCCCCACAGGTATGGCACGGCGTACTGGTTGCCCGGATCGTTGTGGGCCAGTTTCGCCAGCAGGTCGCTGTCCATGTTCTTGAAGTCCGGCATGTCGGCACGGGGCAGCGGGGCGAGGGCGCCGGCCTTGATCAGCGTCGGCAGGCTGTAGTTGCTGGCCACCACCACGTCGTAGCCGCTGCGGCTGGTCAGCAGTTTGCCTTCCAGCACCTCGGCGCTGTCGAAGGTGTCGTAGACCGGCTGGATCCCGGTGTCGCGCTTGAAGTCATGCAGGGTGTCGGGGCCGATGTAGTCATACCAGTTGTACACGTGAACGGTCGGGCCTTCGGCCGCCACCGCCGACAGCGCAACCGTCAGGCACGCGCCCAACCCCAGATTGAAATACGAGCGGTGACCACTCATGATGCGGCACTCCTGGCCTGCTGCGGCCGGTGATGTTCAGGAGCTTGCAGCGTATCGATCAGGGTAGCCGTTACCCATTCCCATCATGGGTTACTCGAAAGGGGTAGTGCGTGGACGCGTTGTTCAAAGAGTTGCCGCTGCACCAGGGCCTGGCGCGGATGTTCGGCGCGGTGGGCGAGGACGGGTTCTGGCGTGCGCTGGTGGATACCTTGCGTCTGCTGGTGCCGCTGGACAACGCACTGGTGGCGCTGATGCAGGCCGGGAGAGTGCCGCGCCTGTTGGTCGATTTCGACTACCAGAGCAGCGGCGACGAACAGGAAGAACTGGCCGATTACAGCGCCGGCATGTACCTGCTCGATCCGTTTTATCAGGCGGTTTGCGCCGGTATTGCCGACGGTTTGCACAGCCTCGACTCGGTGGCGCCCGACCAGTTTCAGCAGAGCGAGTATTACCTCAGCTACTTCTGCAAAGTGGTGGGTAGCGATGAGTTGCAGTTCATGGTCAATGTCGACGGCGCCGTGCTCGGCCTGTCCCTCGGGCGCTCAACGCGATTCAGCCTCGAAGAGCAGGGCCGGTTGCTGTGCGTGCGCGACTGGGTGTTGAGCGCGATGCGCCGGCACCTGCAACTGCTGCCACCGGAAGGCCCGACCGCTGAACCGGCAGCAGGGGACATGGCGACCTTGCTCGACCGCTTCGACGCCCGCCTGACCACCCGGGAAATCGAAACCGCGCGCCTGATCCTGCAAGGCTTCTCCAGCAAAGCCATCGCCCAACAAATGGGCATCTCGCCGGAGACCGTGAAAGTGCATAGGCGCAACCTCTATCACAAGCTCAACGTCAACGGGCACGGCGAGCTGTTTGCCCTGGTCCTGCGGCCGCATTGACGGTCACCATTGTGGGAGCGAGCCTGCTCGCGATGAAGTTCAACGGTTACGCGGGCTGTCTGAATGCCCGCGGTGCCCAGACGTTTTTCGCGAGCAGGCTCGCTCCCACAATTGACCGCATTCCACTGTAGGAGCGAGCACGCTCGCGATGGACGACCAGACACCAAGGGAAATCAGACAGCCCGCGTAATCGTTGACGACCATCGCGAGCAAGCTCGCTCCTACAGAAGCTTGAACACCAACGCTTTCAATCCACACTCGACATCCGAATCCGGAAACTCCGGTGGATTCTCCAGCCGCTGCTCGAACCGCAGGCTTGGCGCTTCACGGGTCACGCCATCGATCAGGAAGTCTGCCCCAAACGCCGGGTCATTCATGCACGCCAGCACCGTGCCCTGAGGGCCGAGCAGTTCCGGCAGGCGACGCAGCACGCGCTGGTAATCCTTGGTCAGCAGGAAGCTGCCTTTCTGGAACGACGGCGGGTCGATGATCACCAGGTCATACGGGCCCTTGCCGATCACCTTGCCCCAGGACTTGAACAGGTCGTGGCCGAGAAACGTCACCTTGCCCAGGTCATGGCCGTTGAGCCGATGGTTGTCGCGGCCACGGCTCAGGGCCGGGCTCGACATGTCGAGGTTGACCACGTAGCTGGCGCCGCCTTCGATGGCCGCCACCGAGAAGCCGCAGGTGTAGGCGAACAGGTTCAGCACTCGCTTGCCCTCGGCGTTGGCCCGAACCCAGTCGCGGCCGTAGCGCATGTCGAGGAACAGCCCGGTGTTCTGCTTGCGGCCCAGGTCCACCCGGTATTTCAGCCCGCCTTCGGTGATGGTCATTTCCTCGATGACATCCCCCAGCAGCCATTCGGTGGTGCTTTGCAGCAGGTAGCGGTGTTGCAGCAGCAGGGTGTGGGCGCCGGATTGTGCCCATTGCTCTGTCCGAGCAATCGCCATCAAAAGCTGTTTCAAGTCCTCCAACTGCGAAGGCTCCGGCTCCTTGAACAACGCCACCAGCACCACACCCTGCAACCAGTCCACCGTCACCTGCTCCAGCCCCGGCCAGCAGCGGCCACGGCCGTGAAACAGGCGACGGGTTTCGGCAGGGGCCGCAGCCAGGGCGGTCAGCAGGTGTTGGTGGAGAGTGGCGAGGGCTTCGGTGTTCATGGGTTTGCGTCGATGGCGAATTTGCGGGGGCGGCATTTAACCATAGTTGTGCTGTTCACGGACTACCGCCCATGCACACACAACACTGTGGGAGCGAGCCTGCTCGCGATTGCGATCTGTCATTCAACATGGATTCGACAGATGTACCGCCATCGCGAGCAGGCTCGCTCCCACAGGTTTTGATTCAATTCCGAAGAGGGGAGTTATCACGATTAATTTAACTTTACGTGAGGATTTGGCGATCTGCGCGCTCCCATACTCCGCTTCATCGAACAACGAACCACAAGGAGCCGGTCATGTCGCAGTCCATTGCAAAACCCAGGGCCAGCCACCCGCGCTGGCTACGGCTCACCCATTGGTTGAACGCCCTGGCGGTGCTGGTGATGGTGACCAGCGGCTGGCGGATCTACAACGCTTCGCCCCTCTACGATTTCAGCTTTCCTGCCTCGATTACTCTCGGCGGCTGGCTTGGGGGCGCATTGCAATGGCACTTCGCGGCGATGTGGTTTCTCGCGATCAACGGCCTGATTTACCTCGTCGTCAACCTGTTCAGCGGCCGCCTGAAGCGGCGCTTCTTCCCGGTTTCCCCCAAAGGCGTGCTGCATGATCTGTGGGCCGCGTTACGCGGAAAGCTCGGGCATGCCGACCTCAGTCACTACAACCAGGTGCAACGTTTCGCCTACCTGTTCGTGATGCTCGACATCACGCTACTGGTGATCTCCGGGCTGGTGCTGTGGAAGTCGGTGCAGTTCCCGCTGTTGCGCGAATTGCTCGGTGGTTACGACTCAGCTCGACACGTGCACTTCATCGCGATGGCGCTGCTGGTGGTCTTTGTCGCGGTGCATCTGGTGATGGTCGCCCTGGTCCCGAAAACCCTGCTCGCCATGATCGTCGGTCGCAAGGAGCCCGTATGAAAAAGCGCATTCAGAACCCGGATCTGGACGAGTCCTCGATCCTGACCGATGCCCGCAAGATCCTCGCGCCGCAGATCGAAGACCGCTCCCGCCGCTCGTTCCTGCTGCGCGGCCTGACCCTCGGTGGCGTGGCCATGTTGTCCGGCTGCAACATCACCGACAACGACAGCGTCGAGACCGCGCTGTCGTCGATGTCGCGCTTGAATGACCGGATCCAGGGATGGCTGTTCAACCCCAATGCCATGGCGCCGACCTATCCCGAGTCGATGATCACCCGGCCGTTTCCCTTCAATGCCTTCTACGGCATCGACGAGGCGCCGACGGTGGAGGAGGAGACCTACCGCCTGGAAGTCTCCGGGCTGGTGGCGGACAAACGCAGCTGGCGCCTGGAAGAGCTGCGCGCCATGGCGCAGACCGATCAGATCACCCGGCACATCTGCGTCGAAGGCTGGAGCGCCATCGGTCGCTGGGGCGGCGTGCGCTTCAGCGATTTCCTCAGGCGCATCGGCGCCGACACCGACGCCAAATACGTCGGCTTCAAGTGCGCCGACGATTACTACACCAGCATCGACATGGCCACCGCGCTGCACGCGCAAACGCTGCTGGCGCTGACCTGGGACGGCAAGGTGTTGCCCCGCGAGTACGGCTTCCCGATGAAGCTGCGCATGCCCACCAAGCTTGGCTACAAGAACCCCAAACACATTCAGGCGATTTTCGTCAGCAACACCTACAGCGGTGGCTACTGGGAAGACCAGGGCTACAACTGGTTCGGTGGCAGCTGAGGCCCGCCTGAATTTTTCGCTCGACCACACACTGAGCTTCAAGGAGTTTCATCATGAAAAAGCTGACCACCGTTGCACTGTCCCTCTGCCTGGCAATGGGCGCCGCCAGTGTTTTTGCCGCGGACACCATGAGCAATGATTCGATGTCCAAGGACGCCATGTCCAAGGATGCGATGCACAAGGACTCGATGAAAAAAGACTCGATGTCCAAGGATGCAATGTCCAAGGACGCGATGAAGAAAGACAGCATGTCCAAGGACGGCATGAAAAAAGATGCCATGTCCAAGGACAGCATGAGCAAAGACGCCATGAAAAAGGACGCCATGTCGCAATAACCCCAAACACCCCAATCCATGTGGGAGCGAGCCTGCTCGCGATGGAGTGTCAGTCGA